>JAQCBR010000053.1 GCA_027621295.1 Planctomycetota bacterium
GGGACATGCCGAGACTCCGCCCCGAGCGCATGCCCCCGCCGCTCGAGGAGCTCGTCCCTCTCGCCATCTACGGCCAGGATCGGAGCCCCGGCGCCGCGGCGCGCCAGATCCGCGCGGCGAGCCGCTTCCGCGGGAGGACGTCTCCCTGGGTCGAGGAGGCGGCGGCGGCGATCTGCTCCGGCGTCGAGGGCGACCTCGCCCGCGCGCGCGCGATCCACGCCTGGATCCACGACCAGATCGCGGTCGAGCGTGGCGCGGCAGACCCGACCGCAATCCTCCTCAGGCGGCAGGGGCCGCGGTTCTTCCTCGAGCTGGCGCTCCTCGAAGCAGCGGGCGTGCCGCTCCGCCACGCCGCGGTGTCCGCCGGCAACGAGACCGTGCTGGGCGCGACGCCGCCGATGTTCGGCGGGGACGAGGACATCTCCGACCCCGCGGCGCGCATCGAGCCATCGGACGGTGAACCGCTGTGGCTGTTCGCGAACCTGCCGCGCCACACACCGCTCGGCTTCGTTCCGGGCGCGCTGGTCGGCGCGGCCGCCATCTTCGCCGACGACGGAGCCTCGGTGCGCGTGCCCGCGGGCCCGGCCGGGGCCGGGGCACCGGGCTGGGACGTCGACGCCGTCCTGACTCTCGCGGAGGACGGCAGCGCGACCCTCGAGGCCACGCTCTCGCTCCGCGACGCACCGGGCTACGGACTCGCACAGCAGGTGCGCGACCTGGACGCGAACCGACGCGTGCTCGTCGGGCGAAGCCTCGGCGCGCAGCTCTTCGAGGGTTGGCAGGTGGTCGCCGCCGAGCTCGATCCCCCGCCGACCGGGGAGCGGTTCCGGGCACGCCTGACGCTACGGCGGAGGAGTGCGCTCCAGGAGGGCGAGGCCGGGCGCGCCCAGCTCCCGCTCCCGATCCCGCGCAGCGAGGCGTTCCAGCGCTACGGCGACCAGGGTCCGCGCCAGCACCCACTCCGGCTCGCGGGCCTGACCGCCGAGAGCTGGTCACTGACCGTCGATCCAGGCCCCGGATACCGCTGGGTCCAGGTGCCCACCCCGGCTCGTGAGGTCCACCCGATGGTCGACTACAGCCTCTCGTTCACGCCGCTGGACGGCGAGCGCATCCGCATCGATCGACGCTTCGCGCTCCGACCGGGAACGATCCCAGCCGCGCAGTTCGAGGAGTGGGTCGGACGCATGCGCCGGATCGACCAGGCAGAGGCCGGCCGGATCGAACTCGAGCCGCGCGGTCGCTGACCCCTTCCGGCGACCTCAGCCTTCGAAGAGCGCCGCCGCGTCCGCGAGTTCTGCGCCCGCTTCGGTCGCCCGCGCGTAGCGCGTCGGGTAGAGCGCGGCCGAGCCGATCTCACCGGCCTTGTTGATCGCGTAGAACTTGACCTGGAAGTCGGGCCTGCCGTCGGCACGGAGCAGGCGCTGCACCTTCGTGAAGCGCACGACGTCCCGCAGCGCCGCGAGACATGCGTCGGTCGGTGACTTGCCGTCCGCCATGTAGCCGACGACGCGGTGGCCGCCGTTCGTGACGATCACGGCCTCGCCTCGTCCGGTCGACCCGGCGACACCGACCTCGTTGTCGACGTAGTTCCCGCAGCCGATCAGCGGAGAGTCCCCCACCCGGCCCGGGATCTTGAACGCGAGGCCCGAAGTGGTCGTGCAACCGCCCACGTCGCCGTTCGCGTCCACGCAGCCGACGTGGATCGTGCCGGTCGTCCGGACGAAGTCCTTGCCGAACTCGCCGTTCTCCTCCGGGTCCACCCAGTCATCCTTGTCGGAGAGCCGCTCCCGCCACGCGACCCAAGCCTTGCGGGCCTTCTCGGTCAGCAGGTTCTCCTCGGTGAAACCGTGCATCCGCGCGAACTGCAGCGCACCCTCCCCGACCATCAGCACGTGGTCGGTGCGTCGCATCACCTGGAGCGCGACCTGCGCGGGGTTCTTGATGTTGCGCAGACACGCGACGGCTCCGGCGAGCCCCGAACGACCGTCCATCACGCACGAGTCGAGTTCGACGATGCCATCCGCGTTCGGCAGACCTCCGTAGCCGACCGTCATGTCGTCAGGGTCGTTCTCGACCGGCTCCACGCCGAGCACCGCCGCATCGACCGGCGGAACACCCTCGAGCATCTTGCGCACCGCGATCTCGACCGAGACGAGGCCGTTGGCGCTGGACACGGCGGCGGGGCGAGCGGCACGGCGCCGGCGCGGCACGAAACAGGGCGCGGCCACGGCTGGGCCGGCTGCCTTGAGGAACGAACGGCGGGACAGCGGATCCATGGCGCGGAGTCTAACCCTGGCCAGACCCGCTGCGCGACGCGCGCGCCCGCAGCCTGTGACTCGATCGCGCCCCGAGCCGTCAGTCGCCCAGGTAGGGGCCGATCAACAGCGCGAGCCGCCGCCGCGCGTCCGCGGAGATCATGTCGGGCCTCGTCATGATCGCGTGCTCGAGCACGCCGCCGCAGACGATCGGCTCCGGGAGCTCCGAGATGCGCCGGACGAGGTCGGCGACGACGCGCTTCGCCTTCTCGACGTTGGCCATCGCGACCGCGATCACGGACGCGGCGTCCACCGCGGCTTCGTTCTCACGCCAGCAGTCGTAGTCGGTGGCCAGCGCGATCGTCGCGTAGGCGATCTCCGCCTCGCGGGCGAGCTTGGCCTCCTGGAGGTTCGTCATCCCGATCACGTGCGCTCCCGTGGACCGGTAGAAGTGCGACTCGGCGCGCGTCGAGAACGCTGGCCCTTCCATGCACACGTAGGTTCCGCCGTCGTGGACGTCGCCTCCGCTGACTTCGCGGGCCGCTGCCAGCGCGAGCTGGCGGAGCGGCTCCCACACCGGATCGGCGAAGTGGATGTGCGCGACGCAGCCGTCGCCGAAGAACGTCGACTCCTCGGTGCGGCCCCGCGTCCGGTCGAGGAACTGGTCGATGAGCACGAGGTCGCCGGGAACGATCTCCTCACGCAGACTGCCGACCGCCGAGATCCCGATGATGCAGCCCATGCCGAGCTGCTTCATCGCGTGGATGTTCGCGCGGAACGGCAGCTCGTGCGGCGCGATCCGGTGCCCACGGCCGTGACGCGGCAGGAACGCACAGCGCACGCCGTCCAGCTCGCCGGTCACGATCACGTCCGAAGGCCGTCCGAACGGCGTTTCGATCTCGTGTTCGGTGGCGTTCGTCAGGCCGGGCAGGTCGTACAGCCCGGATCCGCCGATGATTCCCAACGTCTTCTCGGTCATCAGTCTTCGTCCTCGAAGTGCCTTCCGCCGTGCCAACCGGGTCGGCTCGACGGGAACAGGTGTTTGACGAGCATGGTCGCGTAGGCGCCGCGCGGAAGCCCGAAACGCAGCTCCAGCTTGTGCTGGCCGCGGTGCCGCTCGTCGCGTTCCGGCCCGCTGACGGTCAGCTTGCGCGGTCGGCAGACGAGATCGCGCGGCTCCTGACGCAGGACCATGCCGCTGACCTGGTGCGTGCGGAACGACTCGGCGTCGAGGTGGGCGTCGCGGAACACGCGCCCCATCGCCGACGCGAAGTCAGGATCGCCGGCCGGTCCTTCCCGGCCGCAGAGCGGCGTCTCGGCCGCCTCGAGCGCGGCGCGCGCGGGCGCTTCCAGGGATCGCCAGGAGGTGTGCTGCCCGGCGAGAGTTCGCACGACGAGCTGGTCCTCGGCCGCGACCCGACGCTTGAGGAAGAGGTCGACCGCTCGGTTCCACAGGTAGGACTGGAACGCGAACGCGTGGATCAGCTTCTGGCGGGACGGCAGGAGCTCGAGCGCGCCGCGGAAGTCACCCGGATCATGGATCAGGTGCTCGAAGAGCCGACGCCAGATCGGACCGCGTGCGATCGACTTGCAGCGCTCCCAGTCCCCCCAGGCGTGCGCGAGCGCTCGCTTCAGCGCGACGTCGCCGGTGATCGCACGGGGCGACGGCTTCGCGATCAGGTCCCGGAGCGCCTTCTCGTAACGCCCCCGCAGGACCTCGCGCATCACGAAGCCCTGCTCGTGCTTCAGACAGGCGAAGCGTTGGTCGTCGAAGAGGTTCGCGAAACCGGAGCGCCGCACCTCGGGCAGCCGCGCCTCGAACGTGTCGAGCTCCCGCCGGTCCAGGTCCCGCACGACGATCGCGAAGTCGTTGCCGTGGCTCTGCTTGCTGGTCAGCGGCTCGGCCGACCTGCCGAAGAACCGCACCTCGACGCCTCGCCCCCGATAGTCGAGCCGGGCCCCTTCGATGCTGATCCACTGCTCGGTCACGCCCTGGCGGTCCTTGAGCCCCGCGAACGCGATCTTCGCGCGGTCGACGCGGGCCTCGGCCGCGACGATCCGGATCGCCTCGAGCGTGTCGAGCTTCTCCTTGCGCAGGCGATGGATGAAGTAGGGCCCGTTCCGGTCCTCGACGAAGTCGAGCGACTCGCGAACACGGAAGTCCCCGGGCGCGACCTTGAGCCTCATGCGTCGTACTCCATGCGTGCGTCCCGCGGCGACGAGAAGCGGCGGAGCTTGTCGAGAACCAGGGTGAGGTCGGTCGGCATCGGCGCCTCCGCGTCGACCGGAGCGATGCCCTCCGGCATCGGTAGTTGGATGCGGTGCGCGTGCAGGAACATCCGCTCGAGGAGCGGCTTCTCGAACGCACCCGTGCGGGCCTTGTAGCCGCGCTTGATGTGGGACAGGAGCAGCGGCCCCTTCGACCCGTAGTCGACGTCACCGACCAGCGGGTGGCCAATGCTCCTGAGGTGTGCACGGATCTGGTGGCCGCGGCCGGTCCGCGGGCGCGCGACGAGCAGCGTGTGCGCAGCGAACCGCTCCACGACCTCGACGTCCGTGTGGGCGTCGCGCGACTTCTTCTGACCGGACGCGACGACGGTCACCTTGCCGGGACGCTTCTTGTCCGGGCCGAGTGCCCGCGTGATCGGGAACGCGTCGCGCCGCACCACGCCCTCGACGAGCGCCAGGTACTCCTTCTGGGCACGCCGTTCGCGGAAGCAGAGGTCGAGCCAACGCGCGCCCTCGATGCCCTTCGCGATCGCGAGACATCCGGACGTGAACCGGTCGATCCGGTGCGCGATGCGCAGGTCTCCGTCCGGACGCAGCGCGGGCAGCATGCCGTGCACGCCGCTGGTCCGGCCCGCTCGATCGGGCACGCACGGGAGCCCCGTCGGCTTGTCCAGCACGAGGCAGAGTTCGTTCTCCGCGAGGACGGTGAGCTCGACCGGCCGATCCGGGTCGACGGTGCCGCGCGAACCCCTGTGCTCCGGCAGCTCGGCCAGCCCGTCGGGCAGCTCGACACGGATGTGGTCACCGGGCTTCAGCCGACGATGGCCGTGCACCGCCTCGTAGTTGACCGTCGCGAGGCCGTCGCGAACCAGTCGCCGCAGGAACGTGCGGTCGGCGCTCGGCCAGGTCCGTTCCAGGAAGTCCTGGAAGCGGACGCCGGGGAGGTCGTCAGGGACGGTGCAGGTCAGTTCAGCCAAGGTGCGGGCGGAGGAGCATAGCGCGGTTCCCGGCCGGTCCCACGACGAGCCGACGGGAGCCCGGAGCAACGACGTGGTTCAGGGCGCCGGCGCAGCTGCCCGTGCGCCCTCGGACAGCATCGCTGCGATCGTGGTCTCGAGCCGGGTCGTCGGAACGGACCCGACGGCGGCCGCGAGGCGCGACAGGTCCGGAAGGCGGCCGCGGACGTCCCGCTCCTCACCCGGGAACGCCTCCGCCCACGGCACGTGCGCGATCTCGGCCCCCGTCCCCGCGAGATCCCGGACCAGCTCGGCCAGCCCGAGGATCGTGGACTCGACCCGCGAACCGAGGTTGAACGTGCCGCCGTACGCCCCGTCGAGATCGGCGAGGCGGACGAGGTGTTCGACGACATCACGGACGTCCGCGAAGCAGCGCCGCTGCGCGCCGTCGCCGTAGACCGTCAGCGGACGCCCCCGCCGCGCCTGCTCGACGAAGCGAGGCAGGACCATGCCGTGCCCCGCACTCTGACCGGGCCCCACCGTGTTGAACAGGCGAGCCACCAGGATCGGCAGGCCGGTCGTTCTCCGGACCGCCGCGAGCGACCACTCGGCGAGCGCCTTCGACGCTCCATAGGAGCCTCGCATCGAGGTCGTCGCTCCGGGAGAGACCGGGTCGTCCTCGCGGAGCAGCTCGCCGGCGCGGTCGCCGTAGACCTCGGAGCTCGACGTGAACACGAGGGGCACACGCGCCGCGACGCAGGCGTCGAGCACGACCTCGGTGCCCTCGAGGTTGACCCGGACCGCGCGACGGGGGTCGGCCAGCACGCGCGGCACGCCGACGACGGCCGCGAGGTGCCAGACGCGGTCGACCCGGGCCACGACCCGCTCCACGGCGCGCGGGTCGAGCACGGACCCGTGGGTCCAGGCGCAGAGCGGATGCACCCTGCTGCCCGCTGTCGGACGATCGGCGGCGACGCGATCCGCGTGCCCGAAGCCGGAGAGGTCATCGAGGACCTCGACCTCATCGCCCCGCGCGAGCAGAGCAGCGACGAGGTGCGAGCCGACGAAGCCGGCTCCTCCGGTGACGAGGTGGCGCATGGTCTTGGGAGCGCGTGCGGGCTGGAACTGCCGTCCAGGGACGCCGCAGCGGCGTGGATCTTCCCGCGGCGCGCTCGAAGTTCCAACGACGGCGGGATGCTCCGTCGAACCACTCGGTCTCTCGGAGGGGCCGGGTCCCCGTCAGCCTGAGGCTGCGCGCGTTGGCGAACTTGACCCGCAACATCGCGCGGCTAGCTTCGTTGCCCCTTCACAAGCCCCCTTCGTCTAGAGGCCTAGGACACTTGGTTCTCAGCCAAGGAACAGGGGTTCGAGTCCCCTAGGGGGTACCAGTCCGGGCCGGTTCCCTCGACGGGGAACCGGCCCGCGTCGCATCGGGCTGCAGAGCCCCGCCACCCGCGCAGCATCGTGACCTGGATTCGCCGCGAAGACCTCGAGGACCGCGAACTCCGGGTCCTGTCACGCCACGCCGCGCACGCACGCGACGCGGCGCGGCGCCGTCCCGAGGCGCCCGACCCGCTGCGGACGGCGTTCCAGCGCGATCGAGACCGGATCATCCACAGCACCGCGTTCCGACGCCTGCAGCACAAGACGCAGGTGGTCGCGGCCTACGAGGGTGACCACTTCCGGAGCCGGATGACGCACTCCCTGGAGGTGTCGCAGATGGCCCGCGCGGTCAGCGCCTCGCTCCGGCTCAACGGCGATCTCGCCGAGGCGATCGCACTCGCCCACGACCTCGGTCACCCCCCGTTCGGGCACGTCGGCGAGCGCGCCCTCGACGAGCTGATGGCGGCCCACGGCGGGTTCCGCCACAACGCGCAGGGCGCGCGCGTCGTCGACCGGATCGAGGACCGCTACGGGCACGGACACGGACTCAACCTGACCTGGCAGACGCGCCGGGCGCTGCTGAAGGGCGCCGTGCCGAACGGTTTCCCGCTCGCACCCGACCTCGTCGGCAAGCCGGGCAGCGCGGCGCTCGAGGCGCGGGTCGTCGACCTCTGCGACCGGATCGCCTACCTCTGCCACGACCTGGACGACGGGCTCCGCGCAGGCGTGTTCGTCGTCTCCGACCTCACGGGGCTCCGGCTGTGGGACCGCGCGGCAGCAGAGCGCCGGGACGCCGGTGCGGCCGGCGTGATCGGCGCGATGATCGCGCACCTGATCGGCGATCTGATCCGCACGACCAACGCTGGCTGGAACGAGGCTGTGGGGAGCACGCCGCAGGTCCGTCACAGCGACGAGGCGACGGTGCTCGGCCACGAGGTCCTGGAGTTCCTGCGCGCGAAGTTCTACCGGTCACGCCGCGTGCTCGAGGTGATGGAGCACGGCAGCGACCGGATCCGCCGGGCGTTCGAACGGTTCGTCGGCGCCCCCGACGATCTCCCGGCCGCCGTGCGTGCCAGGGTCGAGACCGACGGCCTCGAGCGCACCGTCTGCGACTACGTGGCGGGTATGACCGACCGCTACCTCGTCGCGATGACCGAGCGCTGACGGACTCGATGGAGTCGAGCCGGACAGGCCGTCAGGCCTCGCGGCGGCGCGCCAGCGCATCGGCGCTCCGCGCCGCCTCGAGCACGCGGATGGTCGCGTCGGTCAGACGCTCGGCCGTGATCGACGAGTTGTCCGCGTCGGTCCGGTACGAGCAGTAGTCGGAGCTCGTGCTGACGACCTTCTCGCCGGCGTCGAAGAGCTCGATCTCCGCCGCCGAGGTCGGCGCGAAGAACGCCACCACAGGGATCACACGGGCGATCGCCACGTGCATCCCGAGGCTGTCCGAGGTGATCAGCACGTCGCACGTGTCGATCTGGGCGGCGAAGTCGAGGATCGCGTTCTCGACGCCCGCATCGACGACGCGCACGTCACCGGGAAGACGTTCGATCCCGCCGAGGATCTCGCGGTTGCGGTTGATCTCGTCCGGCCCACCGAACAGCAGGAACACGACCTGGCCGTCGTGACGGACGTGCAGCCGGTCGACCAGCTCGACGACCCGCTCGACCGGGATCGCCTTGGTGGGCCAACGGCTGCCGGCGCCCGTGTTGAGCCCGATCCGCGGCCAGTGCGGCGGATGCTCGTCGAGACCGAGCGCGAAGCGCGCGGTGTCGACCCGACTCGGGTCGATCGGCAGCTCGGGCCGCCCGATCTGGATCGACAGCATGTCCGCGAAGATCGCCGCGTGGGAGCGGGCGTTCTCGCGCTTCCGCCGGTCGGCGGCCTCTCGACCGTCGCGGGCGAGCAGCCCCATGCCGAACCACGCGTCGACGTCATCGGTGTAGGCACGCCGGCCGTCCGGACCGACGAACGCGCCGGACAGACCGTCGCTGTCGATCGCAGAAGCGAGGCGACACATCGGCAGCTCGTCGTCGAAGGACAGCACCCGATCCCAGGCCTGCCCGGCGAGCCGTTCACCGAGGCGACGCACCTGGTCGGAGTCCTCGACGCGGACCACCTCGACGCAGTGCACGAGCGGGTGCGCCTGGACGAGTTCACGGGCCTCGGGTGCGGTCACCCAGGTCACGTGCAGGTCCGGATAGCGGGCGGCGAGGCCGGGCAGGATCGACGTGGTCCGGAGGACGTCGCCGAGCGCCGCAGTCTTGAGGATCAGCACCCGGGTCAAGCCGCCACCTCGGGAGTCCATGCGCCGCGCGACCATCGGACCGGACTCGACGACGCGGACGTCGTGGTGCCGAGCAGTGACGAGGCCGGGTTGGCGGACATCGGATTCGGGTGGACCGGGTCGGGGCGGCGCGATGCTAGCCCCAGCCTCGACTTCATCGGCCAGCGGAGCCCGCGATCTGTCGCCGACTCGCGAGGCGAGCGGCCCAGGATGTCAGACCGGGCCCGCCCGGTCACCGCGGAGCAGCCCGAACCGCCTCGGCGAACCGGCCGACCATCCGCTCACATCGGATCCGGGGACGACGCGGCCGGCCAGGACGTCCAGCACCGAAGCGATCCGGTGCTCGTACTGGTGCTTGCCGACCGCCAGCCGCCATCCGGCCTCTGCGATCCGCTCGCAGGCCGGCTCGTCGCCCAGGTAGCGCTCGATCTTCGCCACGGCCTCGTCGAGGTCGTGGAACCAGTCGAGGTGCTCGCCCCGGCCGAAAAGCGTCTCGATCCCGGGCACGTGGTGCGTGAGGTGGAATCCTCGACACGCCAGGGTCAGCCAGATCCGGTTGCTGAAGTACAGCCGATCCTGGTTGAACTGGTTCATCCCGAGCACGATCCGGCTGTTCGCGCAGATCCGGCGGTAGCCGTGGTTGTCGACGCGCCCGCGGATGCGCAGGTTGCGATGGACGCCCCGGTAGTCCTCCCACCCGAGCCCGAACACGTCGATCGGCCAGTGCCGCGCGAGCTCCAGCAGGAACCGCGCCCGCTGCCGGTCGACGCCCGGCCCGCCGATGAACGCGAGGTCCCGCACGGGCCGACGCCGCTTCGCCGGGTAGTGGTAGCGCGTCGAGAAGCCGCTCATCTGGAACACGCCGTGGCGCATCCCGAGTTCCCGGAGCCGCGGCAGCAGCTCGGGATCGCTGAAGCACGCGAGGTCGACGCGGCGCACGTACTCGACCTGGCGGGACGAGAACTCCGGGAACGCCTCCTCGATCCACTGGACGATCGTCGTCCGCCCCTGGAACTCGTCGAGCAGGACCTCGGGCAGGTCCATGAAGAACACGAACACGAGGTCGGGACGGAACCTCGCGAACTCGCGGCGCACGAAGTCCAGCGCCAGCCGCCGCCCCATCCACCGCCGGAGCTTCGGGATGCTGCGCCAGCGAACCTCGAGGCCGTTGCGCTCCAGGGCATCGACGAGCGCGCCGGTGCAGCGCGACCGCGACTTGCTCTTGCCGAAGAACAGCACCCGGCGCGGCGGCCGATCGAGGCGCGGCAGCACCGCGCCTTCGGGGACGACCGGGATCTCGATCGGCACGGATTCGTCGGGCGCGGAGGGTCCCGCCGCGTCCCGAGCGCCCGCGTCGGACCTGGGGCCCGAGGGATCACGGGTCAGCGGCCGACTCGCGACGGCGGAATCCGTCCAACCGTGGGGGGAACGTCCGCCGGCTTCCCGCTGCGCGTCGTGGATGTCCATCGGTCGGTGAGCGATCGAGGCCCAGGGCACGGTTCGCGCCGAGGGAACTCGCCGGAGTCGGCTCGGCGCGGCCCGCCGGAGACGGCCGGAGGGCCGTGCCCGACGCTGATTCCGCCGCGAACTATAGACGTGCCCGCAGAGCCCATGCCACGCCGAACTCCGCTTCCTCCGGACCGGCATCCGAAGTCCGGGCGAGAACGCGGGGGAGGCCGACCTAGAATCCCGCACGCATGCCCGCCCCCGTCGTGTTCCACATCGATGCCGAACGTGGCTTCAGCGGGGGCGAAGTCCAGGTGTTCCTCCTGCTGGAGGGGCTCCGGGAGCGCGGTTGGGACCCGGTCCTGGCCTGCCCCCCCGGATCGGCCGCCGCCGCGCGCGCCGCGGATCTCGGACTGCGCGTCGCAGCGATCCGGATGCGCTCCGATGCCGACCTCCCGGCCGTCGGCAAGCTGCGCCGCGCGATCCGGGACGCGGGGGCGCAGCTCGTCCACATGCACACCGGCCGCGCCACCTGGCTCGGCGGCCTGGCCGCCCGACCGCTCGGCGTGCCGACCGTCTCGACGCGCCGCATGGACCGCCCCGTCCGGCGCAATCTCCGCAACCGACTGATCTACGGTCGCCTCGTCGATCGCGCGGTCGGCATCGCGCCCGCGGTCAGCCGCCTGCTCCGCGAGGGTGGAGTCGACGCCGGCAAGATCCGGACGATCTGGAGTGCGGTGGATCCGACCCGCGTCGAGGCGAGGCGTGCCCGCGCAGAGGTCCGGGCGCAGCTCGGCGCCCGCGAGGGCGACGTCGTCCTGCTGACCACGGCCACGCTCGTGCCGCGCAAGGGCATCGACGTGCTGCTCCAGGCGCTCCGCCGACTGGACGATCGGTTCCGGCTGGCCGTCGCGGGCGACGGCCCCGAACGCGCCGCCCTCGAGGCCGAGGCCGCGCGGCTCGCTCTCACCGGGCGCGTGTCCTGGCTCGGCCGCTGGGACGCGGTCGGCGACCTGCTCAGCGCGGCCGACATCTCGGTGCTGCCCTCCCGCGCCGAGGGCCTCGGTATCGCCGCACTCGAGGCCATGGCTGCAGGCCTGCCGATCGTCGCCAGCCGCGTCGGAGGTCTCGCCGAAGCGGTCGTCGACGGACAGACCGGCGTGCTCGTCGCGCCCGGGGAGCCAGACGCACTCGCTGCGGCCCTGACCCGCGTCGGGCTCGATCCGGAACTCGCCGCGCGGCTCGGCGCAGCGGGACGCGCGCGGATCGAAGCCGAGTTCCTGCCGGCCCGGATGGTCGAGGGCTACGACCGGCTCTACCGCGAACTGATCGGAGGCGGGCCGTGACGAGTCGCCCTTCCCTCTCGGGCGTCGTGATCGCCTACCAGGAGGCGGATCGGATCGCCGACTGCCTGCGCAGCCTCCAGTTCTGCGACGAGATCCTCGTCGTCGACTCGGGATCGACCGACGGCACGCAGGACCTCGCGCGCTCGCTCGGCGCGCGCGTCGTCGAACGCCCCTGGCCGGGCCACGTCGCGCAGAAGGAGTGGGCGATCCGCGAGGCGCAGCACGATTGGGTGCTCTGCCTCGACGCCGACGAGCGCTGCACGGCGACCCTCGTGGCCGAGATCGAAGCGCTCCGTTCCTCCGGCTTCGGCAGCCACGCCGGCTACGAGATGCGCCGGCGCACGAGCTACCTCGGGCGCTGGATCCGCTTCGGCGGCTGGAACCCAGACCGCAAGCTGCGGCTCTTCGACCGTCGCCGGGGCCACTGGGGCGGCCATGACCCACACGACCACGTCCAGCTCGAGGGCTCGGTCGGGAGACTCCGTGGCCGCCTGCTCCACGACGCCTACCGCGGACTCGAAGACCATCTCCGGACGATCGAGCGGTACACGACGATCATGGCCGAGGGGATGCACGCCCGGGGCAAGCGTGCGCGGCCGGCCGACCTGCTGACCCGCCCCGCGGCGCGCTTCTTCCGCTTCTACGTGCTCAAGCTCGGATTCCTGGACGGATGGCGCGGCCTGCTGATCGCATGCCTGGCCGCGCGGTACGCGCAGCTCAAGTACGCGAAGCTCCTGGCGATGGACCGCGCCGAGCCGACGAGGCCGCCGGAGGACGCTCTGCCGGGCACGTTCGGCACCTCGGCACCCGCGCGCGACTGACCCTTCGCGCTGACCTCAGGCGAGCCGCGCGAGCGCCCGGTAGCGAGCGAACGCCGCGAGCAGATCGGGGCGCGCGCTGTCGAGCAGCTCCGCAGCCTGGTCCGAGCCGAGCAGCAGCGCCGGGCGCACGCCGAGCTGGGGCACCAGCGGTCGCACGAGCCCGACGAACAGCGGCGGGCAGCCGTCGAGCACCTCGCGCACGCGGTCTCCGATCCAGAGCCTGAGCGCGTCGGGCTCCTGCACGCGCACCAGCGCGCGGCCAGGGGCAACCCCGCGGCGCACGTGGCGCACCGCACCCACGCCGATGCTCTTCGCGAACTCCGAACTCTCCTGGAGACAGCGACGCACCCGACGTTCGACCGTCGCGGATCGCAGGCGGGCTGCCTGGGCACGGACCGCGTCCCGCGCAGAAGCCGCGACGAGGCCGCCGTCGACGACCGCGTCCAGCGCGTCGTCGCCCTCGGACTCGATCAGCTTCGCGGCGATGCGGACGCAGACACGCGGTTCGAGAGATCCGCCGTGCACGCGCGCCGACTGGAGGTCGAGCGCGGCGGTACGCCCATCCGTGAGGCGGACGAAGTTGCCGTGGTGCAGATCGCCGTGCTCGATACCGACCTCGCAGAGTCGGCGCGCGGCGAGGACCCGGTCCGCGACGCTCGGCGTGGGGCTGGCTGCGTCGACTTCGAGCCCGCGGGTCACGAGCACCGAGAGGCGGGGCAAGCACCCGAGAGCCCTCTGGGACGCCCAGGCGAGCGACTCCGGAACCGGCAGGTCGGGTGCGCGTGCCTTCACGGTCTCCAGCACGAGGGACTCGTGGCGCGCGGGCAGCGCGCGGTGCACGTAGCGCAGCCGGTCCTTGCCCCGCGGGAAGCCCATCACCTTGATGAACGCATCGCCGAGACCCGGCAGCCTCCCACGCCCGACCGTGCGGATCAGTCGCGTCTGCACCAGCTCGACGCCCGGCGGCAGCCCTCCTGACGATGCGGCACACGCCTCGATCCACTGCCGGAGGCAGAGCGCCGCGTCCGGGGGAACGGCGGCTCGCAGCGAGACCTTCACCGCGCGCTCGCCCCTGACCAGCCGAGCCGGCTGCGGTAGTGCTGCAGGAGTCGGCGTGTCGCCGCCCGCGGGTCCATCGGCCCCGCGACGCGGGCGCGCGCGGCTGCTCCGAGTCGCTCCCGCGCGTGGCCGTCATCGGCCAGGCCGACCAGCGTCTCGACCCAGCTCTCGACCTTCTCGGGCCGGATCAGGCCTGCGGCGCCGACCTCGTCGAGGTCCGCGTGCTCACCCAGCAGGTCGGGCAGCATCCCGCGCGGAGTTGCGACCACCGGAAGGCCGAGTGCCATCACCTCGCGGAGCGCGCGACACGTCCCGTCGCTGCCCGGGACGAGGAACACGAAGGCGTCCAGCGCACGGAGCGCGAGGCTGTAGCGCGGCTCGTAGAGGTAGCCCGGCAGCAGCACGTGCTCGCCGAGACCGAGCTCGCGGACGGGAGCGCGGACGAGCTGCTCCACGTCTTCCTCGTCGCCCCGACCGAGCAGCACGAAGCGCACGCGCGGACGCCGCTTGACGACCTGCGCCGCGACCTCCCAGAGGAACTCGAAGCGCCTGTGCGGCTGGATGCGCGCGGTGATGCCGATCAGGAATGCATCGTCCGGCACACCGAACTCGGCGCGCAGACTGCCCTGCATCCGGCTCCGGTGGGACTCGGTCGGCGGATCCTGGTAGAGCACGCGATCCGGCCCGAGCTCGAACGCCTCCGCGACCGCGCGCGCGCAGCGCTCGGTCGGCACGACCACCGAGTCGGTCTCGCCGAACGCGAGTCGTTCGCGCCAGCCGCGGCGCGGCGCGTCCGGGTCGTAGATGCTGCGAATCAGGAGCGGCCGACCCGCGCCGAAGCGCCGGAGCGCCAGCGCTGCGATCAGGTGGTCTCCCGGCAGGTGCGCGTGCACCACGTCGACCGGATCGCGCTCCAGGATCCCGCGCAGCGTGCGTGCGTCGTGGACCGTGCGTCGCACGTGGAAGTGCTTGCGGAGATCGAGACCCGTGACGACGGGCAGACCCGCGAGCGACAGCTCCCGCGCCATCCGGTGTTCGGCTCCCGGGTGCGTGAACCCCGCCTGGGCGAAGCGGACCACCGCGCCCATCCGGCGCTGCCACACCGCGCAGCGGATCGCCGGATCGGCCGGGCCGGTCCACTTGTAGTTCGCGAACAGGTGCAGCACGCGGACCGCGCGATTCGGGCTGTGCGACGGCGTCGCCCGCACTTCGATTCCGTCGAGCAGCGTCATGCGGTCTCCTCGCCCTCGAGCTCGGCGGCGGCACGGACCCTGCTGACGGGCGTCGGCGGTGCGGGTGGCACCACTCCCTGGTCCTGGTCACGCCGCGCACGGGCCATCGCCCTCTTCACGTGGAGTGCACCAGCCTTCACCCGACCGAGCCTCTCGCGCCACTCGTGGACCTTCGCGTCCTTGTCGACGGCGCGCGTCGCGGCCTCGAGGATGCGGTCCCGCTCGGCCTCGTCGATCCCTCCGACGCGATTGAGGTGGTACTGGTTCGCGTAGCCGAGGATCTGCAGCCAGCGCAGCTCGTCGAGGACCTCGTCGAGGAGTTCCGCGAGCGCCAACTCGCGCTCCGTCAGGCCGAGGCCCTGGGCGGTCTTCTTGTGCTTCCGACGGGAGGTCACGGCAGGCGGGGCCGCACATGATGTCCGAGGCCGGGGCCGGTGGCAATCGACCGCAGAGCCCTGGTTTCTCGGGGTCAGCCCCCCGCCTACAGTCCAGCGATGCCCGAGTCGAACGAAGCCGAACGTACGCTGGAGGCCCTCAAGGCCCTGCTCGAGGTGATCGCGCGCCTCAGGGCGCCCGACGGCTGCCCCTGGGACCGGGAGCAGACCACGAAGTCGATGGCCCCCCACCTCCTCGAGGAGGCGCACGAAGCCGCCGATGCGGTCCGTCGAGCGGACGACGGGGAGACGGTCGAGGAGCTCGGCGACGTGCTGATGAACGTGCTGATGATCGCGCAGATCGCCGGCGAGGAGCAGCGTTTCACCGCGGCCGACGTCGCCCGCGCGATCTCCGACAAGCTGGTCCGCCGTCACCCGCACGTGTTCGGCGACGTCGTGGCCGAGGACGCCGACACCGTGCTCGCGAACTGGGAGGCGATCAAACGCCGTGAGAAGGGCGACGCGCCCCGCGGGACGCTGGACGGGGTCCCGGCCTCGCTGCCGGGCCTGCTGCGAGCGTTCCGCGTCGGCGAGAAGGCTGCCCGCGTCGGCTTCGACTGGCCCGACATGGACGGTCCCCGGGCCAAGATCGACGAGGAACTGGCCGAACTCGACGAGGCGCTGGCGGACGGCGACGACGCCGCTGCGGAGGCCGAGCTCGGTGACCTGCTGTTCGCGGTCTGCAGCCTCGCACGCCATCGAGGCATCGAGCCCGAGTCGGCGCTGCGCGGCACGCTCGACCGCTTCACCGCGCGGTTCCGCCTGGTCGAGGCCGACCTCGGCGACCGCCTGCAGGACGCGGGCCTCGACGAGATGGAGGAGTCCTGGCAGCGCGCGAAGGCACGTCTCGCGGCCGAGCCTGGGTCCGGACCCCGCGGCGGGTAGTCCCGACCGGACGCGCACCGACCCCGTCGGGAACGCGTCGCTGCGCGAGAGGGCGACGCAGTCCCGCACATACGGCGCAGCGGGAACTTCCGGACGGCGCAGCGGAATCTCGGCGGACTTCCGTCGGCTTCCCGCCGGGCGGTCCGGCGGCCGGCCGTCGACGAACCGCCCTCGAGCCCCGCCGAACACTCGAAGGGGCGCCGCGATCGCCCCAATCCGCCCGGGTTCCGCGCCGCCGCTGAGAATCCACAGGCTTGGCACGGGTCGTGCTACCCCTCCCGCGGATTGGAGCTCAGTGTGTGTGGGAGCCGTGAGGCTTCTGGCAGGGATGCGAGGCCCCGCCGAGGACACGTTCCTCGGCGGGGCCTTTTTTTTCTTTGGTGCACTGCCAGTCTCCGGCTCACAGCCGCGGGCCTCTCCGGGGACGACGCAGATCGCGGCGCAGGACGTGCGGAGGCTGAGCTGCTTCTCCGCAGGCAGAGCCGTGCCCAGCTCGTCAGCGACCCGGCCAGCCGAACGACCGCTCGACGACCCCGCCGTCCGCAGACATCAGGAAGAGCACGCCGAGCTCCTCCTCGGGGAACGCGGCGATCAGCCGCTCGGCCTCGTCCGGCCCCACCACCATCAGCGCGGTCGCGAGACCGTCCGCCAACGCGCAGCTCGACGCGAGCACCGACACGCTGACGACCCCGTTCGGCGCGTTCCGACCGGTCCGGGCGTCGAGGACGTGGTGCACGAGGACGCTGCCCAGGTCTCGGAAGTTGCGGTAGCTCCCGCTGGTCGCCACCGCCCGGTCCCGCAGCTCGACCGCCTGCTGGATCGGCCGGCCTCCGCCGTCGGATCCGGGACGCTCGATTCCGATCCGCCACGGCTGTCCGCCGGGCTTGAGGCCGCGGCACACGACCTCGCCGCCGATCTCCACCATGTGTGACGCGAAGCCGAGCCCGACGAGGAGCCCGGAAACCGCGTCGACGCCCGCTCCCTTCGCGATCGAGCTCAGGTCGACCTCGACCCCGGCCGCGGCCTTGCGGATCGCAGGCCCAGCCACGAGTTCGATCTTGTCGATGCCGACCAGCGCACGCGCGGCCTCGAAGTCCCCTTCCGACAGGGGATCTCCCCCGGACTCCGGCCCGAAGCCCAGGAGACGCACCAACGGCTCGACCGTCGGGTCGTAGGCGCCGGAGCTGGCTTCGGCAATCCGCAGCGACAGACTCAGGACTTCGGCGAAGCGCTCGTCGACGGGGAACGCCTCTCCGCCCGGAGCCTGGTTCAGCCGCGAGATCAGACTGTCGGACTGGTAGGTCGAGAACCGCGCGTTCACGTCGACGAGCAGCGCATCGACCGCAGCCTTCGCATCGGCGAGCCGCTGTCGATCCGCACCGCCGTGCTCATCGACGACCTGCACGCTGTAGGTCGTGCCCATCGTCTCGCCGGCGAACGAGAGCACGGCGGGAGCAGGCGCGCACGCGGTCAGCAGCACGCAGGAGAAGAGCGCCCTCAGCAGTCCGGGCGCGCCGCAGAGCGCCGACATTTTCCGGTGCGCCTCCATCGTCGGCGGCGTCGGGGCGGCGGCTCGAGGCGGAGAACGCCGAGCCGCCGCTCGTTCGACGGTCACGAGCCGAAGTCGTCGAACGCGATCTGCTCCTTCTCGACCCCGAGGTCGTAGAGCATGTTCTGGACCGCGCTCAGCATCATCGGAGGACCACACAGGTAGTACTCGATCTCGTCGGCGTTCGGGTGGTCCTTCAGGTAGTTGTTGTGCACCACCTGGTGGATGAAGCCGACCGGGCCGGTCCAGTTGTCCTCGGGCATCGGCTCGGACAGCGCGACGTGGAACGAGAAGTTCGGGAACTCCTTCTCGATCGCACGGAAGTGGTCTTCGTAGAAGAGCTCCCGGAGCGAGCGCGCGCCGTACCAGTAGCTGACCTTCCGACCCGTCCGCAGCGTGTGGAACAGGTGGAAGATGTGGCTGCGCAGCGGGGCCATGCCGGCACCACCACCGATGTAGATCATCTCGTTCTCGGTCTCCTTGATGAAGAACTCACCGTAGGGACCGGAGATCGTGATCTTGTCGCCTGCCTCCAGGCTGAACACGTAGCTCGAGCAGATGCCCGGCGGGATGCCCTCCGTCCGCGGCGGCGGCGTGGCGATGCGGATGTTCAGCATCACCATGTTGCCCTCGGCCGGGTGGTTGGCCATCGAGTAGGCGCGGAAGCACGGCTCGTCGTTGTTGGCGACGTACTGCCAGATGTTGTACTTGTCCCAGTCCTCGCGGAACTTGTCGGCGACCTGGAAGTCCTTGAACTGGATGCCCTTGTAGGCGGGCACGTCGATCTGGATGTAGCCGCCGGACTCGAAGTGCAGGATCTCGCCCTCGGGGAGGTCCACGACGAGTTCCTTGATGAAGGTCGCAACGTTGTCGTTGGACCGGACGGTGCACTCCCACTTCTTGATGGAGAACACCTCGTCCGGGACCTTGATCTTCATGTCCTGCTTGACCTTCACCTGGCAGGCGAGGCGCCAGTTCTCCTTGGCCTCGCCGCGGGTGATGTGGGTCAGCTCGGTCGGCAGGATGTCACCGCCGCCTTCGAGGACCTGACACTTGCACATCGCGCAGGTGCCACCGCCGCCACAGGCGGACGGGAGGAAGACGCCCTGCGAGGACAGCACGGACAGGAGGGTCCCGCCCGCATCGACCTCGGGCGACTTCGACGCGTCGCCGTTGATGAGGATCTTGACCTTGCCGCTCTGGACGAGCCGGCGCTCCGCGAACATCAGGACGCCGACGAGCGCCAGGATGACGGCGACCAGCGCGACGACGCCGGTCAGGATGCTTCCGAGGAATTCCATGTCGTTCCGGGGTGCGTGGATCAGTGGCTGACGGCTTCGTTCCGGCTCAGAGCTGGATGCCGCTGAAGGTCATGAACGCCATCGCGATCAGACCCGTGGTGATGAACGTGATGCCGAGGCCCTTGAGCGAGTCAGGGACGTGCGCGGTGCGGAGCTTCTGACGGATGGCCGCCATGCTGATGATCGCGAGCATCCAACCGAGGCCCGAGCCGACCCCGAACACCACCGACTGCGGCAGCGAGTAGTCGCGCTCGACCATGAACAGCGAGCCGCCGAGGATCGCGCAGTTCACCGCGATCAGCGGCAGGAAGATGCCGAGCGACGCGTAGAGCTTGGGGCTGAACTTGTCGATCGCCATCTCCACGATCTGCACCATCGCCGCGATGGTCGAGATGTAGAAGATCAGGCCGAGGTAGCGCAGGTCCGTGCCCGGCAGGCCCGCCCAGGAGAGCGCGTCCGGCCGGAGCAGGTAGTTGTAGATCGCCCAGTTCACCGGCAGCGTGATCGTCTGCACGAACACGACCGCGATGCCGAGGCCGATCGCGGTGTCGACGCGCTTCGACACCGCGAGGTACGAGCACATCCCGAGGAAGAAGGCGAGCAGGATGTTCTCGACGAACATCGCCTTCACCGCGAGGCTGATCAGGCCGCTGATGCTGTCGTCAGCGGCGGGAAGGAAGGCCAGGGGAAGCATGATGGAGTCCATCGAGTGGTCGAGGGCCGTTTGTGCGGGTGCGAGGACCGGAGTGCCGGGTCAGTGCGATTCCGTGTAGCCGGAGATGCCGCGCTGGACCCAGACGATGACGCCGAGCAGCAGGAACGCTCCGGGCGCCAGGACCATCAGGCCGTTGTTGAAGTAGAAGCCGCCGGCGTCGGCGTAGACCGACTCCGGGATCACGCGGACCCCGAACAGGGTCCCGCTGCCGAACAGCTCGCGGAAGAACGCGACCGCGAGCAGGATCCACGAGTAGCCGAGCGCGTTGCCCAGGCCGTCGAGGAAGCTCGGCCAGGGCTTGTTCGCCATCGCGAACGCCTCGGCGCGCCCCATCACGATGCAGTTCGTGACGATCAGGCCGACGAAGACCGACAGGCCCTTGGCGACGTCGAACGCGAAGCGCTTGAGCAGGATGTCGACCAGCGTCACGAGGCTCGAGATCACCACGAGCATGATGATGATGCGGATCTTCGACGGGATCATGTTGCGGAGCAGCGAGATGATCGTGTTGCTCGCGCAGAGCACCGCGATCACGCCGATGCACATCAGCACCGTCTGGTCGAGCTTGATCGTCACGGCGAGCGCGGAGCAGATCCCGAGGACCTGCAGAGCGATCGGGTTGTTGTCCCAGAGCGGGTCGAGGACAGCCTTCTTCTCGGCCTTCCCGAACAGCGGGGCAGCGGGCGCCTTGGCCGGCGCGGGTGCTACAGCGGTCGTCATGGCTCAGATCACTCCGTGCGGTGCTTCTTGAAGAAGGGCTCGTAGCGCTCGAGGTCCGACTTCACGAACTTCGTCACGCCGTTGCTGGTGATGGTCGCGCCCGACAGGCCGTCGACCATGTGGGCCTTCTCGTAGGCGACCGAGGAGTCGACCACGCCCTTCTTGAGCTGGACGCCGACCACGGCGCCCTTCTCGTCGAGAACCGACTTGCCGGGCCACTGGCCCTGCCAGTTCACGTTGTCCACCTCACCGCCCAGTCCCGGGGTCTCGGCGTGCTTGTAGAAGGTGATGCCCTTCACCGTGGCGAGGTCGGGCTCGAGGGCGAGGAAGCCGTAGAGCGTGCTCCAGAGCCCGTAGCCCGAGATCGGGATGCACCACGCGACGGTCGCGCCCGCGTCGTCCTTGCGGCGGAAGACGGTCGCGAACTCGCGCTGCTGGCCCTCGGGCTTCTTGCTCTCCTCGCGGCGGATGCCGGCGAGGTCGGCGATCGCGTATTCGGTCTCGAGCAGGTCGACGACCTCCTCACGCGCTTCCGTGCTCTCGACGCCGCCCTGCTTGACCGGGCGCTCGACGTCCTCGCGCTTCACCTCGAGGACCTTCTCCTCGATGAAGCTGTCGTAGAGGCCGCGGAGCTCGGCGTCGTTCTTCGGCTCGCTGCGCTCGTAGAGGCCGACCGCGATCAGGACGTTCTTCTGCTGGTCGAACAGCTCGTTCGCGGCGATGTCGGCCGCGAACGTGTTGTAGGCCGCCGACAGGCAGACCGCGCTGATCGCACAGACGGTCACGGCGAACGTGACGACGTAGGCGTTGCTCTTCCTATCCAAGACGCACCTTCCTGCGCTTGATGTTGGACTGGACGACGAAGTGGTCGATGGTCGGCGCGAAGGCGTTCAGCAGCAGGACGGCGAGCATCATGCCTTCCGGATACGCCGGGTTGACCGCGCGGACGAGAACGGTGACCGCACCGATCAGCAGGCCGTAGACCCACTTGCCGGCGTTGGTCTCGGGGCTCGAGACCGGGTCGGTCGCCATGAAGACGATGCCGAACGCGAACCCGCCCATGACGAGGTGGTAGTGCGGGGGCAGGCCGCCGAGGCCGTCGAGCGAGCCCGCGGTGAGGTTCATCACCAAGCCCATCGCGAACAGACCGGCCACGCCGCCGACGATCGTGCGCCACGAGGCGACGCCCAGCGCGATCATCAGCACGGCGCCGATCAGAGCGGCGAGCGTGCTCGTCTCACCAGCACTGCCCGGAACGAGGCCCGTGAACAGGTCCCACCACGTGAAGCCCGCCTGCGTCAGCGCATCGACCGACGATTCGACGAGCGGCAGGCCCTCCGACTCGAAGTGGTTGCCGCTGAGCTTCGCGTTCGCGGCGACCGACAGCGCGGTCGGACCCGAGTAGCCGTCGATCGTGTCGCGCGTGCCGTTGCCCGCGACCCAGACACGGTCACCCGACATCTGCGCCGCGTAGGCGAAGAACAGGAACGCGCGGGCCATCATCGCCGGGTTGAAGATGTTCGTCCCGGTGCCGCCGAAGATCTCCTTCGCGAGGACGACCGTGAACGCGCAGGCGAGAGCCAGCTGCCAGAGCGGGATCGACGCCGGCACGACCAGCGCGATCAGCATGCCGCTGACCAGGTAGCCTTCGCTGACCTCCTCGCTCCGCCAGATCGAGAACACGACCTCGATCGTCAGCCCCACGCCGTAGCTGACGATCAGGATCGGCAGCATCTGCTGGAGGCCGAACACGACCTGGTCGGCGAAGCTGATCGCCGCGAGGTCCGGCGCGTATTCCCCGCCGAAGACCAGGCCCTGCAGCCAGCCGATCTGGGCCGGGTAAGGGTTCGTCGCGCCGTCCCCCACCATCTGCGCCAGCGCTGCGAAGTGCTGGTAGCCGGTGTTGAAGATCGCCATCAGCAGGCACGGCACCATCGCGATGATGACCATCGACATGGTGCGCTTCAGGTCCATGTAGTCCCGCACGTGGGGACCGGACTTGGGCGCCGTGTGGTGAGGCGTGAAGAGGAAGGTCTCCAGCGCGTCGAACGCCGGCCAGACCTTGTGGAACTTGGAGCCCGGCTCGGCGTAGAGCTTCCGGGTGTTGTCGACGATGTTGCGAAGGAAGCGCATCGGGTTCAGCTCTCCCGCTCGTAGAGGTCGAGGCCCTTGCGGATGACGGCACCGACGTCGTTCTTGCACGGATCAACGACCGTGCACAGCGCGACATCTTCTTCGGTCACTTCGAGGAGACCGAGCTGCAGCGCCTCGTCCAGGTCGTTGGCCTGGATCGCGCGCATCAGGAAGGACGGCAGGATGCCCAGCGGCGTGACCGCCTCGTAGGCACCGATGTTGACCGGCGGACGCGGGCCGCCGTTCATCCGCGCGTCGACCGAGACCTCGGACCTGCCGGGGAACGGCCACACCGCGCGGAACATGCTGAGCCGCTTCGGCTGCGGGAGCCCCCAGCCGAACAGCTCGCGGTCGTGGGCGCCCTCGGCGATCACCGTGACGGTCGTCGCGTAGTAGCCGAGGAAGCCGTCGCCCGGCTCTGCCTTGCCGTCGAGCACCGAACCGCAGATCACGCGGTCTTCGGCGCCGTGGACCTTGCCGAGCAGCGCGTCGAGGCGCGCGCCGTCGCGGACGCGCACGTAGCGACGCGCCATCGCCTGCTCGCCGGACACGGCGACCACGCGCTGCGCCGGATAGCGGCCGGTCCGCGCATAGGCCCCGATCCGGGCGACGTCCTCGGCGCGGAGCGCGTAGACGGTCTCACCCATCTTCAGGGGACGGATCGCGTGGATGTGCGTGCCGACGAGGCCTGCGGGGTGCGGCCCATCGAACGCGTGGACCTCGACGCCGTTCAGGCCCTGGAAGGCCGGGGCCGAACCCGGCCGGACCGCCAGGTAGACCTTGCCCTGCGTCATGCGGCGGACCACGTCGACCCCGGCCTGGAGGTCCGCGCCGCGACCCTCGAGGGCGAAGCCCGGATCGGCGGCGAGCGGCGCGGTATCCATGCCGTTGATGAACACCGCGACCGGGTGCACGGCCGGGTCAGCGATCTTGCCGACGGGGCGCTGGCGGATCAGCGGCCACAGCCCGGCGCCGAGCAGCGCTGCGACGATCTCGTCGCGCGACGACGACGCGTGGATCGGCGTCGACTCCGCGAACTCCTCGTTCTTGTCGACCGCGATCTCGACGGCGAGCAGAAGGCGGCGCGGTCCGAGCACCACGCGGGACACGACGCCCGTCGCCGGCGCGACGAACACGCATTCCGGCCGATTCTTGTCGTAGAAGAGCGGGTCGCCGGTGCGGACCGTGTCGCCCTCCTGGACGCGGATCTTCGGCTTGATGCCGGGGAAGTCCGAGGGACGGACCGCGACGACGGCGGGCTCGGGGGCGTCGGCGATCTCGCGCGCCGGCGCACCCTTGATCCGCAGGTCGAAGCCCTTGGTGATCTTGTGGGTGATCATCGAACGGTTCTGGTCCCCCTACGGATCCGTGCCTTTCGTCCGGAATCGCACCCGGACGCGGCGACTGCCGCGGGGAAGTTGGAGTCGGGAAGATCGAGGAGGGACGCGCGCCGCGCCTGCCACCCTTCGCCGGGACCGACCTGACTCGGCCGGACCCCGCCGCTCACGCGCAGCCGCCGGATGGTCCGGAGGGCATCTCCTCCGCAACCTTGCCGCAGCGCGTGCACTTGCCGTCCACACCCACGCCGCCACATGACCCCTGCAGACGCCGGCCGAAGGCCGTCGCCAGCAGCACGATCACGAGCACCGGCACGGTGAAGAAGACGATGGGGAGCAGGATCTGGGACATCGCAGACCTCCAGGAATCAGGGCGAAGAGGATAGCGAGCCCCTCCTGGGATGCACCCGCCCGCTCGGCAAGTTCTGCGGAAAGTCGGGCGAAGACCGAGGAATTGCGGCAGCCCGCGACGACGGTCGGCTCTCGGCTCAGCGGACCGCGCGCAGACGGACGACCAGCTCCGCGAGCGAGGCGATGCAGTCGAAGTTCTCCGCCGACACCGCGTCGTCTTCGATCTGGATCGAGAAAGCCTCTTCGAGCCACTCGACGAGGTGAAGCACCCCGGCCGAGTCGATGATCCCGGAAGCCACGAGCGAGGTCTCGAGCTCGATGCCCTCGCCACGTCCGTCGCAGTAGGACTGGACGACGAAACGCCGCACCGCGGCCTGCACCTCGGCGAGGCGGAGCTCCGTCGGATCGGAGTCGGTCGGGCTCTGGGTGTCGGGCATCGACGTCATCTTCATCTTCGTGGCTCTCCGGGATCGATGCGCCCGCGGGCTCGGGACTCGGTCGGGCAGGGAGAAAGGAGAACGGAGAAAGGAGAACGGAGAGAGGAGAACGGAGAGAGGAGAAACGGGCCGGACGGTCCCGACCCTCTTGGGAGAGGTGGCGGGAGCGCATGGGAATCGAACCCACCGGGGCCGCGTCGAGCACGACCCCCACTGGTTTTGAAGACCAGGCGGGACACCAGCCCCGATCCGCTCCCGTGCAGCACGGGCCTGTGCATTCCTCCGGGGCCCGTTCGCGGAACGCCGGCCGCGGCCGAACGGACCGACGGGACCGAAGGGAGCGCCAATGTCGGACGACGCCCGGGGAGGATCAAGAGCCCTGTGCTGGCCCGGGCTCGCGATGCGGCACGCGGAGTTCCCATCGCGCCCCGGGTCCCGAGGCACGATGATGCCCAGCCGCCCGTGACGCAGAGACCACTCGAACAGGACCTCGACCTCGACCTCGACGCGCTGGAGCGCGCTCTCGGCGGCCGTTTCGCGCTGTTCGGCGCGGTCGGCCGCGGCCAGAGCGGCACGGTGCACCGCGCACGGGCCCGGACCGACGGCCCGGGATGGCGCCAGGGCGAGGAGCTCGCGCTGAAGATCCTGCGCCCGGAGCTGGCCGCCGACCCCGCGGCCCGCGCCCAGCTCCTCGAGGAAGCGAAGCTCGGCCAGAAGGTCCGGAGCCCGCACGTCGTCCGCTTCCTCGACGCGGACGACGTGACGCTCGAGGACGGCAGGCACGTCGCCTACCTCGTCACCGGCTTCGTCCACGGCCGGTCGCTCCGCGACCTCCTGCTCACCCGCGGCCCGGCGATCGGCGACCTCGCGGTACGGATCGCCGAACAGTGCGCCGACGGCCTCGCCGCGCTGCATGCAGCCGGGATCGTCCACCGCGACCTGAAGCCCGAGAACATCCTGATCACCGACGGCGAGCCCGAGATCCGCATCGCCGACCTCGGGCTCGCGCGGAACGCCAAGCACGCCCCGGCGTTCGGCAGCAGCGGCGGCTTCCACGGCAGCCTCGCCTACGCGGCTCCCGAGCTCCTGACCGGGCGCCCCGCCACGCCCTCGTCCGATCTCTACGCGCTCGGCATCGTGCTGTTCGAGGTGGTGACGGGCCGGCACCCGTTCGCCGATCTCCCGGGCGACGAGATGCTCCACGCGCACCTGCACGTGCGCCCCCCGAAGGCATCGCACGTCCAGCCCCGCGCGTCGGCCTTCGTCGACGCGGTCCTCGCCGATCTGCTGGCGAAGAACCCGGCGGACCGACCGACCTCGGCGGCCGATCTGGCAGCAACGCTGCGCGGAGGCGAGTCGTCGGCTTTCTGGCGCGCGCGGGAGCGGGTCGCACCTGTGCTCGCGTCCCGCCGCCGCCTCGACGGCATGCGTCGCTCGCGCCACACGCCGTTCTTCGGCCGACGCAGCGAGGCGCGCGCGCTGGAGCGGCTGCTCGCCGGCGCGCTCCGCGGCACGGGACGGGCGGTCTTGGTCCAGGGTCACGGCGGAGTCGGGCGACGGCGACTCCTCGACGAGTGCATCGAGTCGTGGCTGGACGCACACCCCGGGCTGACGTTCCTCGGTGGCATCGCCGACGACGACCCCGCGAGCCGGGTCGGTGCGCCGTTCACGCAGATGCTCGTCGACCCGTTCCTCGACGGCGACGCGGAGGACTCGCCGCGTGCGGTCGAGCGGCTCGCCGCACGCTTCGAGGAGGGACACGCGTTCGACGAGCCGTCCGCGCGCGCGCTCGCACAGCTCTGCGCGGGAGATGCGCGCGCCGTGGACCTGCCGCTGGCCGCACGCGCCGACCTGATCGCGCGCGGGATCGAGCTGCTCGCGCGGCGCAATCCGGGCGCGACCGTCGTCCGTGTCGACCGCATCCACGACCTCGGAAGCGTCGCACGCCTCGTCGTCGAACGCCTCGTCGAGAGGTGTGCGGACTTCCCGCTGCTGCTCCTGCTCGTCGGACGGCCGTGGAACGAGGACCTCCTCGCCGGGATGGAGCTCCAGATCGGCCCGCTGCCCGAGCCGGACTTCGTTGCGTTCGGCCGCGCACTCTTCGAGCAGGGCGCGGCGCCGGACGTCACGCTGTTCGAGGGCGCCGCGCGCACGTTCTCCGGCAACCCGCGCGGACTCCTCGACAGCCTCGAGGGACTGGCGCTGGAGGGCCTGCTGCGCGGTGGGCCCGGGCGGTTCCACGGCCTCGACCCGTCGGTGACCGGGCTACGCCCGGCGCGGCCGGCTCTGCAGCAGCT
>JAQCBR010000213.1 GCA_027621295.1 Planctomycetota bacterium
CGGCGGTGTGGATCCCGGCCCGCAACGTCGTGTTGGTGGCCGTCGCGGCCGCGGTGGCGGAGGGAGGTGGGTCGGGCGTCGTGCTCGCCGGGCTCAACCGCGAGGAGGCCGCGACCTTCCCGGACAACTCGGGGGCTTTCCTCGACGCCTGCACCGCGGTGCTGGCCCTGGGCACGAGGTCCGGGGTCCGCGTGGCTAGCCCGACCCTCGGCTGGGACAAGGTCGAGATCGCGACCCGAGCCAAGGACCTCGGACTCGGACCCGGGGACTTCGCGAGCTGCTACGAACCCGCGGGGGATCCAGCCACCTGCGCGTGCGAGTCGTGCGTCCGGAGCCGCCGCGCGTGGTCGGTGGTCTTCGGTCGAACAGAACGCGGATGACCCTGGAACAGCCCTCCGGTAGAGTCCGGCGGCGCACTCCCTGCCGCCGGTGAACCGATGCGACGCCTCGCCAAGACTGCTGTCCTGATCTCGCTGCTCTCGTTCGCGGCCTGCCAGACCGGGCCTGCGATCCAGGTCTCGTCGGGCCTGCGTCTCGCGCCCGCGTTCACGGCGGCGCCGCCGTCGCAGATCGCGATCCTGCCGGTCGAGGACGGGACCGCCGGCGCGGCGCTGGGTGACCTGGCCCCGCGGCTCCGCACGAGCTTCCAGCGGGAGCTGGCCCAGAGGGCCTACTCGCCGATCGCGCCGGACTACGTCGACCAGCGCCTGGAGGCGATCGGCAAGGCCGGGGCCGGATCGCCGGTGGACCCGACCTTCGTCGGCGGGCTCAAGGGTGGGTTCCAGGAAGAGGCGCTCGTCGGCTTCCGCGTGCTCCGCTGGGACGACAGCCGGATCGTCGAGACGCGGCGCGCGCAGTTCTCCCTCGAGGTCCTGATGATCGGCGCCTCGACCGGCGAAACGCTCTGGAGCGGCCAGATCGGTGGTGCGGTCAAGGCGGGCGGTGAGGGAGCCTCGCCACTGACGCGGGCCCGTCAGATCGAGGCCGCCGTCGACGAAGTGGCCCGAGTGCTCGCCTCCGAGCTCCCGGTCCGGGTCTGATCCGGCGCCCGCGACCGGGCGCCGCCGGCTCGTCCGCGCGGGGGATTCCCAACCGCGACGGGGATGGGGCCACCCCGGATTTCGGGCGGGGCGCCTCTTTACGTCGCGGCAACCCCCGCTATCTTTCTGCCCCCCAAGCCCGCGCCCGACCGCTCCTCGCGGCGGGAGACCCCGGCTGATCCGGAGCACCCTGGCTCTGGACCGGAGGTCCTTGGCTCCAAGAGAACAGGAAACACAGGGATGCTGACCAAGGAAGAGCGCAACGCGATCGTCGCCGAGCACCGGACCCACGACGGGGACTCCGGCTCCCCGGAAGTGCAGATCGCGCTCCTGACCCACGACATCAAGAAGCTGACGGAGCACATGAAGGTGCACCGGAAGGACTTCCACTCGCGCCGCGGCCTGCTGCTGAAGGTCAGCCGCCGCAGCAAGCTGCTGCGCTACCTGAACCGCGTCGAGCACGATCGCTACGTCGCGATCACCGACAAGCTCGGCCTGCGCCGCTGAGCCGGCCCGCAGGACCTCACGGGTCCTGAGCGTGCTGTCGGACCAGCGGTCCAGGCCGCTCCCGACCCGGCACGGAGCGGTCACGAGACCGCTGCCGAGCCCTGTCTCCCGACGATCCGCCACCGGTCGACCGTCCGGCGTGTGGAATCTCTGTGGAATCGGCAGGGATTTCCGCTGGACGCGGATGTTGGCTTCGGGGACTCTTCTCGGCTTCGAAGGCGGCCCGTGCCGCCTCTCGTCGGGCCGGAAGCGGAATGCGCATCCGGGCCATCGCTCTCAACCATCCTGCGCTGGGTCCCGATGAGGGGGATGTCAGGGTCGATGGGATGCGGCGACCGCCGCGGTCCCCGAGCGCGCGTCGCACGACGACCTGGCTCCTCGAGCCCCACGCGCCCGACCGTCGGGTGCGATCCAGACACGGCCGAAAGGTGCCCGGAAGATCCGGGCTCGGCCAAAGCCCTGCCGGCGAGGCCGGCGAACCCGCGAAGTCGCGGGTGACCGAGTTCGATCCGATCGATTCCGAAACCAGAGAACAGAAGAACTGAACCAACCTGCGTCCGGACCGGGCCTCGAGGCACCGCACTCCCGACGCGACCTTCCCGGGGTCGGAACGCTTCCGAGGGCCAGCGCGGCCCGGCACCACCCCGCAACGACAACGACCGGCGCAGCAACGTGCGCCACCCCTGCCAGGAGGCCGCTGTGGGCGGCGAGGCAGGGCCGCTGGCCCCGGCAGGCCTCCTCCTCCCCGCACCGTGCGTGGCTCGACGGGGGTCGGATTCCGGGGCGGCATCCATCCGGCCGCTCTGCGAGCGGCGCGCGCCGAGCCCGATCGACGGGTGGCGTGCTCGAAGCAAATCACAACTGAACCATGGCTACGAAGAAGACCACGACGCGCAAGAAGACGACGCGCAAGACCACGGCCACCGGCGCGAAGACCGCCGCGAAGAGCCGCACCAAGAAGGCCTCGACCCGCTCTGCGGCTCCCGAGGAAGACGACTCCCCGGCGCCGCGCGCCGGTCGCGCACCGGCGAAGGCCCGCGCGAAGCACGAGTCGCCCGACCCGCGCTACCCGAACATGGCCCGCGTCGAGCGGGAGATCGGTGGGCGGATGATGTCCCTGGAGACCGGCCGCATGGCCAAGCTCGCCGACGGCGCGATCGTCGCGCGCTACGGCGACACGATGATCCTCGCGACCGCGCAGTGCGCGTCGAGCGACCGGGACGACATCGACTTCTTCCCGCTGACCGTCGACTACCGCGAGAAGGCGGCCGCCGCAGGCAAGTTCCCGGGCGGCTTCTTCAAGCGTGAAGGCCGGCCGACCACCCGCGAGATCCTGACCTGTCGCATCATCGACCGCTCGATCCGCCCGCTGTTCGCGGACGGCTTCAAGCGCGAGACCCAGGTGCTGACCCAGGTGCTCTCGACCGACAAGGAGAACGACTCGGACATCCTGGCCGCGGTCGCCTCGTTCGCCGCGCTGGCGATCAGCACGATCCCGAACGGCAAGACCCTCGGTGCGGTCCGCATCGGTCTCGTCGACGGCAAGCTGAAGATCAACCCGACCTGGACCGAGACCCGCTCCGAGGACAACAAGCTCAACCTGACGGTCAGCGCGCACCGCGACGCGATCGTGATGGTCGAGGCGGGCGCGGACCAGCTCAGCGAGGAGGTCGTCCTCCGTGCGCTGGAGCTGGCCCACGAGGTCTGCTGTGACATCGTCGAGATGATCGACGATCTCGTCGCGATGGTCGGCAAGCCGAAGCTGACGTTCACGCCGCCGGCGTTCGACGAAAAGCTCGCGAAGGCGATCGACAAGAAGTTCGGCAAGGACCTCGCCGCGGCGCCGGTCTCCGAAGGCGACAAGTTCGCGCGCGGTGCGGCCAAGGACAAGGTCAAGAAGGCCGTCAAGGAGGCCTTCCCCGTGCCGGCAGGCGCTACGTCCGCCGAGGCGGCCTTGCACTCGAAGACGGTTTCGGCCGCGATCGAGAAGGGCTTCAAGCAGGGCGAGCGTGCGTCGATCCTCGCCGGCCGTCGTGCCGACGGCCGTGGGACGACGGATATCCGTCCGATCACCATCGACGTCGGCGTGCTGCCGCGGGTCCACGGCTCGGCGCTGTTCACGCGCGGCGAGACGCAGGCCCTCTGCGTGGCCACGCTCGGCACCGTCGACGACCAGCAGTTCATCGACGGCATCTACCCCGAGGACAAGCGTCGCTGGCTGCTGCACTACAGCTTCCCGCCGTTCAGCGTCGGTGAAGTCCGCCGGATGCTGGCGCCGGGTCGCCGCGAGATCGGCCACGGCGCGCTCGCCGAGCGTGCGGTCGAAGTCGTGCTGCCGGGCCGCGAGGCCTTCCCGTACACGCTCCGCGTGACGTCGGAGATCCTCGAGTCCAACGGCTCGTCGTCGATGGCGACCGTCTGCGGCGCGACGCTGTCGCTGATGGATGCCGGCGTGCCGATCAAGCAGCCGGTGGCTGGCATCGCGATGGGCCTCGTCGTCGAAGGCGAGGACGTCGCGATCCTGTCCGACATCCTCGGCTCCGAAGACCACTGCGGCGACATGGACTTCAAGGTGACCGGAACGGGTTCCGGGATCACCGCGCTGCAGATGGACATCAAGTGCGAGGGCCTCAGCCGTGAGACCCTCGAGGAGGCGCTCGAGCAGGCCCGTCAGGGTCGTCTGCACATCCTCCGCGAGATGCTGAAGACCATCCGCCGTCCGCGGGAGGCCGTCAGCGCGCACGCGCCGAAGCTCGTGTCCTTCCCGATCCCGGCCGACAAGATCGGCACGGTCATCGGCCCCGGCGGCCGCACCATCCGCGGCATGCAGGAGGAGTTCGACTGCCGGATCGCGGTCATCGAGACCGGCAAGGTCGAGGTCTGCGGTTCGGACTCGGCGAAGGTCGATGCGTGCATCGCGCGCATCCAGGACATGACCGCCGAGGTCGAGATGGGCAGGGTCTACAAGGGCCGTGTCACGGGCCTGAAGGAGTTCGGCGCGTTCGTCGAGATCCTGCCCGGCCAGGAAGGTCTCGTGCACGTCTCCGAGCTGTCGAACGAGTTCATCCGTTCGGTCACCGACGTGGTCAAGGTCGGCGACGAGATCGAGGTCAAGGTCATCGACATCGATGACTTCGGCAAGGTCAAGCTCAGCCGGAAGGCGCTGATGGCGCCGACCCCGGAAGGCGCGGACGGTGGCTCCGGCCGCCGCGAGCGTCGCGAGCGTGACGACCGCGGCGAGCGTGGAGACCGCGGCGAGCGGGGCGAGCGTCGTGATCGCGGCGAGCGCCGCGACCGTCCGTTCCGCGAGGAGCGCGGCGACCGTGAGGATCGCGGTGACCGCGG
>JAQCBR010000054.1 GCA_027621295.1 Planctomycetota bacterium
ACCGCGCGGCGCGCTGCGTTACGGCCCGAAGTGCCCAAGAAGAGCCGAATCTTTGGCAGTCCGGAGCGCCGTCCTGCGGAGCAGTGGGCACGGTCGCCGCAGCACACGAGCCGCGGCGGCCTGGAGGAAGCCCCGATGCCCACGACGAGAACCAGCGCCACGGCGCTCCTGTTCCTGGCCGCCCTCGGCCTGCCCCCCTGCCGCGCCCAGGAGCCCGGTCCCGCCGCCGCCGCCGGCCACATCATCCGGCTCGCCGAGCGGCCCGAGGCGTTCGAGCAGCTCCGCGCGCTGATCCGTGCGGGCGCGGACCAGCCCCGGATCGACGCGGTGATCGAGGAGCTCGACGCCTGGACCCGCCGGGAGGCACTCCCTGTGGTCCGGGCCGCCGAGGCCCTCGGCGCCCGCGTCCGCGAGCACTACTGGATCCTGCCCGGACTCCTGGTCGACGGGCTCGACGCGCGGTCCGTCGCAGCGCTGCGCGATGCGCCCGGCGTCGCGGCGATCCACGCCAACGCCGAGGCCCCGCTGCTGAACGAGACCGCGCGCAACGCCCAACACCACCGCGCGACCGAGGTCGAGCAGATCACGCTGCCGAACGGGCAGAGGATCGACGGGAGCGGCGTCGCGATCGCGATCCTCGACACCGGCGCCGACCGCGACTTCGCGGGCACCGGGCTGCCCCACCCCGCCCACTACCCGGGCGGGGACCAGAGCCAGACGACGGGCCCCGGCCTCGACGGGAGCCGGCTGCTCGCCGCCTACGAGACGGCTGGCTTCGGCGCGGAAGACCAACACGGCCACGGTGCCCACGTCGCCGGCTCGGCCGGCAGCGGGGCGGTCGGCTACCGCGGAATCGCCCGAGCGAGCTCGATCGTCAGCATCAACATCGCCCACCCACCGCTCTGGCAAGCCTATGCGGCCGACACCATCGCTGCCTGGCAGCTGACGCTGCAGACGCGGGTCCAGCACGGGACGCGGGTCGCGAACAACTCCTACTCGGGCTCGCCCGACCTGAACGACCCGACCCAGGTCGCACTCGACAACGCCGCCTACCTCGGCGACCTGCTGATCTGCGCCTCCGCCGGCAACTCGGGCGCCGACACCACGCGCAGCCAGAACTGCTGGAACGGCCTCGCGGTCGGCAACGTCACCAAGGGCTCGTTCACCAGATACTCCAGCTCGGCGATCGGACCCCTCGCCAGCTTCGGCCGGTCGTTCCCCGACATCGCCGCGGTCGGCACCGCCGTGCTGTCGACCGCGCTCGACACCGCGACGCCCGTCTTCGGGACCGGAACCTCGATGGCCTCCCCGATGGTCGCTGGCGCGGCCGCGCTGCTCTTCCAGGCGCGACCCGACCTGTCCGCGATCGAGGCCAAGGCGGTCCTGCTGGGCACGACCCGCCACGTGCAGAACGCCCCGAACACCCACGGCCGCGGCGTCCTCGATGCACGCGCCGCGGTCGAGCGCGCGCTCGGCGGCGGAGTCGAGACGCTCCGCTTCGAGCCGGACGAGGAGAACCTCGGCTTCTTCCACTGCGTCGACGAGCCGAAGCTCGTCCGCGTGACGGCCGCATGGATGCACCCCGGAGGCCCCTCCTTCGAGAACGTCGACCTCCGCGTCTACGACGGCGGCCAGGTCCTGGCCGCTGACCTCAACGCGCTCAGCAGCTACGAGCACGTCGAGTTCCTGGCGGTGCCCGGACACCGCTACCGGATCGAGCTGTCCCGCCCGACGCCCACCAGTCCGAGCCTCCTCGATGTCGCTGTCTCCGTGTCCGACCACGACTTCGGCCCGGACAGCCCGCTCCGGCTCTCGCGCAGATTCCACTTCGCGGAGATCGGCACGCGCCTCGACAAGACGATCGGATCGCCGAGCGACCTCTACTACGCCGACCTCGGCCGCGTCGAGCTGTTCGCGGACCTGTCCTACACGCGGACGTCGGACACGTTCGAGATGCAGGAGGTCGGGCCGGTATCGCTGCAGCCGGACTCGGGCATCGGCTCCTACTCGACGGCCGCCGGGGACGGACGGATCTGGATGACCCCCGGCGGGACGCGCGCCGGAACGATGGCCGTCCTCGACCGCTCGGGCACCTATGCGGTCTTCGGACGGGACGACCGGCCGAGGGCGCCGTTCACGGGCACGCGGACGCCGGCCGAGTCATCCCTCGGCATCGCTCTCCCGGTCTCGACGCAGGCGGACGACACGCTGCTCGCCGGCACCTACCACCTGCTGACCAAGCGGCTCGAGCTGGTGCCGGAGCCCGTGAACAACGTTCGCGAGCTCCACACTGCGACCGTGCTCGGCTCGGCGGTGTTCGACGGCATGGGCGCCTTCACGTTCTCAGCGCTCGAGGCCGCGTGGGATCCGCACGGAGGTCGCAGCACGGCCAACGTCGCGGGGCAGGGAACCTACGCGGTCCAACCCGACGGCTCGCTGTCCATCGGCCCCGACACCGAGGGCGCCGTGTCGGAGGACGGGTCGGTGTTCTTCCTGGTGACCCGCGGGCCGGGGATGTTCATCGAGCTGATCCTCGGCGCGCGACGGTCGAACACGGTCCAGATCGACGACACGACCGGGCCCTGGTCCAAGTTCCTGCACAGCATCGCGACGTCGATCCCGCCGACGCTGGGCTCGCAGCTGGTCGAGGTCGAAACCGCGTTCGAGAACATCGAGACCGTGCGCACGAGCCAGAACGCCGGGGCCTGGACGAGCTTCGAGACCACGGTCTTCCACCAGAACGGCAGCACTGCGATCTCGTCCCCGTCCCAGGCGCACACCGGCACCTACACGATCTCGCCGCTCGGCTTCGGGACGGCTGTGTTCGTCGGCAACGGGCCGTCCGACCAGGTCCGGATCTCCGAGGACGCGACGATCGCGTTCGCGACCGACCAGTCGGTCAGCGCGGAGCTCGGGGCTGCGGTCCACGCCCCGCCCTGCTCGTTCGCCGCGCTCTACGGCAAAGCCTCGGCGAGCCCCTCGAACCAGCCGCTCGGCATCGGGGTCGCCGACATGCCGCAGCTCGGCAACGCGCGGTTCGGGGTCGTCGTGCAGGGCTCGACCCAGCAGCTGGCCTCGGTCGTGCTCTCCCTGGCACCCGCGCCGGGCACGCCGTTCTTCGGCGCGCAGCTCTGGGCCGACCTCCAGGCCAACCTCGCGATGGTCGCGGTCGGGCTGCCGCAGTCCCCGGGCCACAACGGCGGCGGCCTCGCGAAGATCCCGATCCCGCTCCCGGCCACGCCGGGCCTCCAGGGGGTGACCCTCTACAGCCAGGCGATCGCCGTCGACCTGCAGGCGCCGTCCGGGATCGTGTCGAGCGCGGGTCTGCGCTTCACGTTCTACCGATGACGAGGACCACCGCCTCGCGCGCGCGTGCGCGCGGGGCAACGGCCGCTGCGGACGCTCACTTGGTCCGCAGGATCACGTGGTAGCCGAACTCGGTCTCGACCACGTCCGAGATGCCGCCGACCTCGAGGGCGAAGGCCGCCTCCGAGAAGGGCTTGGTCATCTTGTCGAAGGTGAACTCGCCGAGGTCGCCGCCCTTCTCCTTGCTCGGGCAGCTCGAGTTCTCGGCCGCGAGGCTCGCGAACGACGCCGGATCGGCGGCGGCCTCGGTGCGCAGCTCCTCGGCGAGCGCCTTGGCCTCCTCCTGCGTCCGCGTCACGTCGGCCGCCGCGTTCTGCGCGCCCTGGAACGGGATCAGGATGTGCGACGCCGTGACCTCGCTCGGCTTGCCGTCGTCGTCCTCGACGAGGTCGTCGAGCTTCTTGGTCATCGACTGGGCCTTCCACGACGAGAGCTGGTAGATCCAGCCCTGGTGGCGGTCCTGGAACGCCTGGACCCGCTTGCTCGCCTCGGCCAGCGCCTCGTTGCGCTTCAGCACCTCGGCGTTCGCGGCCTTCTGCTCGTCGGTCGCGTCCGGCGCGAGCTGCGGCACGCTGAACTTCTCGGGACCCGCGTAGCGCGCCTCGACGCGCGCCCACCAATCCTCGCCGTCCTGCGCGAGGGACAGGAGGTAGACCTCCTCGTCCTTCGTCTTGACCGCGTAGGTGTTCGCGAACGCGAGCTCGCCCGCGTCGGTCTGCGACTTGAAGTCGGTGAAGTTCAGGAACGTCGCCGCGCCGAACACCGAGTCCGGCTCGGTTCCCTTGACCTTCTTGCCCTCGGGCACGCCCTGCAGCTCGGACTTGCCGTCCTCGGTGCCGGTGACCGCGTAGGGCGCCGACTCCGCGGGCGCGACGTCGACGCGGGCGATCTTGTCCCGGGCCACGTTGAGCAGCTGCTTGTCGACGAAGTCCAGACCCTTGGAGCGCAGCGTGACGAAGTCCTCGACGCGGAACGTCTCGTCGGAGTCGAGCAGGCGCGCGTACTGCTGCCCCTCCTCGGCGTCGGCCAGCGCGATGCCGATCAGCGGCTTGCCGTCCTGGTCGAGGAAGCGCACGGTCGTCGTGTCCTCGCCGCCCTCCGCCACCCGGAGGTCGGCGTGGGACGAGCTGTCGTCGCTGACGCGGGCCGCGCAGCGGATGCCGAGGACCTGGCGGATCAGGTTGTTGACCTCCTTGGTCGACGCCCCGTAGTTGCGGAGCGACTCGATCAAGAAGCCGGACCCACCGCGCTTCATCGTCACGGTCTCGCCGGCGTGCGCGACCTCGATCGCGTCGATCGCGCCCGGGTCGATGTCGTCGACGAGGAGCTGGCCGGCGCGGAACTCGAACTCCACGATCGGCTGGCGGGATCCCACCCAGGCGGACAGGACCACGAGAACCCCGGCACCCACGCCGAGCGCCTTGAACGTCTTGTCAGTGATCATGCGGCACCTCCTTGGGCGCGGGCGGCCTTCCCACGCCGGTTGAATCCGAGGAACAGCCCGACCAGGAGCACGGCCAGCGGCACGCCGATCGTGTTCAGGAACCGGGTCGAGGTCTCGAGGCTCTCGATCGCGTCGTTCTTCTGCTTCTGGACGCGGACGAGGTCGCGGCGCTTCTCGCGGATCTGCCGCTCGACGTCGCGCTGCTTCTGGACGGCTTCGCCGCGGAGCACGCCGACGTTGGCCTCGTCGGCCTGCGACTGCATCGAGCTCAGCTCGGCCTCGAAGCGCTGGATGTCCGCGTTGATCGCCGCGGCCTGCTCCTGCGTGCGCAGGTCGGCCTCGCGCTCGATCTCGTCGACGACCGTGAACGGACGGTCGAACCGACCGCGCGAGCGGACGCTCATCAGATCGGTCGAGCCCGCGACGTAGTCGACGAGGTTGACCGCGAAGTCGGGGTTCGACGAGAACGGCAGCAGCGCGCCGAGCATCCGCTGGAAGCTCAGCCCGTCCGAGACCATGTCGACGTCGGCGACGACGACGACCGAGTTCGCCTCCTTGCAGGACGCGAGGTGGTCGTCGGCGGCGGGCTCCTCACCCTCTTCGGCGGCATCATCGCCGCCCGCCGGATCGCCGTCCGGGAACGCCGACGGCAGGATGCCGCTGATGCGGCCCGCGACCGCGACCGGGGTCGCGCCCGGCTTGAAGTTCGCGTTGATCTTCTCCGGGTCCGGGCCGTTCGGCGACGCGAGCTCGAAGCGCTCGACGGTGAACGTGTTGCCCTCGGGCGTGGTCCGCAGGATCGGCGTGAAAGTCACGCCGGCCGGGACCTCGGCCGCCGCCTCGACGGTGCCGGGGAAGTAGGCGAGCAGCTGACGCGCGAGCCCCTGGGCCACCGCCTCGTCGGGGTTGATGCCCGCGCCGCCCTGGGCGTTCAGGTCGAGGAAGCCGACCAGGTTCTGACGACCGCGCCGGGTCGGCATCGGCTGCATCAGGTTCGGGTCACCGACGTACTTGCCCGACGGGACGGTGACGCCCCACGCCTCGAACAGCCGGTTGAGGCTGCTCGCGTCGTCGTGGCTCATGCCGCCGAACGGGTTCTGCGGGTCGCGCGGCGCGGGGTCGGCGATCGGCGCGTAGGGGTCGACGAACGCGATCAGCTTGCCGCCCCGCATCACGAACTGGTCGATCGCGTAGAGCGTCGCGTCCGGCAGGTCCTTCGGGTGGACGACCAGCAGATACTGGATCTCCGGGTCGATCTCCGCCGCGTCCTTGGCGACGTCCTTCACGTCGTAGAAGCGACGCAGCACCTCGATCACGCCCCACGGCTGCGTCACCTGCTGGCCCTGCATGGCCATCATCTGACGCATCATGTCGGACATGTCGCCGCCGGTGATGTCGAGCGAGCTGAGCACGCCGACCGTCTTCTTGGCAGGCTTGGTCGCGAGCTCGACGGCCTCGCTGACCTGGTACTCGACCTGCGCCTGGTTGCGCGGATCGAACATGTCGATCACCTGCTCGGCGCCGCTCTTGCTGGTCACCGCGAGCCCGAAGTAGAGCCCCGCGTTCTGGACGTCCCAGATGCGGCGGATCTTCAGGCGGTCGGCTTCCTGCTCGGCGTCGGAGAACGGCTGCGGGTCGTACTCCTGGAGCTGCAGGCGTCCGCCCGACTCGCGCGCGTAGGTGCGGAGCAGGTCACGGACGTAGTAGTAGTAGTTGTTCAGGTCGCGGAGCTGGTCGACGCCGAGGCGGTCGACGAGATCCTTCGAGTAGAAGAACTTCATCGTCAGCGGCTTCTGCAGCCGGCCGACGATGTTCCGCGTCCCTTCGGACAGCGAGTAGACCCCGGCCTCGGTGGTGTCGATCCGGCCGATGTTCTGCGTGCCCTCGGAGACGAGGAACGTCCCGCAGAACGTGATCAGCAGGATGAAGACGACCGCGAGCGACGAACGCTGGTAGCTGGACATCGGTTCTGCCTCCCTTTCAGCGCGCCTTGGACTCGTCGAGCATCACGACCGTCGCGGTCAGGAAACCGCCGGTGATGCCGAGCATGAAGAACAGGTCCCGGAACTCGATCAGCCCCCGCTGCAGCACGTCGAAGTGCGTCAGGAAGCTCATCGACTCGACGAACCGCGCGAGCGGCCGGCCGAGCAGCGGGATGCCCTGCAGCGCGTCGACCACCGCCGGCGAACCGGAGTAGACGAGGAGCGCGCAGGCCGCGGCGCCGAGGACGAACGCGATGACCTGGTTCTTGGTCATCGCCGAGAAGAACGCGCCGACCGCGAGGTAGGCCCCCGCCATCAGGAACGCGCCGAGGTAGCCGGTGAAGACCGGACCCGGGTCCGGATCGCCGAGGTAGGCGACGGTCATGACCATCGACATGGTCAGCAGCAGCGCGATCCCGAAGAACGCCCAGCCGGCGAGGAACTTGCCGAGCACCGCCTGCTTGACGGTGACCGGCAGGGTCAGCAGCAGCTCGACGGTCTTCGTCCGCCGCTCTTCCGCCCACATCCGCATCGCGATCGCCGGCGCGAACAGCGCGAACAGCCCGGGCAGGTTCGCGAAGAACACCCGGAGGCTCGCGTCGCGCATCTGGAAGAAGCCCTGGCTGAACGTCAGGAACGCCGACAGCGCCAGGAACACGACCAGGAACACGTACGCGACCGGCGTGCCGAAGTAGCCGCGCAGCTCGCGCTTGAACACTGCAGTCGTCGCGCTCATGCCGCACCTCCGACCGCGGTGATCTCACGGAAGTAGGTCTCGAGCTTGCCGTCGCCGCGCTGCGTCAGCTCGGCCGGCGTGCCGTCGGCGAGGACGCGCCCCTTGGCGATGATGATCGCGCGGGAGCAGACCGCATCGACCTCTTCCAGGATGTGCGTCGAGATCACGATGCACTTCTCCTTGCCCATCGCGTGGATCATCTCGCGGACGTGGTGCTTCTGGTTCGGATCGAGGCCGTCGGTCGGCTCGTCGAGGATCAGCGTGCCCGGGTCGTGGAGCAGCGCCTGGGCGAGCCCGACGCGGCGCCGGTAGCCCTTCGACAGCGTCTCGATCCGCTGGTGCACGACGCCCTGGAGAGAGCACTGGGTGACGACGCGGTCGAGCGCGTCGCGCAGCTGCGCCCCGCCCATCCCGCGAACGTCGCCGATGAAGCGCAGGAACGCGTCCACCGACAGGTCGTCGTAGAGCGGCGCGTTCTCCGGCACGTAGCCGATGCGCTCGCGGACGCCGACCGGGTCCTTCCGGATGTCGCACCCGGCCACCTCGGCGGTGCCGCCGTCAGGGGTCAGGAAGCAGGTGAGGATCTTCATGGTCGTCGACTTGCCGGCCCCGTTGGGACCGAGGAAGCCGAGGACCTCGCCCGTCTTCACCTCGAAGGAGATGCCGTCGACGGCGAGGATCGACCCGAAGCGTTTGCTGATCTTGTCGACCTTGATCATGGATTCCGACTCGAGATCACGGAGATCGGCGGTCGCTCCGCGCGGGTCATCGGACCCAGGCCGTCGCGATCGCCTGTGAGGAGAACAAATGCGCCCGCGTCCGGCAGACCGGAGACGGGCTCGGAAGAATCACCTTGGAGCGGGTGCCGAAGCACCCACGACCGCTGCGGCCCGGAGATCGGGACCGAGCGGACCGCGAGATCCGCGACGATGCGGCACCTCGCGGAAAACTCCTGGCGCCCTGGAAAAGACTGCAGGCCTGGCGCGCGGCAGCACGGCCAAGCCCGCGGGCAGCGGCGCGACCTTCTTCCCGGTCCGACGCGGACACGCACCGCGCCCGCGCACCAGACCGCGCGGGCGACCTGCGATTGCCGAGGTCACGTCCCGCGCGGCGGAATGATCAGGCGCCGGCCTTCTGGACCGCACGGGTCAGCTGGCTGACCTTGCGGGCCGCGGCGTTCTTGTGGATCACGTTGGTCTTCGCGGCCTTGTCGACCGCCTGGATCGCCAGGGCGAGGGTGCCCTCGGCGGTCGCCTTGTCGCCGGACTCGGCGGCGGTCATGACGCGCTTGACCAGCGTGCGCATCTTCGAGGACACGGCCTTGTTGCGGAGACGGGCCTTGTCGTTCGTGCGGATGCGCTTCTTCGCCTGCTTGCTGTGAGCCATGGGTATCGGGTCTCTGTCTTGGGGTATCTGTCGTTGTTGGCTTCCGGCGAGGGTCAGCTCGCCTTGAGCTTCGTCACGCGGTCCGCGACGTCGCGGAAGCCGTAGTCGGTCTCGAGGATGGCGGCGTAGTGGCGGAGCGCCGCGTCGCGGTCGCCCTGGGCCTCGGCCACGCCGCCGAGTTCGTAGAGGATCTCCTTGCGGAGGTCGCCGCGACCCGCGGCGGTCAGGGCCTTCTCGAGCTGCGTCGACGCGAGCTCGCCGAGGTCCTTGCCACGGAACGCCTTGCCGAGCGCGAGCAGCGCCTCGGCCTGGATGCGCGGGTCCTTGACGGCCTGCTGCAGCTCGGTGATCGCCGCGTCGAAGTCGCCGAGGGTCAGCAGCGCCCGGCCCAGCTCGAAGCGGAGGCCGAGGTCGGTCGGCTGACGCTCGATCCGGCGGCGGTACTCGCCTGCCTTCATCTCGGCGAGCGCCTGGTCGGCGATGCCGGCCGCGGTCTCGTCGCCGCGCTCGCGGGCCTTGCGGACCCGCTCTTCCTGCGCGCGGAGGCGCATGTCGCCGACGCGATCGCCGAGCGACGGGTCGTCGCGGCGCAGCGCCGACGCACGCTCCAGGCAGTCGAGCGCGCTCTGCGGATCGCGGCGCATCTCGTGCAGCTCGGCGGCGCGGAGCAGGCTCGTCACGTCGTCCGGGTTGTCGCCGAGCTTGGCCTCGACCTGGTCGAGCTCCGCGTCGATCTCCTCGGCGGTGAGCTGGCGGCGCGCGGCCTTCTCGAGGCGCTGCTGCTGCTCCTTGTCCTTGATGAGCTCGCGCGAGGACTTGGCTTCCTCGATGCCGGTCTGGCGCAGCGCGCCCTCGGCGGCGAGGTTCTTGCGGGCGCGGAGCGACTCCTGGTCGCGCGGGTCGACCTTGAGCGCCTGCTCGAACATCGCGTAGGCAGCCTGGAGCTCGCCGGTCTCGTAGAGCAGGCGGCCCGCGGCGCGGGCCGCCGGCAGGCAGCGCGGCTCGTGCTCGGCGTAGGCGCGGTAGACGGCGAGCGCCGAGTGGCGGTGGCCGGCGCGTTCGAGCGACTCGCCGAGCTTGAGGTTGGCCGCTTCGGCCAGCGGATCGAGCGCGAGGTAGCGCTCCAGCGCCTTGGCTGCTGCCGCGTGCCCGCCGCAGGTCCGGGCGATCTGCGCGACCAGCAGGTGGATGCCCCCGCCGAGCATCGCGAAGAACTTCGACGGCGGCTTCTGCTCGGCCTTCTTGTAGAGCGCGGTGCGTAGACCCGCGCGCGCCTTGCCGTTGTCCGGCTGCAGCGACAGGAGCTGGCCGTACAGGTTGACCGCAAACGCATAATTCCTGCGCTTGACGGCCTCTTCGGCCTTCTCCAGGTGCTTGCTGAGGTCCATGGCGAAGCCTCTCCGCGAGCCTTGACGGGGCGCGGGGGGCCGAGCACTCTAGCGACGCGGTCCGGGCGCTGCAACGCCGCTCCCGGCCCGGTACGCGTCCGAGACCCGCACGGTCGGGTGGGTTCCGGGCACCCCGATCGGGGAGCGCCCGCGGGCTCCGCACCCCCGACCTAGACCCCGAACCCGGCCCTTCCGGCCCAGCGCATCCGGTCCTACCGAGCCCCCCCATGGAGATCGTCACCTACCCCGGCCCCGCCCTCCGGCGCGGCGGCAAGAAGATCGAGGTCTTCGACGACGCGCTCCGCGCGACCGCCGAAGCGATGCTCGAGCGGATGTACGAGTCCCAGGGGGTCGGCCTCGCCGCCCCGCAGGTCGGCCTCGACCTGGAGCTCCTGGTCCTGAACCCGACCGGAGACCCGGACGACCGGGACGGCGAGTTGGTGATCTGCAACCCCGAGATCAAGAGCCGCAAGGGCAACGAGTGGGGCGAGGAGGGCTGCTTGTCGTTCCCCGGCATCTACGCCGAGGTCGAGCGGGCCAAGAAGCTCGTCCTCTCCTACCAGGACCTCGACGGACAGGAGCAGGAGCTCCGCGCCGACGACTTCCTGGCCCGGATCATCCAGCACGAGATCGACCACCTGAAGGGCGTGCTCTTCGTCGACCGGCTGAGCTCCGTCGACAAGCTCCGCGTCCGGCCGAAGCTCCAGGACATGGAGCGGAAGTTCGAGGCGCGGGTCTGACCCGGGTCTGACCCGCCCCCTACACCGCCCCACCAGCCCACCCCGCCGTTGCGCGTCCTCGACGGACTGCAGAGCCTCGAAGGCCTCGATCTGACCGCGGGCCACGGCCCCGACTCGATCGAGAGCCGCTCGGCGGTGCTGCTCGGCGTCTTCGACGGCGTCCACCTCGGCCACCAGCGCCTGCTGCACGAGCTGTCCGAGCTCGCGTCCGAGACCGGCTCGCTGCCGACCGTGGTCACGTTCCGCAACCACCCGGACGAGGTGCTCCGCGGGCAGCCCGTCGACTGGATCGCAAGCCTGCCCCACCGACTCCGCCTGCTGCGCCGCGCGGGCGTCCGCCGCGTGCTGCTGCTGTCGTTCGACGACGCGCTCCGCGCGATGACCGCGCGGGACTTCGTCGAGCGCATCCTGGTCCGCGGGCTCCGCACGCGCGGCCTGCTGCTCGGCTACGACTCGGCGATCGGCAAGGACCGTGAGGGCACGCCCGAGCGCCTCACCGAGCTCGGAGCTGAGTTCGGCTTCGTGGTTCGCCAGGGCTCCCGCTTCGCGGTCGACGGCCGCCCGGTCTCGTCCACCGCGATCCGCGACGCGATCCGGAGCGGCGACCTCGCGCTCTCCCACCGGATGCTCGGCCGCTGGCCGCAGGCGTTCGGCGAAGTCGTCCACGGCGACGCGCGCGGCCGGACCCTCGGCTTCCCGACCGCGAACCTCTTCCCGCAGTCCCTCGTGCTCCCGCCGCCCGGCGTCTACGCGGTCGAGGTCCTGGTCGAGGGCGAGACGCTGCCCGGCGTCGCCAACCTCGGCTCGCGCCCGACCTTCGACGCCGAAGACGCGAAGCCCCGCCTCGAGGTCCACGTGCTCGATTTCGAAGGTGACCTGTACGGCCACACGCTCGAGGTCTCGTTCCTGGCCCACCTCCGCGAAGAGCGCCGCTTCGAGGACGCCCAGGCCCTCGAGACCCAGATCCGCAACGACGTCCAAGCCGCCCGCCGGGCCCTCCGCGCCTGAGAGTGTGTGCGAGACCTCGTCACACACTCTCCCGCGGCCGCGGAGCGGCCGCCGAACCAACATCCCACAGCCTGTAGACTGATTTGGTCACAGGCTGTGAGCCCCCGGGCCCCCAGTCTTCGCTTGACCGATCGAGAGCTTCCCTCTAGTGTCCCCGCCCCTGCGGCCGATGAGGCCTCTGGGAAGTGACCCGGTCAGGTAGCTCAGTTGGTAGAGCACAGCATTGAAAATGCTGGGGTCGCCGGTTCAAATCCGGCCCTGACCACCACTTACGTCCGTTCCGGCAGACCTCGCGCGAGCTGAGAGCGCCGTCGAGCGGAGAGGTCGGGACGCCCGGTCACTCGCCTCCGCCGAGCAACCGCGCGGTATCCGCCACCGACCGGTAGCCCACCTCCCGACGCAGCACCTCGCCCTCGGGCGAGAGCACCAGCAGCGTCGGGTAGGCCTCGACCCCGAAGCGCTTGACCAGGTCCCGACGCTCGTCGCCGTCGACCTTGACGCAGATCAGGTCGGCCGTGGCGGCGGCGGTGACGACGGCCCTCGCCGTGTAGACCATCAGGTCCATCTGCTTGCAGGGGCCGCACCAGGTGGTCTCGAAGTCGAGGAAGACGCGCTTGCCGGTGGCCTTGGCGTCGGCGAGGGCCTGGTCGACGTCGTGGCGGAAGGCGAGGGGCTTCTCGGCGCGGGGAGCGGTGCGGTCGGCGGCGAAGCGGTCGTTGGCCTTCTGCTCCTCCTCCTCGGTCATGCCGGGGTCGAAGGGGACCAGCGTGACGTGGCGGCCGTCGGGGTCGATGTGGGCCAAGCGCCAGGCCTTGCCGTCGAGCCAGGCGTGGCCGGTGGCCGGGCGGCTGCGCGCGCGGCGGGCCTGGGCCGGGTCGTGGTCGAGGGCCCAGGCGTCGGCGCCGTCGTAGCGGCCGTCCATCTCCGACTCGGCGAGGACCAGCGTCGCGACCTCACCGCCCGGCGGCGTGAACGTGCCCTCGCACCAGCCGCGGCGGCTCCAGCGGAGCGCGGGCTCGGCGTCGGGCTCGGCGGGATCGAACACATACCAGACCGAGATCGGGTAGGACCTCGTCCCTGCGGAACGTCCGTCGTCGCCTGCGGCGAGCGGCACCGCGATCTCACCCTCGAACGACGACCACCACTTGCCGCGGGTTTCCCTCGGCGTGCAGGTGCGGACCTCGTCGTCGCCGACCGTGCCGTTCCCGTCCCAGTCGAGGCGGAGCACGTCGTGCTGCGCGGAGCCCTCGCTGCGCCGGAGTTCGACCGCGCGCTTCGGGTATGCGCCGAGCTCGAAGCTCCCGCGGAGCGCGCCGGAACCGGTCAGGCCGAGCGGCACCTTGGCGCCCTTCGGGCTCCAGCCCATCGACACGCCGGGCTCCGGCGAGCGAGCGGCCAGCTCGACGCGGATCGACGGGCCGGACTCGCGGTCGGCGACGGACTGCGGGGCGAGGAGCACGGAGGCGAGCGCGATCGTGAGCATGCGCGGCCAGGGTAGCGGACGCGCCCGGCCACCGTCAGCGTCGGCTGACCCTGTGCCCGAAACGTCCGATCAGCGCCGCGCACGCGCGGTCGGTCGCAGCACTCCCCTTGTCCCCGCCCAGGTTGCATGCCGCGAGGACCGCGAAGTCCTCGTCGGGGGCTGCCCAGACCACGCAGAACCACATCGTGTTGCTGCCCGTGTGCGAGAGGATCGGCCCGTCGGCCCAGCCGCGCTGCGTGACCCCGAAGCCGAGCGCGTAGCGGCCGCCGTCTTCCCGGGGCACGCCGTCGTGCATCGCGGCCAGCGCCTGTCCCGACACGATCGCCGCCTCGCCGCGGCGCGCGCCGAGGTGGAGCGACACGAACCGCGCCCAGTCGGACAGTTCCATGTGCACGGTGCCCGCAGGCCCGAGCGACGCCGGGTTGTCCGCCGACCGCCCGGGCGGGATCCCCGGTCCCTCCGCGCGGTGCCCGCGCGGCTGGTCGACCGCGTCGGCGGAGCCCGGCGCACCGAAGCCCGCGCTGTCGATGCCGAGCGGTCCGAACACGCGTTCGGCCATCAGCTCCTCCCAGGGCGCGTCGGCGAGCTCCTCGACGACCGCACCGGCGAGCATGTAGCCGGCGTTCGAGTAGAGGAACTTCGACCCCGGCGCGTGGAGAGGCGCCGCGGCGAGCATCCGCTCGGCGACGTGGCGGCGGGCGGCGCGGGTCGTTCCCTCCCACGCGTAGAGCTCGCCCCAGAGATCGCCCTGGTTCGGATTCGCGGGCAGCCCCGCGCGGTGCTGGAGCAGCTGGCGCACGGTCGCACCGCGGAAGTCCTCGTGCATCGTGTCCGCGAGGTCGGGGAACGACGCGCCGAGCGTCTGGTCCCACGCGAGCTTCCCTTCGTCGACGAAGGTCGCGACGAGCGTCGCGGTCATCGCCTTCGTGCACGAGCCGAGGTGCCAGAGGTCGTCGATGGTCACCTTCTCCTCGCTGCCGCGCGCGCGGAGTCCGACCGCGCCCTCGGCGACGACCGCGCCGCGCCGGATCACGCAGGCGGCGAGGGCCGGCACGTCGAGCTCCGCGCGGATCGGCTCGAGCAGCGCGCGGACGTCGGCTGGCTCCGGGCTCTGGGCGGGGAGCCCGGCCCACGGCGGCGCGGCGAGCGCGAGAACGAACGAGAGCAGCCGGAGATCGGGCATGGTGAGCGGCCGAGGATACCGCGGTCACGACGGCCGACCGTCGCATCCGGGCGCCCGCCGCGGTTCACTCTGCGTCCCCCATGGCACCGTCGCTCGACACCCTCCGTCGCTTCGCCGCCGCGCCGCCGCCGCGCGCGCTGACGGGCGAGCTGCGGGCGACGTTCCTGCCGACGGCCCCGATCGTCCTCGCCTGCCTCGTCGCACTCGCCGTGGTCGGCGGCACCTGGCCGCTCGTCGGCAAGGTGTTCCCCGACCGGCTGCTCGAGGACCTCCGCCTCGACCTCGACCGCACGGAGCAGGTCGCCCGGGTCGTGGACGCGGTGCCGGCCGGTCCGACGCTCGTCCGGCAGGAGGGCGGGGTCGACGTCGAGCTGAAGGTCCACGCGGTGCGCTTCCGCTTCCAGCCGGGCGGCCGGGGCGAAGAGGTCGAGGCCGTGAGCCACGTGATCCCACCGATCCCGACGCAGGGCGCGCAGGCGCTGATCGAATACGACCCGGACGCGCCCGCGATCGCGCGACTCGTCGGATCGACGCGCAGCCGGACGCCGCGCATCGGCGCGTTCATCGTCACGCTGCCGGCGATCGCGATCGCGTGGCTCCTGCGGGTCTACCGCCAGCGGCGGGCGATGCGTGCGCTGCTGACGCGCGGCCAGGGCGCCGTCGCGCGGATCAGCGCGGTCCGCGAGACCAAGGCGACGCTCGGGCCCGGACGCATCCAGGCCGACCTCGTCCTCGACGACGGCAGCCGTCACACCGTCGACCACGACCTCGCGCGCCGTGAGGGTCGGCTGCTCCGCGAGCGCGCGGCGCGCGGCGAGACCGTGCTCGTGCTCGTCGCACCGACCGGGAGCGAGCGCGTGATGATCCTCGACGCGTTCGCTGCGCCGGTGGAACCGCGGGACGAGGACGAAGAGGAAGACTGGGACGAGGAGATGGACGACGCGTGAGCCTCCGTCCCAGGGTCCTCGCCGATCTCGAAGCCGCCGCCGACGCGATCTGGCAGCGGCACCGCACGCGGCAGGGCGACCGCTTCCACGGCTTCGTCCCTGCAGATCTCGCGGGAGCGGTCGACGCGCTCGCCCGGCTGCGCGACCGCGCGACCAGCTTCGTCGAGCTCGGTTCGGGCTCGGGCGCGATCACCGTCGCCGCCGATCTGCTCGGCTACGAGGCGTCGGGGATCGAGATCGAGCCCTGGCTCGTCGAGGCGTCCGAGGAGCTGGCCGAGACGTTCGAGTCGGACGCGCGCTTCGTCACCGGCTCGTTCCTGCCGACGGGCTTCCGCGTCGAGGGCCTGATCGACGCCGACTACGCGGTGACGTCCGACGCGGCGGCGTCGGGATGGGACGAGCTCGGCGAGGACGTCGGGGACTTCGATCTCGTCTACGCGTTCCCGTGGCCGGGCGAGGAGGAGATGTTCTTCCGACTCGTCGAGGAGCACGGCCGTCCGGGTCAGCTGTTCCTGACCTACCACGCGGACGAGGGCTTCGTGCTGCGACAGGACGGAGACGTCGTCCCGCTGCCGGGTCGCTGAAACCTCGACCCAGCCCCCCCCCGGAAAGACGAGAGCCAGCCGGCCGCCCGGAGGCAGCCGACCGGCCCTGCAGCCGGAGCCTGAATGGCCCCGACCCGGATGCGTTCGGATCAGTCCTCGAAGCGCACCTTGGTCGCTTCCGAGATCCCCCACGGGTCGCCGACCGGGAACGTCAGGAACGCGACGTAGAGGTCCACGCCGTAGAGCACCGGGATGTCCGGCAGATCGATCGCGCCGACCGCGCGGCCGTTCGCGTCGAGCGTGCCCTGGAAGCCGACGAAGTAGACAGGCTCGGTCAGGCTGAGGTGCAGCGCCAGATCGATGTTCAGCGGCAGCGTCCCGTACGGGAGCACCGTGCCCGGGGTCGTGCCGAAGGAGGCCGCCGCGACGTACATCTCGAGCGGATCGTCCGGCGCGATGAACGTCAGGCGCAGCGGCTCCTCGCCGATCGGGATCGGCGTGCCCATCGCCTGGACGAACATCGGGGTCCCGGTGCGCACGTAGACCGCATCGACCGCGCCGGTCGCCGCGTCGGTCCGCATGAAGACCGCGTTGATCTCGGTGTTCTGGTCGTCGATGCGGATCTGGGACTCGTTCTCGTCGTCCGCGGTCTCGCCCATCGCCACGACCGGCTCGAAGGTCGCGCCCTGGTCCCAGGTCCGCGTGACGAAGAGGTCGAGCGGGTGGCTCGTCTCGATGCCCTCGTAGACGTTGGTCTCGGTCCCCCACGCGACGAGGAACGCGTCGTTGTCCTGGAAGCCGGTGTTCGGCGTGCCGACGAGGCGTGGCTCGAGCACGTTGATCGTCGTGTCGGTGATGTTGGACAGGTTCTGCGGTGCGAGCCAGGTCTGGCCGCCGTCGAGGCTCCTGCGGATCCAGAAGTTGTAGTTCTCGAGGTTGGTGTATCGGGCGACCGGGCCGTTCGGCGTGTAGCTGAACCCGAGGATCAGCGTCGAGCCGCGGAGCAGCGCACGGTGCGCGCGCGCATCCTCATAGGGGTTCGCCGACGTCGTCAGCAGGAGATCCGCCATCGTCGCGGTCTCGGCGTTGGTCGAGAGGTTGAGCACGGGCGCTGCGGCCACCGCGGCCTCGTCGACCTGCGTCGCGACGCGGAGCATGATGTCGCTCGGCGCACCCTGGGCGCCGGTGCCCTGCTTCCAGAACACCGCCAGCGCCGGGTCGGTGCCGTTCGGCGCCTGCTGGACGAAGCGGACGCGGCGGCTGTTCTCCAGCGGGTCGCTGAGCAGCGTGCCCGCGGAACCACTGCGGTCCGTGTCCGGGCCGACCTGGACCGGCGCGTCGTAGTCGAAGACGTGGAGCTGGACGGTCTTCCCGTCCTCGATGTCCGGGATCCCCTTCGTCTCCTCGTAGCCGACGATCGCCTTGAACAGCGTGCCGACCTTGACGAAGCCGAGGTTCGCGCGCGACGCGCCGTGGTTCTCGACCTGGCCGGGCTGGCCGACGGTCTCGATGCCGTTGTCGGTCGTCAGGTCGTAGGTGCTCTGGTTGGACAGCGGGACGATGTTCGCACGCAGCGCCATCGGGTTGGTGACGATGTCGTCGGTCCACGTGTACCAGATGTCCGTGCCCTTGGTCGTCTTGGCTCCGCTCGAGCCGTCACCCGGCCCGTCCGCGTCGCCGGGCTGCAGACCCTCGGGATCTTCCTGCCAGGTGACGACCCACTTGTTGCCGCTGCCACGGTGCACGTCGACCGCCGCGTCGCGGCGCCCGTAGGTCAGCTGGAGCGGCGGGTTCGCGCCGCCATACGTCCACGACTCGCCGCCGTCGATCGAGATCGCCAGGTAGGTCGCCGAATAGGGCACCTCGCGCTGCAGCGGATAGGTCAGCGGGTCGGGGTACAGCGACGAGCCCTGGTAGGCGCTGACGCCGACGTCGCCGAACGTCCAGGACGCCTCGGGCGCGTACTTGTCGACCCAGGAGACGACGACGATGCTGCCGCTGCTGAACACGTTCGGCTTGCCGGAGTCGCCCCAGTAGTCCTCGAGCACGCCGTCGCCGTCCCAGTCGGTCCGCGCCGAGTAGGAGTTCGCGGTGTTCGACAGGTTCGTCGGGTTCGACCAGCTCCGACCGTCGTCGTCGGAGTAGATCGAGAAGATGTCGGCCGCCTTGTGCGTGCCGCTCTTCGAGTTCCAGACTTCGTGCGGAGAGTTCGCGTCGGCGTAGACGACGACGAGGCGATCCTCGTGGACGCCCGCGGGCGTCTTGAACAGGCGGAGGATCTTCGCCTTGCTCGCGGCCTCGCCGGGGACCGGTGCGGTCGCCGGGGTCGGACCTTCTTCGGAGAGGAAGATCGGCGGGGCGAGCTGGGCTTGGGCGCCGAGACCGAGCGTCAGGAGACCGGCAGCGCCGAGGCCGAGGGAGAGACGAGGAGACTTCATCTTCGGATCGTGGGATCGAGTTCGGGCAGGCAGGGTCGTCCGCTCCTCCCCACGCGGGGAGGGCTCGACCCGCTGCACCGAACGCGACCCGAGGAACGCGCTTGCCGCCGTTCCTCACCGACAGAGCGCACCAAGCGCATCCACACGGTGCTCGATCGCGGGGGAGCCAGCCCGGGCAGAAAGGCTGGCCTCGGCTTCCGCCAGAGTCACAGGTGCGGCCAGATCGCGCCGCACCCCCGCGTCACTCGTCGAACATCTCGACGTAGGTCGGCTCGGCGTCGTCCCGGGAGCTCGGCTGGAGCCGGAAGGTCACCGGCTTGCGACGATCCTGGCCGCCCGCGGACGGCACGTGGGAGAGATCGACGACGACCTCCTCCGGGAGCTTCCCGTCGTCGGTCAGCAACAGGCAGGTCTTCTGGATGCCTTCCAAACGAACGACGCGTGCGACTGCCATCTCGACTCCTGGTCCTGTGGGGCTTACAGAATTTGCCTCCGGGCCCAGCCGAGGTCCAGAGCGGAACAGCATCGGTCCCACCGCGAGACCGAGGAACGTCTCCCTGCGACCGCACCCCCTCGTGATCGACCCGCGCCCCCAACGTCCGCAGACTCTCGCGGTGATGCTCGCCGTGGCGAGCGTGGCCACGCTGTGCTTCGTCGCGGTGCCGGCTGGCGTGCTGCTGTGGCGGCAGGTCTTCGAGACGCTGCCGTCGGACGGGCTGCGGGCGCTGCGCCTCGTCCACGAGCAGATCCTCACCGAGCACGTCGAGCCGCAGGACGCCGAGAAGCTGATCGACGACGCGATCCGCGGCATGGTCGGCGAGCTGGACCGCTTCAGCGAGTTCGTGCCGGCCGACGACGTCGAGGGCTTCGAGGCGCGCGAGCTCGACGGGACCTACGTCGGGGTCGGCGTGCTGCTGTTCTCGGAGACGAGCCCGATCACCGTGCAGTCCCCGCTCGACGGCGGGTCGGCGGCCGAGCTCGGCGTGCAGCCCGGAGACCGCTTCGTCCGGATCGGCGACGAGGACGTCCGCGCGCTGCCGCCGGAGCAGGCCACCGCGACCGCCGTGAAGCTGCTGCGCGGTCCGTCCGGGAGCCGCGTGCCGGTCCGCATCGAGCGCGGCGCGGACGGCGATGCGCCGGCAGCGATCGACCTCGAACTCGAACGCCGGCCGGTCCCGCAGTCCCGCGTGAAGTGGGCCCACCTCATCGATCCCGAGCGACGCCTCGGCTACGTCCACGTCTCCGGCTTCCAGCGCGGCATGGTCGAGGACTTCGACGCGCGCATGGCGGAGCTCGAAGCGGACGGACCGCTCGGCGGGCTCTGCCTGGACCTGCGCCGCAACCCGGGAGGGCTGCTGACGGAGGCGGTCGCGCTCGCCAACCGCTTCGTCGCCGACGGCGAGCTGGTGACGCTGAAGCGGCGGCGCGGCGAAGTCCTCGAACGCCACACGGCCGAGACGCCGGCCTGCACCCACCCCGACCTCCCGCTCGTCGTGCTGGTCGACGAGGGCACGGCCAGCGCGAGCGAGGTGGTGGCCGGGGCGCTCCAGGACCTGGGACGCGCGGTCGTCGTCGGCACGAGGAGCTACGGCAAGGGCGTCGTGCAGAGCATCTACTCGTGGAGCGGGCTGCCGTTCCGCCTGAAGTTGACCACCGCGCGCTACTACACGCCGTCGGGCCGGAGCCTCGAACGAACGCTCCGCCATCCCGAGGACGGTGACGACGAGGGCGGCATCATCCCGGACGAAGTCGTCGACCTGACCGCCGAGGAGTCGCGCCGCGTCGCGGTCCGTCTCGCCGCCCACGAGATCCTCCCCCCGTACCTGGAGGCCGCACGGCGCGTGGCGGCGGAGCTCGACCGCACGCTCGCCGAAGCGCCGGCGCCGGGCGACGACGAACAGCTCGCCGCGGCCACGGCCGCACTCGCAGCCCGCGCGGATGCCGCGCGCGAGACGGGAGAACGCCGATGATCCGCCCCTTCCTCGCGCTCGGCGTCGAGACCTCCTGCGACGAGACAGCCGCGGCCGTCGTGCGCGACGAGTGCGAAGTCCTGAGCAACGCGGTCCACTCCCAGATCCACCTGCACGCCCGCTACCGCGGCGTGGTCCCCGAGGTCGCGAGCCGTTCCCACACCGAGCGAATCACAGGCATCCTCGAACACGCGCTCGCGGACGCGGGCGTCACGCCGGAAGACCTGGACCTGATCGCCGTCACGGCCCGCCCCGGCATGATCGGCAGCCTGCTGGTCGGTCTGGCAGCAGCCAAGGCGCTGGCTCTCCACTTCGACAAGCCGCTCGTCGGTGTCGACCACGTGGCCGCGCACCTGCACGCCGGGTTCATGGCGGAGCCGGACATGCCGCTGCCCTGCCTGACGCTGATGGCTTCGGGCGGTCACACCGCGCTCTACCTCGTCGAGGCCCGCGGCCAGGCGCGACGGCTCGGGCGCACGCTGGACGACGCCGCGGGCGAGGCCCTCGACAAGGGCGCTGCGCTGCTCGGCCTGCCCTACCCGGGCGGCCCGTCGATCCAGGAGGCGGCGCGGCGCGGGGACCCGAGCGCAGTCAAACTGCCGCGGCCGATGCTCGGGCCCGACTCGCTCGACTTCTCGTTCTCGGGCATGAAGACCGCGCTGCTCTACCACCTGCGCGGCAACGCGCTGACGCGCCCGATGCCCGAGCTCAGCGAGGACGAGGTCGCCGACCTCGCCGCTTCCTACCAGCTGGCCGTCGTCGACACGCTGATCCGCAAGCTGCGCCGCGCGCTGCGCCAGCACCCGGACGTCCGCTCGCTGTCGATCGGCGGCGGCGTGGCCCGCAACGAGCTCCTCCGCGCGCGGCTGGCCGAAGACCGGGAGCTCCGCGCGCTCCACCTCGTGCTGCCGCCGCTCGCGCTGTGCACCGACAACGGCGCGATGATCGCCGGACTCGGCACCCACCTGTTCCGGGAGCGGGGCATCCGGGACGACCTCTCCCTCGATGCACGGGCCACGTCCCGCCGCGAACCGTGACCGACGACCACCTCTCCGCGGATGCGGCAGAGATCCTGCAGCGCGTCGCCTCGGGCGAGCTCGCCCCGGAAGCCGCGCTCGAGGCGCTGCGCCGCGCAGCACCGGCGCTCGCCGAGGACCTCGGATACGCGCGCGTCGACCACGACCGCGCGGCTCGCTGCGGCTTCCCCGAGGTCGTCTTCTGCCAGGGCAAGACCGGCGCCCAGGCCGCCGGCATCGCCGCAGCGATCCTGACCCGGGCCCCGCGGGTCCTGCTGACGCGGGTCGTGGCCGAGCACGTGTCCGCGGTGCTCGGCGCGGTGCCAGATGCGGTCCACCACGCCGAGGCCCGCTGCATCGCCGTCGACCGTGCGCCCGCCGTCCCGATCGGCCGGATCGCGGTGGTCGCCGCCGGCACCGCCGACCTCCCGGTCGCCGCCGAGGCGATCGTGACCGCCGGGGCGATGGGCGCCGCGGTCGAGCCGTTCTTCGACGTCGGCGTCGCCGGACTCCACCGCCTGCTCGCCCGGCTCCCGGAGATCCGGCGCGCCCGCGCGATCGTCGCGGTCGCGGGCATGGAGGGGGCCCTGCCCTCGGTCCTCGCCGGCCTGGTCAGCGCCCCGGTCGTCGCCGTCCCGACCAGCGTCGGCTACGGGGTCGGCCACGGAGGCCTGTCCGCGCTGTCGACGATGCTGTCCTCGTGCGCCGCCGGCGTCGTGGTGGTCAACATCGACAACGGCTTCGGGGCAGGGTACGTGGCCGCGCAGATCAACCGCCTCGGTGAGACCGGTCCGGCCGGGTCCGCCGTTCCGTAGCCGCCTGCAGGTCGCTACACTCCCCCGACCTTGAAGCGTCCTGACCGCAAGCCTGCCCGCCTCGTGCTCGAGGACGGCACCGTCCTGCAAGGCCGATCCTTCGGCGCCTCCCGCGATTCGATCGGCGAGTTGGTCTTCAACACGTCGATCACCGGCTACCAGGAGATCCTCACCGACCCGTCCTACCGCGGCCAGACCGTGCTGCTGACCCAGCCGCACATCGGCAACTACGGGGTCAACAGCGAGGACGAGGAGTCGAGCAAGATCTGGCTGTCCGGACTGATCGTCAGGGAGGCCTGCGCGCGGGCGAGCAACTTCCGCTCCGGCGGCGACCTGTCGGAATACCTGGTCCAGCACGGCGTGCCGGGCATCGAGCGGGTCGACACCCGGATGCTGACCCGCCGCGTCCGCAGCGCGGGCGCCCTGAAGGTCCTGCTGACCGAGGACATGGACACGACGGCGGAAGCCCTCGTCGAGAAGGTCAGGAGCGCGCCGTCGACCAGCGACGAGGACCACGTGCGCATCGTGTCGACGCCCGAGGCGGTCACGTGGACCAAGGGCCACGAATCGCCGTTCGCGGCGACCTCGCCCGGCAGCCTCGTCGAGCAGCCGCGCCGCGCGATCGTCGCCTACGACTTCGGCGCCAAGCGCAACATCCTCCGCAGCCTCGTCGCGAGCGGCTTCGACCTGACGGTCGTGCCCGCGACGACGCCGTTCGAAGCGGTGCTCGAGCGCAACCCGGACGGCGTGTTCCTCAGCAACGGCCCGGGAGACCCGGCGGTCCTCGACTACGCGGTCGCGGCCGCGAAGGGGCTCGTCGGCAAGGTGCCGGTCTTCGGCATCTGCCTCGGCCACCAGATCCTCGCGCAGGTGTTCGGCGCGAAGACCTTCAAGATGAAGTTCGGCCACCACGGCGGGAACCAGCCCGTCATGGACCTGACGACCGAGAAGGTCGAGATCACGTCACAGAACCACTCGTTCGCGGTCGACCCCGAGCACCTGCCGGACTCGGTCGAGGTCACCCACCGCAACCTGAACGACCACACGGTCGAGGGGCTGCGCCACCGCGAGCTGCCGGTGTTCTCGGTCCAGTACCACCCCGAAGCGGCGCCCGGCCCGCACGACTCGCTCTACCTGTTCGACCGCTTCCGCGACCTCATCGAAGGCGTTCGCGGTAGTTGAACAGCTGCTGCCGCTCGTCGTCCGGGCGGTAGAAGTCGATGTAGAACGGGTTCCACGCGCGCTCCTCCTCGGAGAACGCGTCCATGTCGGCGAAGCGCGTCGCGTCGAACATCGCCGACTCCTCCGGGATGTCGATCGGCATCACGCGGAGCCCGCGCCGATCCTCGTGCAGCAGGACCGGGTGGAGGTAGCCCTCCTCACCCTCGTCGAGCCGGACGAGCACGCTGCGGGACCGCTGGAGCACGTAGGTCCGCGTGTCCTCGTTGCGCTTGTGCATCGACGCGAGGTGGACGGTGAACACGTCGGACTCGGTGCCGACGAGCATCAGGAAGTCCTCCTTCACGTTCGGGTCGGCGATGTTCTGGAACTCGGGGATCTCCTCCTCGAGCTCCGACACGTCGGTGAACATCTTCCGCTTCTCCTGCGTCGCCCCCTGGATGTCGCCGAGGTAGTCGTCGGGGACGTCGGCCTCGGCGGCGAACGGGTCCTCCTCGACCGGCTCGTTGCGCCACTCGAGGATCGCTTCGATCACGGAGTCGGGCATCTGCGCCGGCGAGAACAGGCAGCGCAGCACCGGGCGGCTCGCGGTGTTGATGTTGATGCGGATGCCGACGCCCTCGGGCTGCGGATCCTCTTCGCCGCCGGCCGACGTCGGCGGCTCCGGCTCGCCCTCGCCGCCACCTTCGCCCTCGGCGGCGGGCTGGGGCCGCGAGCCGGCGTTCGGATCGTCCGGATCGCCCGGATCGAAGACCAGCGACGTGTAGACGGTCAGCACCGACTCGAGGCCGAGGAGAACCTGGTTCTCCCAGACGCGGTCGTAGAACAGCTCCTCGGTGACGTTCGGCAGCAGGAACAGCTCGTCGAGCTGGAGCGGCAGCGAGATGTCGAAGCGCTCGTCGCTGTCGCTCTTCAGCGGCGGACGCGGCAGATCCTGGGTGCGGCTCCGGCCGCGCAACCACTGGGTCAGGTTCTCGGCCAGCGACTCGGCGTCGGCCCGGCTGACGTCGAAGTCGGTGCCGTCGCGGAGGAGGTCGACGAGCCGGACGAAGCGCGCGCGCGACTCCTGCGCGAACTCGTCGTCGGGGCTGACCAGGGTCAGCACGTTGAACTTGCGGTTCTCGTCCTCGACCCAGACGTAGGTGGTGATGTCGCCGTCGGGGTGCCCCATCGGCTCGAACCACGCATCCTGGGAACCGTCCGCGATCGACGCGGGGTCCGGCTCCTCCTGCTCCTCCCCGCCGGGCACACCGCCCGCGCCGCCGGGGAGTCCACCGGCCCCACCCGGCAGGCCGCCGGTGAGGCCGCCAGCACCTTCCGCCCCTTCCTGGTCGCCGGCCGCGAGGTCCGACAGCAGCGCCTCCTCGGTCTGCCCGAGCACGTAGCGCATGTGGCTGCGCATCCGGGCGATCAGCACGTCGTTCTCCCCGGTCAGCTTCGCCGTCTGCGCGGTGGTCACCAGCTCACTGGTCATCGCGTAGAGGAGGACCGTGAAGATCAGGACCATGATCAGCGCCATCCCCTCCTGCTGGGGCTGGGACGGGCGGGCTGTGGTCGACGCGCGCGGCGGCTGCATGGCTCGGTTGGGACGGAGGTCGGGTGCCCGATCTTCCCACGCGGCCGGGCTCCGGTCAGAAGCCGGAGCCGCCGCGGGTGCCACGGGACCCCACCAGGATGTGCGGGGTGATCACGAACTCCAGCGAGTTCTTGCTGCGCTGGGTCGACGTGGAGCGGAACAGGTAGCCGAGGATCGGGATGTCCCCGAGCAGCGGGATCTTGGCCTCGAGGTCGACCGTGCTCTCGCTGACCAGCCCGCCGATCACCGTCGACTCCCCCTCGCGGAGGTGGACCGACGTCGTCGCGACACGGGTCGAGACGATCGGGGTCGCCACCGGCTCGGTCGCCGCGAAGCCCGTGACCGCCGACACGCTGACGTAGATGTTCAGGACGACGGTGTCGGTCCCGGCGATCTCGGGGCGGATGTCCATGATCACGCCGACGTCCTGGAAGCTGATGTCCGTCGTCGTGACCGTCTGGTTGGAGATCTTCGCCTTCGGGAACGGCTGCGCGGTCACCGTCGAGACGGTCGCTGCCCCGCCGTTGCGGACGACCATCCGCGGCTGGGTCTTCACGTCGGCGACGTTGTTGGTCTCGAGGACCTCCAGCACCGCGTTCAGCTCCCACGAGTCATGGATGCCGCCGAGCGCGATCAGCCCGCGGTCCGTGATGCTCGACTGCCCGCTGAGCGGAGCACTCAGCGGGAAGCTCGACGAGATCTGCTGGATCAGCCGCCCCGACTTCAGGTTCTGCAGGAGCGGGGTGTTCGTGTCGAACTGCGTCGCGCCGAGGTTGACCGAGTCGGACGTCGCGTACTCGACGACCTTCACCTCGATCTCGACCTGCGGGATGTTCGCGTAGAACTGGTTGAGCGCGCGCTCGAACGCGCTCAGACCCTCGGGGCGCGCCGAGACCAGCAGCAGCGAGTTCGGCTTGGCGGGGCCGGTCAGGTTCGCCGGGTTGTTCTGGTTGACGCGGGGCACCGCGTTCTGCACCGGCTCGAAGTCCTTGAGGAAGATGATCTCGACCTCGTTGTCGGCGCCGAGCATCCGCCCGAGGACCGAGTCCCTGGCCTCGCCGCCGAACCGCTGGCCGACCTGCGGCACCGCGCCTGCGGGCTGCCCGAACGGGACCAGCAGGTTGAGGAACACCATCGAGGCGTTCTCGCTCAGGAAGTACTGCTTGGTGACCGTGCCGTCGGTGTTGATCAGGATCGAGTCCCCGAACGCGATGCGAAGCCGGGCCTCGGCCTTGCGCTGGTCTTCGGCGTCCTGGGCCGCCCGGTCCGGGTCCTGGTCGGCGCCGCCCGTCTCCGCGCCCGCCGCCTCCGGGTCCTGCGGCTCGTCCGCACCGCGCGCCGCGACCTCGGCCTTCACCGCTCCCCAGTCGACGGCCTCGGCCGGCCC
>JAQCBR010000214.1 GCA_027621295.1 Planctomycetota bacterium
CACCGCCGCTCCGCGATCCTCGGAGTCGGGCTCTTGCTGGCAGGGACTCTCGTCCTCCGACTCGACGACCGCAGCATCGCTCTCGCCTACGCGGGCATCCTGCTGGTCCTGCTGGCGACGACGAGCCTCGCGCCGTCGTGCACGCGCCTCCTGCTGCGCGGGTCGTCGCTGCCGCTGCGTGCCGCCCTGGGCGGTCCCGGGCGCTACGCGGCGCAGAGCGCCATCGGCGGGCTCAGCCGGACGAGTCTCGCCGTCACCGCACTGATGCTCGCCGTCGCCGCCGCGATCGGGCTCGGGGCGATGATCGAGACGTTCCGGGGAACTGTGTCCACCTGGCTCGGGACAGCGCTCGCAGCCGACGTCTACGTGACCGTTCCGGCGGCGATGTCGGAGCGGACCGAGGTCCGGATGGACGCAGGTGCGATCGCTGCGCTGACGTCGATGCCGGAAGTCGGTGAGGCATCGACCTACCGCCGCGTGGAAGTGCTGGATGTCGACGGACGTGCGCTGGAACTCGCCGCTGTCGTCCCGTGTTCGCGGACCGTCGAGGGTCTGTCGATCCTGGACGGAACCGACGAAGACGCGCGGCAGGCGCTCGAGAACGGCGACGCGCTCCTGATCTCGGAGCCGCTGGCGTGGCGGCTCCGATTGGGTGTCGGTGACGCTCTCGAGCTCCGGACCGACACCGGGCGCGGACACCGCCTGCCGATCGCCGCGGTGTTCCGCGACTACGCGGCCGAACGCGGCTGGGCGATGCTCGCGCGCTCCCGCTACGACCAGCTCTACGACGACCGCGCCGTGACGTCACTCGCGCTCTGGGCCGAGGAAGGCACTCCGGTGCCCGCGCTCCTCGACGCGGCCCGCGCCGTCGCGGCCCGATCCGAACAGCGTCTCGCGATCCAGGCGAGCGAGGGCCTCCTGTCGGCTTCGCTCGAGATCTTCGACCGCACGTTCGCGATCACGTCCGTCCTCAGACTCCTCTGCCTCGTCGTCGCCGGTCTCGGTGTGTTCAGCGCGCTTTCGGCGCTGCAGCTCGAGAGGCGGCGGGAGGTCGGCGCGCTCCGCGCCGTCGGCGCCACGCCGCGGCAGGTCGCGGTGATCCTGACCGGACAGAACCTCCTGCTCGGCGCGTGCGCCGGCGTGCTCGCCGTCCCGACCGGACTCACGCTGGCGTGGCTCCTGGCGGCCGTCGTCAACCGTCGTTCGTTCGGCTGGACGCTGCTCGACTTCGACTTCCCGCCGAGCACGGCTGTCGAGGCGATCCTGACTGCTGTCGTCGCTGCCGGCGTGGCCGGCATCTGGCCGTCGCTCCGACTCGCACGCGTGCCGATCGCTTCGGCGCTGCGTGACGAGTAGTCGGAGCGCTCGATCGGTCAGCGTGTACGCGCTCGGCCAGGCCCGGCCGCGTAGAGCAGAGCGCCGACGAGCAGGAACCCGCCCGTCAACGCCGCAGCCCGCAGCCCGACCTGGGTCATCCCGAGCACGCAGATCACAGCTGCGACGATCGGCAGCGCCACGACGACGGGTGACCGCACAGGGAGATCGAAGCGCCTGCGGAGCTTCGGAAGTGCGAGGACACCCGCGAGGTAGAGCAGCAGCCGCGAGAGCACGCTCACTTCTGCGAGCCAGCGGAACGTGCCCATCGACGCCAGCAGGAACACGAGAGCCCCGTAGACGACGATCGAGCGCACCGGCGTGCCGAACCGCGCGTCGACCTTCCCGAACCACGCGGGCAGGAGTCCGTCGCGCCCCATCGCGAACGTGAGCCGCGGCATGCTGAAGGTCGCGGACAGCACGTTGCCGCCGACCGAGACGACGACGCCGACCATCAGCAGCAGCCCGCCCACGGTGCCGAGCAACGCCTGCCCGACGTCGACGAGCGGGGACGCCGACTGCGCGAGTCCCGGCAGGCTGGCGACCGACACCGCCTGGATCAGCACGTAGAGAGCGGTGATCCCGAGGAGGCCGAGCACGAGCGCCCTCGGCATGTCCCGCGACGGATTCTGCGCCTCGCCGGCGGGAACGAGCCCCGTCTCCCAGCCGACGTACGCGTAGACGACGAGGACGACCGCTGCGCCGAAGTCTCCGCCTTCCGGGAGCACGGGGTCGACGAGCAGACATCCCGGCTGCTGCCACAGCCCGACGGCGACGAGCGCCAGGAGCGGCACTGCCTTGAGCAGGGTCAGCGCGCCGACCGCACGGATCGCGCGCCGCGTTCCCACGCAGTTGATCACGACCATCGCCGCGCACAGCCCGAACAGGACCACCTGCCGGATCACGCCGTCTGCGAGCGCCGACGACACGAACCCGAGCGACGTGACCATCAGGCCGAGGTTCGCCGCCGAGGCGGAGACCCGCGTCACGTAGAACGCCCAGCCGGTCAGGAAGCCGGTCGCCGGCCCGAACGCCTCCTTCGCGTAGAGCATCGGACCGCCGCTACCGCGGAACAGGCTCGAGACCTGCGCGAAGGACAGCACGACCGGCACCAGCAGCGCCCCGCAGACCAGGAAGACCAGCGGACTCGCCGTCCCCGCCTCCGCGGCCGCCTTGCCGGGGAGTCCGAAGATCCCGGCCCCGATCACGCCGTTGACGACGAGCAGCGCGAGGCCCCATGCACCCAAACTGCGAACCAAGGGCTCGGCGCTGCGTTCTGCGGCGGGCCCGTCGATTTGGCTCGCGTCCATCGGCGCACGAATGTAGCCCAAGCCCCCAGACCTTGGCCGGTTCCCCCGAAAACCCGAGCGACGCCGACCTGCTGCGCGCCTTCGCCCGCGGCGACGCGGCGGCGTTCCAGACCCTCTACGAGCGGCACCGTGCGTTCGTGCTCCGCGTCGCGCTCCGCTTCGGGGGCCGCGACCCCAACGACGCGCACGACGTGCTGCAGGACACGTTCACCTGGCTGATCCGGAAGGCCCCCGAGATCGAGCTCCAGCACCGGCTGTCCACTCTGCTCTACCCGGTCGCTCGACACCTTGCTGCGGACCGGAGGCGGCGCACGGCGCGGCAGCCGGTCCCGCTCGAAGCTGTCGACGAACCCACAGCCGACCTCCCAGGCGACGACGAGGGGCTCCGCGACTGGCTCGGCGGCCTGTCTCCGAACCACCAGGAGGTCGTCGGACTCCGCTACGAGGACGGGCTCAGCCTCGAGGAGATCGCCGCTGCGCTCGAGGTCCCTCTCGGCACCGTGAAGTCCCGTCTGCACCACGCGCTCCGCATCCTGCGCGAGCGGCACGGCGTCGACGAACCGGACGCGTGAGGCAAGGCGTCAGCGGGAACCGCCGAACCGACGCTCCGCGAGCTCACGCACCGCCTCGTCCGGATCGGCGAGCAGCGCCCGTGACAGCTCCGCTGCGGGCACGAACGATCGGGGCGACCCTTCCAGCGCCGCGTGGCGCACGACCGCGGACGGATCGGAGAGCAGCACGCTCCACTCCGGCACCGAACCCATGAACTGCAGAGCCTGGACCAGCGCCAGCCGGTCGGACGCAGACGCAGCTTCGTGCTGTCTTCGCCACATCGCGCGCAGCACCGCGTCCCCCTCCGCACCGTCCGGGATCTCCGGCACCCCCTCGCGCACGGGGCCGGCATCGAGGATCTGCCGCGCGATCCATGCGCGCTGCCCAGATTCCGCGACGACCTCCGCCTCGGCTGCATGCGCCGCCGCGGTCTCCGCATCCGGCCAGTCGAACAGCGAACGACCGACGAACGAACCTGCGAACCAGACCGGCGTCAGCGCCGCGCGGAACGGCAGGAAGCCCGCCTCGGTGTAGTAGCGATCCTCGAACTCGATCGAGTCCCAGAGATCGAGCGCATCGTCCGCCGCGTCGTCGAGGACCTGGATGGGGTGGGCGATACCGATGTCGATCAGGATCGCGGCCAGACCGCCCGGCGCGGTCAGCGGCAGGGCCAGCTCGAACGCCGGGCTCGACGTGGGCACGAGGTGCTCCTCGAACGCGTTCCAGACCGGACGGTTGGACCGCTCGGTCCATGCGCAGCCGGACGCGAGCAGGCTCGTCACGGCGAGGCAGAAGACACGCGGGAATCGGTTCATCGCAGCTCCCCCGACCCGTCGTCGCGCCGCGGCTCCACGGGCCAGGTGGCGCGGAACAGCCAGGCACCTGCGAAGACGAGGGGCGTCGCCGCCGCCGCGAGCGGCGTGAACAGCGCCTTCCTGAGCGACGACTCCTCGTCCGAGGTCCACAGCAGTTCGACCGCATCGCCGAACGCGTCCGGCACCACCGACACCGGGTGGACGAAAAGCGCGTCCGTGCCGAGCGCCGCCGTGCCCAGCGGCACCGCAACGGGCAGCAGGACCCAACGTGCGGTGGGCGACGACGGCGTCAGTGAGTCGTCGAGCGCCGACACCAGCCGGCGATTGTCCCGGTCGAGCATCGAACACGACGCCAGGACCAGGCACGCGAAGAGGGTGGGAATCGATCGAGCCAAGGGCCGGAGTCTAGGCGGGCGGTCGCCGCAGGCACGCGGCACCGCTGGCCAGGTGCTCCGAGAAAAAATCGGACGCATTGAACCCAACGGCTGTCGGCAGCCCCTCACGGCCCGATGGACGCATTCGAGAGAGAGCTGGTTGCCAGGCTCCGCCGCGCGGAGCCGGAGGTGCCGCCAGCGGTCGACGCCGCGATCCTGGGCGCAGCGGCCGAGGCTGCGGGCCAGTTCCGCCGCCGGAGACGGCTGCGGCTGGTCCGGGTCGCCGGCGCGGTCGCCGCCG
>JAQCBR010000055.1 GCA_027621295.1 Planctomycetota bacterium
GATCGTCGCGAACGCGTCGAGACCGTCGACGGGCTGATCCTGTTCGGGGTCTGCGCCGGCGAGGCGGAGCAGCGTCGGGTAGACGTCGACGAGGTGGAGGGGCTCCGAGACGCTCGAGCCGGGCTCGTGGTGACCCGGCCAGGAGAAGATCGCGGGGACGCGGATCCCGCCCTCGTACAGCAGCCCCTTCTGGCCGCGGAGCGGACCGTTCGAGCCGAGGCTGCGGATCCCGCCGTTGTCGGAGCAGAAGAAGACCAGGGTCTCCTCCTCCGCGAAGCCGTGATCGCGCAGCCCGCCGAGGATGCGGCCCACGGCGTCGTCCATGCACGCGACCATCGCGGCGTAGACGCGACGGTTCTTCTGCTCGATGTGGGCGCAGCGTTCGATCCACTTCTCGGGGGCCTGCAGTGGAGTGTGCGGCGCGTTGAACGGGACGTAGAGGAACAGCGGCTTCTGCTTGTCGTGCTCCGCGAGGACCTTCACGGCCGCTTCGGCGATCAGATCGGTCGTGTAGCCCTCGTCGCGGCAGACCTGGTCGTCCTCATGCCAGTCGAAGCCGCCGTCGCGGATGTGCGTGAAGTAGTCGAGCGCGCCGTTGTAGTGCCCGTACTGGCGGTCGAAGCCGCGCCGCGTCGGCAGCATCTCGGGCGTCGCGTGGCCGAGGTGCCACTTGCCGCAGATCGCGGTCGCGTAGCCGCACGCCCGGAGCGCGTCGGCGAGCGTGCGTTCGTCGGCGGGAAGTCCGTGCTGGGCCCACGGCCGGACCACGCCGAGCTGGAGGCCGAGCCGCATCGGGTAGCGGCCCGTGAGCAGTGCACCTCGCGTCGGTGAACAGACCGGCTGCGCGTAGAACTGTTCGAGGCGCACGCCGCGCGCGGCGAGGGCGTCGAGGTGCGGAGTCGGGATCCTGCTCCCGTGGAAGCCCACGTCGCCGTAGCCGAGGTCGTCGGCCAGCAGCACGACGATGTGCGGGCGCTTCGGCTGCTGCTCCGGAACTTCCTGTGCGCCGAGGACGGCGGCCAGACCGAGGGCGGTCAGAAGGGTGCGGTTCATCGAACGCATGTGGTCGCGGATCTTCGCGGGCAAGGTGTCGAGGCTCATCGACCGAGTCGTGCGCGGAGCGCGGTCGCAGCCGGGTGCCCGGGCGCCGCGCGGAGCGCCTGCTCGACGAGCTGGCGAGCGGTCTGGGCCTGGCCGAGCGCGAGCTGGGCTTCGGCGAGGGCGACGAGGGGGTCCGGGGACGGGTCCTGGTCGACGAGCGCCTGGAAGCGCCGTGCGGCACCCGCCGCGTCACCTGCGTCGAGAAGGAGCCGGCCGAGCTCGTAGAGCGCGTGGAGCGCGCGTGGATCGAGCGTCAGGATCGCCTCGTAGGCGAGGATGCGCTGGCCGGTCGGCGAGGGCTCGTAGCGCCCGAGCTCGAACAGGCGCTGGACGACCGGCGGACCGCCGAGCTCGCCCGCCGCTCTGCGGTGGGCCTCGGCGGGTTCACGCTCGCCGGTCACGAAGAGGATCGCGGCCAGGTTCGTGTGCGCGATCGCGTGCGCGCCCGCCTGGTCGGGCGCATCGAGCGCGGCTTCGTACTGGGCCCTGGCACCGGCCACATCGCCCGAGGCCTCGAGCGACACGCCCAGGTAGAGGCGCGCGGGCGCGTAGTCGGGGTTCGCGTCGACCGACGCGCGCGCGTGCACGCCCGCCTCGTCGAGCCGCCCCTTCTTGATCTCCTCGAACGCGAGCTGCGACCGGGTCAGGAAGTCGGACGGCGCGACTCCCGAGAGCAGTTCGAGGCGCTGGCCCTCGGTGAAGGGGCGCCCGCTCGTCGACACCGCGATCGACAGCGGGACCACGAACCACGCCCAGCGCAGCGCGTGGCGGGCGGTCGGCACGACGGTGGCCGCGAGGCCCTTCTGGATACCCAGGTCAGCTCCGAGCGCAGCCTCGCGGGCCTTCCACAGGAACCCGTCGTAGTAGTAGTGGAGCCACGCGGCGGCGAGGAACACGCCGAGAGCCGTCTGGCCGACCGGATCCGCGCGGCCCATCGAGCGGCCGAGCACGTCGAGGCCACCGAAGGCCGCCATCGCGGCGATGTAGAGCACGGCGGCCGCGGGCCCCGGGCGGAACATCGTGCGGAGCCAGGGCGTGACGCCTTCGCGCTGCACGCGCGCGCGGCACGTGATCCAGGTGATCGCGAAGTACTGGATGTCGTGGAAGACCTCGTACAGCACGTGGGCGATCAGCACGTTCGGCGCGTAGGCGAACGCGAACCAGTAGTAGCCGATCGTCGTCACGTGCATGCACTGCTTCTGCCAGCTCCACGGCTGGCCGCGCGCGATCGTCGACGCGAGGTTCGCTACGTAGGCGATGGCTATCGCGACGACTGCGACCTGGGTCACCGACTGAGCGATGGCGAACGCTTCCGCCGACGGCAGCGTGATGCCGACGTCGAGGAACAGCGTCGCGAACAGCGCGGTCGAGTTCGGGTTGAGCACGACCGTGCCGACGAAGCCAGCGACGACCAGCGCCTTGTCCAGCAGTGCGGTCCGCGCCGCGAACGAGCCGACCTTGCTGTCGTAGATCCGCGCGAAGCCGAACGCTTGCGCGAGCCAGTGCCAGAAGCCCCACAGCGCGGTCACGAGCATCACCGCGGCGAGGTGACCGCCGTAGATCAACGCGATCGACGTGATGACCAGCGCGATGGGAGCGACCGTGAGCCGCGTGCGGAAGCGCGCGAACAGCTCACGGTCTCCGTAGGCCCGGACGAACGTCGCGAAGTAGTGGCCCGTCGCGCTGATCGGCAGCAGCATCCGGAGCAGGTCCGGGCCTACGGCACCCTTGGCGGCCAGCAGCAACGGCCACGTCAGGAGCGGTGTGCCCAGGACCAGCAGCAGGTCGAAGGGCGCCGAGCGGAACCACGGCGACGGTCGGGCCGCCTGTCCCGGGACGGGGATGGAGGCTGTGGTCATGGAGCGAGCGAGCGGAGCACGCAGGATAGCGTGAGCTCTGCCACCTGCTGACCCCGCACGCTAGAACCCGCCGTCCGCGTCCTCTTCCGCTCCGCCGCCCGGCAGCAGCGCCGCGAACCTCGGGTCCCCGCGCAGCCCATCGAGGTCGGTCTCGTCGACGGCGTGTCGCCGGAAGGCCTCTTCCATGCCGCAGGCGAGGGAGACTTCGTCCAGCGCTCGTTCGGTGTCGCCGGCGAGGGCGAGATAACAGCCGAGGTTGTAGTGGCCGAGCGCGGAGCGGGGCGAGCGGGCGAGTAGGCGCTCCATGCAGGCGATGGCGCCGGGGACGTCAGCGAGGCGCTTGCGGCACCAGGCCTCGGTGGTGTCGACCCAGTCGGCGTCGTGTTCGACGCGGCGGAGCTCCACGAGGGTCTCGAGCGCCTGCGGGAAGCGCTTCAGGTCGACCAGGGCACGTGCGCGCAGCGTGAGCGCGACGGGCCTCGCTTCCGGTGAAGCGTCGAGGCGCTGCATCTTCGACAGCGCGTGCTCGGCGCAGCCGAGTTCCAACCACCCCTCGACTTCGAGGGCCAGCCGAGCGATCGACGAAGGCAGCTTCACGCCGGGGAGTTTGGCGTGGGCGCGGGCGCCCGTCCACGTTCCGGGCCGAAGCCGTGGAAGCGTGCGGCGTGCGAGAGGATCCCGGGGAACTCCCGGTTGAGCCGGTGGTCGCCGTCGTCGATCACGACGATTTCGCGTCGTGCGGCGGCGAGGCGGTCGTGGAACTCGACGCTGGCTTCGACCGGGACCGTGTCGTCGAGCGCGCCGTGGATGACGAGGGTCGGCTGACGGATCGCACCCGGCAGTCGGTCTTCGTCGTGACGCTCGAAGTCCTCGAGCACGTGCTGATGGAACTCGAGGGCCTTCTCTCCGTGCGGGAGGTGCAGCTTCCCGTCCGGCCCGAGCCGCGCGCGGAGTCGCGGGAGGAAGCGCAGCGCCGGCGCCAACAGCACGAGGCCGGCGACGAGTTCCGGGTGTTCGGCCGCGGTCCAGGCGGCGACGAGGCCGCCGAGCGACGAGCCGATCAGGATCGCCGGGCCCGACGCGCGGAGGACCGTCCGCGCGTCGGCGACGAGGTCGGTGAGGGTGACGTCGGCGAGGTCGCCCGACGACGCGCCGTGGCCGCGCATGTCGAACCGCCACGCGGGTAGACGGTGCCGGAGCGCGTGGTCGAACAGCGCTGCGCTCTTCTCGCCGACCCGCACCGACGTGAGGCCGTGCAGGAAGACCAGAGGCGTCCCCGTTCCCGGAAGGAAGTCGGCGACGACGTGCGAACCGGGCTCCGGGTGCAGGACCAGCGTCGTCGCCCGGTCGGCGGCCGATCTCTCGCCGCGCTGGCTCATGGGGCGGAGTTGTCGACCGAGAACTCGCCGCTCTGTCCGGCGATCCCAGGACGGTTCCCGTCCTGGATCAGGAATCGGAACGTCACCATCGACGCGCCGGTGAGCCCCGCAGCATCGGCCACGCTGTCCCACCGGAACACTTCGCGGGCGCCGGGCGCAGGAGCGCCGCGCGCGATGAAGAAGCTCGAGCCGACGGGTCCGCGCGCGAAGCGCCACTCACCGCCGTCCACCGAGACCATCGGCAGCACGAGGCACGGGGCGCCCTCGGGGTCGGTGACCCGGATCGGGATCTCGATCACGCCGCGGCTTCCGTCTGGCGGTGTCTCGACGGCGCCGACCAGGGCCGGGGTGTTGCCACGTGACTTGCCGAACCAGTGTCGCGCCTGGTCGAGGACGCCGATCGTCTCCGAGAACAGGAACAGCGCTGCGTGTTCGTAGATCGGCCCGCTGAAGATCTGGTGGCCCTCGGGCCTCGCGACGGCGGTCGGCAGCCCGAGCGCGCTGACCACGTCGACGAGCCCGTCCTGGTGGCTGCCGTCGAAGTCGCCCGCGACCGCGAAGTACTCGGTGAGGGGCTGGACCCACCCGTCGTTCAGGCGATCGACGAAGCTGTCCGGTCCCGGCAGCAGGTCGACGACCCCCTGGACGAAGGGCTGGTCGGCCGGGAACACGCCTGCGAGCAGGTAGTCGAAGCGCGACTGCGCGACCGATGCCCCCTGGTTCGGGGTCGCGACCAGGACTGCGCGGTCGACGAGCGTGTCGAGCTTCGGCTGACCGGGCGCGTAGCCAGGACGCGAGGGGTCGAGATGCGCGCGCTCGATCGCCTGGCGGACCACGAGGCCGCCGGTGCCATGGGCGAGGATCCGGCACCCGAAGCCCGTCCGGGCGCTTCCGGTGATCAGGTCGTACAGCGCGTTGCCGGACTCCTGGAACGACCGCCCGCTCGGATACTGGAAGACGACGACGTTCGCGAAGTCGAGCTCGAGGCCGCCGCGGCTCTGGAGCGGGGTCGGCCCTCCGGCGCTGCTCGTGACGAGCGGATCGGTGAGGAGGCCGGGGACGACGATCAGGTTGCGTTCGGCGGATTCCCCGAAGAACTCACCGAGGCGCCCCTCACCGATGCGGACCGGGACGTCGCCGCCGGCGGAGAGCTGGAGCTGGCCGTCGACCAGGCGCGCGTCCACCGACTCGGACGGATCGATGAGCCGCGTCGGCTGCGAGACCAGCGTCCGGAACACCGGATGCATGGCGTAGAAGGTGCCGAACCGCGTGATCGACGCGTCGAGGGTGTGGACTTCACCGTCGCGGCCCACGATGACCTCGACGCGCTCGTCGTCGATGGGGGCAGTCTGGAAGCCGTAGACCTCGACCTCGGATTCGGGCCACACCTGGCCAGCCGTCCGGGCGTAGGTGGTCGAGTAGCGCAGCGTCAGCTGGGCGGCGCGGTTGAGCTGCAGCTCGCGCGGTTCGACTTCGATCGTCTGGACGATGCTCGGCAGTCTCGGGTCGCCGAACCGGCCGCGCAGCACGACCTCGACGTCCGCGGGGACCGCGCCCGGGGGGATGATGAGTCGGACGCCCTCGAACTCGCCGCCGATCCCCGCGGTCAGCGTGCCGCCGGTGGCGGTCGTCACCTGGCCGCGCGCGAGGATCTCGCCACGATCCAGGGGCTCGCTGCTGCTGATGCGATCGACCCGGACACAGCCGACGAGGGCTGCCAGCGCCAGGCCGGCAACCGTGCGTCGATTCCGGTCCATAGATCGCGCGGTCGGGAGCCGCGCGCGCTCATCGTAGTCCGCGGCGGTCATGGCCGAACGGACCCGGGCAGGAATCCTCCGCACCGGCCCCGCGGCGGGGCCGGGCCCCGGCCTGGGCGCCCGGGCCACTTGCGGCGATCAGACGATGCGCTCGACCGCGTCGATCCGCGCAGTGCGCGAACCGGCCGGGGAGTCGATCTCGATCTCGTCGCCGGCACGGTGGCCGAGCAGCGCCTTCGCGAGCGGGGCGCGGTAGTTGAGGATGTCGTCCTCCACCGCGTCCCACGGACCGAGGATGCGGTAGCTCTGGGTCGAGCCGTCATCGAGGAAGGTGAAGTCCACCTTAATGCCCGGAGCCGTGACCTCGGTCGGCAGCTCCTGGTTCTCGATCAGGCGCGCCATGCGGATCTCGCGCGACATCTCCTCGGCGCGGCCGGTCAGGTTGCGCTGCTCCTCCATTGCCGCCTCCCACTCGCTGTTCTCGGAGAGGTCGCCGAGCGCGGCGGCGTTGCCGATCGCGGTGGCGTTGGCGGGGATCTTCTCGTCGACCAGGACGCGGTGCTCCTCGCGCTTGCGGCGGAGACCCTCGGCGGTCACGTAGATGAAGTCGTCACGCTCCCAGAACGGCTTCTCCGGCTTGCTGGTGATGTCCGGGAAGCGGCGGGCGACGACCTTGAGGATCGCGTCGGTGATCTCCTGCGGGAACTCCGAGCCGCCGCGCTCGGCGATGCCGAGCAGGGACGCGAGGTCTTCCTTGCCGACCTCCTCGAGGCACGGCAGCAGGATGCCGCGTCGGCTGACCAGCACGCTCTGGGCCTTCGTCTTCACGCGGTGGAGCGCCACGTTGGACTTCGGCTCCATCGAGATCACGCGGCAAAGGTGCAGCAGCACGCGGTTGACCGCGAGAAGGTCCGGCTTGTCCTCGCGTTCGTCGAACGCGCCGTCCGCGTAGAGCTTGCCGATCCGGTAGGTGAGGATCGGGTGCTTGCGCGGATAGGGCGCGACCGTGGCCCAGGCGGCGCACAGGTGGGCCGCGCACTTCTTCTCCTCGAGCAGGTCGACGACCTGTTCGGCGACGGTCTTCGGGAAGTCCGTGATCGCCTGCACGCAGGTGTCGGCCCACGCGTCGCCGAAGGCGTCGGGAAGCAGGCGCACCGCGTGCTCCCGCGACTTCTGGGTGTGCAGCTCGTCGAACTGCCGGGGCGCGAAGTTGCCGTCGGCGTCGGTCAGCAGCTCCTTGAGCTCCTGGGCCGCCGACACCGAGGTCTTCCGGCCGTGTTCCTCGAGGAACAGGATGCCGTCGAGCAGGCGGGCCGGCGTCTCGCCGTGATCGCCGAGCTCCTTCTCGACGCGTGCCTGGGCCAGGTCGAGGACCGTGGAGGTCGCCTCCGCGTCGAGTCCGCGGCCGAGATAGTCGCGGCAGACCTCGATCACCTGCGGCAGGTCGAGCGCGTGCTGCATCGCGCGCTCCGCCTCGTTGGCGAGCGACACCGGGACCTTGCGGAGTTCGAAGATCGGCCGGGCGGTGCTGCCCTCGACCAGGAGCCACGGGTCGTTGCTCGCGGCGACCTTGGCCTTCTTCCACCAGCTGTTCCACTTCTTCTCGGGGAGGACCGCGTCGGTCATCTCCGCCTTCAGCTGGGAGCTGTTGATCTTGCCGCGGTAGGCCTTGGCGGCCATGCGGATCACGACGCCCGGGGTCTCCTCGGCGATGCGCTGGAGCTCCTCGAGCTTGACCATGCGCATCGTCCGGAGGTCGTCCGCGTCGAGCGGCCGCATGCTCTCGACCGCGCTCTGGATCGGGATGTCCTTCGTCGAGCCGCTCTTGAACCGGATCTGGATCTGGCGCGCCTCGATGTCGATCTCCTCGACGACGCCTTCGCCCCAACCAGCGCGGTGGTACACGACATGGCCCGGCGTCATGCGCCGGGCCACGTCGAAGGAAGCGAAGGCATCCGAGCTCAGGTTGGCTTCGCCGAGCCCGCTGACCTCGAGTGCGATCTCGAACCAGGGCTCGCTCGCGAAGGCCTTCTGGACGAGCCCGAAGACCTTGCGGCTCAAGCTGTCGTTGTGCACCTGGGAGACGAGGAGGGTCGTTCCGAGCTGCACCGCATCAGAGGTGCGGTCCTTCGCGTCGAGGGCCTCCAGCATCTGGGAGCCGAGCTCGACAGCTGTCCCGGTCTCGCCGCGGAGGCCGAGCTCCCGCAGCGTCACGCAGTAGCGGTCCACGTCCCCGGGGTCGGCGACGGCCTGGGCCCAGGCGACTTCGAGGGACTCAAGGTCTTGGGAACGAACGAGCGAGAGGTAGTCCTGCACGGCCACTGCTTCGCAGAGTCTCCGGGTGGGAAAAAGCGGGCCAAGCAGGATAACGGGTCATCCCTTCCGCGCAAGGCAGGCCACGCCAAGGAAGCGGCTCCGTCGGCGTTCGTCGGCATGATTCCATGCCGCGATCGGCGGGCGGAGCGGGGTCCGATGCGCTCGGTCACGCAGACGCCGAGCGCCCGGCGTCGGGGGAAGCGGGTCCGCTCGTGGGACCACGCAGGGCCCGCCGCCCAGGGACACATGCGGCGGCGCCCGAGGGCCCTGCCGCGGCGACCAGCCTGCCGCCCGCGGAACGGGCAGCGGCCAGCACGGAATCGGGCCCGAACGACAGCGGGCCCGAACGACAGCGGGCCAGAACGAGAGCAGGCGGCCCTCAGTCCGCGAGGCGACTGACCAGCGTGTGCACGTCGTCGGTCGTCGAGGCTTCGTCGTAGGTGTCGAACGGAACGCCGTCGAGGACGTCCTCGGGCGCGACGAAGCAGATGTAGAACTCCAGCCCGTACTGGGCCCGGAACGCGCGGATCTTCGGCAGGCTCTCGTTCTTCAGCGACTCCGCCATCTCGACGATCACGGTCTTCCCTTCGCGGCCGCGGCCACGCAGGACCATCGTCGGTGCGTAGGCTGCGAGACTGCCGTCCTCGAAGCGCACCTCGAAGTGACGGGGACGATGGCTGTGGGCGACCCCGAGGTGGGTCAGGCGGTCACAGACTTCGCGCTCGATGGCGTAGACGATCGGACGACCGCCGCAGCGGCCGAAGGGGGCACCGTTGGTGTCGCCCCCCGAGAGGATCAGCTCTTCGTGGGGACGGGTCTGTCGCGTGTTGCCGCGCGCCTTCGTCGTCTTGGACTTCGTCGAAGTGGTGGCGCGGGGGGTCCGGGTCGGCATGGGGGCGTTGCCTGGAATCTGGGGACGGAAGTGCGGCCGGTCCCGCCAGGCGCGCACAGGAACCGCCCGAATGCGCGTCGTGGAGGCGATCGATTCCAACGCGGAACCGGGCCAGGAAGTCCGAGTCTAGCGTCGGTCCGGGGGACGGGAAGTCCCCCACCCGAGGCCCGACTCGGCAGGAGTCGACCGAGTGCTCGGCGTGTCTCGCCGGCGTCGGGACTCGGGGCCCCTCGGGCTCCCTGCGCAGGCCTCGGGAGTACCTGACGCCTCCGCGCCACGCACCCCGAGGCGGCTCTGGATCACTGCTGGATCGTCACTTCGAGGCCGTTGCTGACGACCATCTGGCCCGCCGCCGTCAGGTTGCCCCACTGGACCTGGAACATGCCGTTGACGATCGCCGGATCGTTGGGGACAGGCAGGTCGAGAGACTCGACGCCGTCCGGGCCCGCGGCGAACCCAGCGAAGCTCGCCAGCGCGGCGGTCAGCAGGTTGCAGCCGGGCCGACCGAAGGGCGGGATGATCGGCAGCGAGGTCCGCGAGAAGCCCAGGAACAGGAACACGTTCGAGGCGGTGTTCGGCAGGCGGGAGACCGCGATTCCGAACGCCTGGTTGCCGATCGTCGGCGAGCCGCCGTACGCGTCGCAGACCGGCGACAGACCCGTGCTCGGGTCCGCGCAGCCCTGCCCGTAGGGCGTGAGGCCTGCCGGGAAGGGACCCGGCATGAAGCCGCGGTCGAACGCCGACGCGTCCTTGATGAAGGGGCCGAAGCTGGCGCTGTACACCGGCGTGGTCGCGCCCGAGTACTCGTAGGCCAGCTTGGCCTCGCTCGTCTGGATGATGCCGTCGCCGCTCGTGTCCTCGAGCAGCATGAAGCCCTTGCCCGGGGAGCTCCCGCCGCCGGCGCCATAGCACAGATGGACCTGCCCGTCGGTCGCCTTCAGCGCGAAGATCGGTCCACCCTGCTCGATGAACGACGCGGTGGCCGAGTTGAGCTGGAAGTTCGGCACGCCAGCGACCGGGTTGTTCGAGAAGTTCGCGAACAGCGAGATCTCGCCGGTGCCGATGCGGTTGTCGAGGTCTGCGTCGCGCCAGCGGAAGAACAGGCCGTGGACCGGGACGCCCTGCGGGTTGGTGAACGTCGCGCCGACGTTGTAGCCGGCGGTGAAGTAGGCATCGCGGACGCCCGTGCCGATGTCGCGCTGCCGCGCGAAGAACTGGACGTCGTTGTAGAGCTTGGTCGCTCCGGTCGTCGCGTTGGTCAGGGTGACGTCCCACTGCGGGAACACGCCGCCCGCATCGAAGTCGGGGTGCGTCGGGATGTCGTTGCCCTGCGACGGGTTGAAGAACACCGAGGCCGAGGCGACGCCGTTGTTGTCGGTGAACGCATACCAGCAGAACTGGTCGGGGCTGTTCGCGACCGCGACGTTGGTGGTGCCGCGGCTGAACGCGATGACCGTGCCGTCTTCGAGGCAGTGGACCTGCTCCCAGAAGTGGCTGACGAGCGCAACCGGCCCGTTGCGGCCAGGAACCGTGAGGTTGGACGCGGCGCTGACGAACGCGGACTGCTCGCCCGGGTCCAGCGCGTCACCGTCGCCGTTCAGGTCGACGAGCCGGTGGATGCCGCGTCCGTACGGGCTCGCCGAGTCGTCCTGCGCGACGTAGACGATCGTCTGGCTGCTGCCGGGTGCGCGGTGGACCGCGATGCCATCCGGCGAGAAGCCGCTCTGGAAGTCGAAGAACTCGGTCGCCTCCGCGGTGCCGATCAGTCCGTCGTTGTCCGCGTCGACGCCGCGCACGATGCGGCCATCAGCGGAGTCTGCGAAGTAGAACGCGTAGTTGTCCCCCTCCTGCGTCCAGTCCATGTCGGACATGAACGAACCGGTGCCGTTCCGCGTGTTGAACGAAGTGCTGAGGAACGGGAATGCCTCGGCGACGTCGTCGAGGCGGCCGTCGCCATCCAGGTCCTTGAAGCGCGACACCGGAAACGAGTTGCCGGTGACGGCGGGACCGCCTGTCTGGGCGAAGCCGCACAGGATCAGGTAGTCGCCGTTGCGGAACGGCCCCGAGCCGGAGCCCTGGGCGGGGAGGGACGCGGCCAGCAGGCCGAGGAGGAAGAGGGAACGCTGCATGGGTCGGAGTCCTGTTCGGACGGGGTCTGGCTCAGGCCAAGTGAACGTGCAGGCGTCGCGCTCCGACCTCAAGCGCTGCGCGACCGGTTCGTGAAGATCGCGCGAACGGTCGCTTGCGGACCACCGGAAGCTCGGGCGTCTCGTGGGCCGATCGGAGCCCGCGGCAAGCGCGGGCCCCGCATCCCGACAGGCGGGGTCTCGCCGGATCAGCGCAGCGTGATCGACTGCATGTCGCCGAGCGTCAGGCTGACCGAAGTCACTTCCAGGACCTGGAATCGGGCGGTCGCGCCGGCGAGTCCCGGCGTGTTCGGGATCGTCAGGTCGAACTGGCCGGAGCCGTCGGCATCGAGCGTCACCGAGCCGGCCACGCCCAGGCTGGACGCGTCCAGCAGCAGGTCGCCCTGGACGCCGGGAATCGAAGTCGGTCCACCAGCTGCCGGAGCGAAGAGCACGAACGAGGTCGCGCCCGCGGCGCCGCTGACGCCGAGACCGGCCGTGGAGCCGAGCACGCCGGAAGACAGCGCGACGAGGCCGGCGTTCGGTCCGACGCCGTGGATCTCGACGTCGTCGATGCCCGCCTCGACCAGCGAAGCGTTCAGGTCCTGCGCACGGAAACGGAAGCGCATCGCGTTGGTCAGCGGCGTCGGCAGGACGAGGGTCTCCTGGACCCAGCCGTTGGTGTTCTGCGCGCTCTGGAGGACGGTTGTCCAGTTCGAGCCGCCGTCCTGGCTGATCGCGACCTCGAACGCGTCGTTGCCGACGCTCTCCGCGTAGAAGCGCCAGAAACGCAGCTCCGCGTAGGAGACGTGCGCGAGATCGACGACCGGCGAAAGCAGATCGGTGTACCCCGAGTCGACGTCGTACTGGCCGACGCTGGTCCCGGCGCGCCCGTCGGTCACCTGGCAGAGGGTTCCGCTCGGCGTGTGATCGGCGCCCTGTTGGATCGTCGCGCCGTTGTAGGTCGTCGCCTGCGGGGCGGCGCGTTCGAAGCGACCGGTGGTTGCGGTGTCGCCCGCGCCGTTCGCGAAGCCGCGGTCGCGCTCCATGTCGTCGGCGACGAGCCGGCGCATCGGCTCGGTGCGGAACGTCACGTCCTCGCTGGTCGTCCGACCGTCGCCGGTCACGGTCACCCGGACCGTCGCCGAACCGCCCTGGAAGCCGGCGCTGACCTGGAAGCGCAGCGTCGTCGACGTCGTGCCCAGGCGTCCCGGGCCCGGGATCGTCGCCGAGCCGCTCAGCGCGGTCACGCCGGCGGTCAGCGACGTGAGCTGGACGCTGACGCTGCCGAGCGGCGCGGCGAGGCCCGCGTTCTCGATCGTGACGACAGCCTGTCCGGTCTCGCCCGGGCCGACTGCGCCATCTCCGTTGCCGCCTGCTTCCTCGACGATGGCGACCGCGCCGACGCCGATCAGCGCGCCCGCGGTCAGCGCCATGTCGCGGAACATCGTCCGGTGGCGGTCGACGATCACGACCTGGGTCGGGGAGTTCGGCCAGAAGCCGCCTTCGTTGGCGCGGCCGAGCTCGGGGGTCCAGGAGATCGCGCCATGCGCGGCGTGGTGGTGGTCCACCGCACCGCCGGCGGCGATGTAGAGCTGCGTCGATACGGGGCCAGCGGGCACGCCGCTGTCGTCGACGAAGCGCTGCGCGAGCGACTCGTAGTCGGCGGCGTTGGCGGGGCCGCCGGTCTGCCATCCCCACGGGTAGAGCAGCACGTCGGTGTAGGTGTGGGTCGAGCACGACTGGGAGAAGCCCATCCCGGTCATGAACGCTTCGATCGCCGCGCTCTCGGGCTCCGAGAACGGCGCGGAGCCGCGGTACGTGTCGGAGCTGCCGTTGGTCGAGTTGCCGCCGTTCGGCGCCGACCAGCCGGTCGCGTAGTTGCGGTTCAGGTCGACGCCGGTCGAGCCGTCGGCGTTGGTGCGGCGGTTCTTGCGCCACATCCCGCCGCCACCCGGGCTGTTCTGGCGGTTGAACTCGTAGCCGTCCGGGTTGACGCAGGGCACGAAGTAGAGCTCGCGCTCGTCGACCAGGAACGTCGCGTCGGGGTCGGTGCCGTACGACGACAGGAGCCAGTCCATGAAGTCGAGCGTCGCGGTCATCGACACCGGTTCGCGCGCGTGGTGGACGGCGTCGAAGTAGGCGCGCGCCTCGTTCTCGCTCTGCGCGACGTTGTCCGAGATCTTCACGACCCAGATGTCGCGGCCCTGGAGCGACGTGCCGATCGACGTCTTCGGCGAGCAGAGGCCCGGGTAGGTCTGCGCGAAGCCGTCGAGGATCGCCTCCATCTGCGCGAGCGTGTAGTGACCGCCCATCGCGCCCTGGCCGACCGGCGGCGTCAGCGTCTCGGCCTGGAAGGGCCCGAATCGAGCGAGCTCCTGCGCGTAGTGCGCCTCGAGATCACGGATCGCGACCTGGAAAGGCAGCCCCGCGGCCCGGAGCCGCGCGAGGTCCTGATCGCCGTGGGCGATCACATCGACCGTTCGTGATCCGAGCTCGAGCGCCTGGCAGGCAGCCAGGTCCAGGTCGAGCGCGAGCAGCCGGTCGAGGTCGGCGGCGCCAGCGATGTCGACGACCGCGAGGTGGTAGAGCGGACGGGAGCCGCCGGTCTGCTGGGCGCGGAGGGGCGCGGTGGCCGCGAGCGCGAGCAGGCCGCACGCGAAGAAGGTGCGGTTCAGCATGGATGGAGGGACGGGAGGCAGCGGGGCGGCGGCCCGAAGAGCATACCCGCCCGGTCGCCGTGGGGTCCGGACGCCCGGCGGGCTCCGCGGCCACGCGTCGCCACAACTGCGGCGCGGCGCAACCGGTGGCCAGCGGCGACCCTCGACACGCGGAGTGCGACCCGCAATCCTGTCCCGTCCGATGCGCGCCCAGCACCCAGCCCTCCTCGCGGTCCTGGCCGCGGCCCTGAACGGCTGTGGTTCCGACTCGCCGGTCGACCGTCAGCTGGGTGAAGGGACGATCACCACGCAGGTCGGTCCCGGCGGCGCCGTGCTCCGCGGGGATGCGGGCACCCCGCTCGAGGGTTTCCGGCTGGAGATTCCGGCCGGCGCGCTGACCCGGCTGGTCGCCGTGACGGTCGAAGCGGGCGAGCCGATCGAAGTGCCCGGCTCCCAGGCGGCTTCCGGGCCGTTCTCGATCCGCGTCGAGCCTGACCCAGGAGTCCTCCTCGGCCCTGCCGAGCTGCGGCTCGGCATGACGCTCCCGCAGGGTCGGACGCCGGACGATCTGTTCATCGCGGGCCGACCGTCGGTGGATCGGCTGAGCCCGCTCGACCCGACGGTCGCGCGCCAGACCGTCCTCGCCGACGCGGGCACCTACGACGAGGACGCGCGGACCTACACCGCCGCGATCCGCCAGCTGGGCGACCTCCAGGCCCGCATCGCGACCGAACGGCGACTGACCGCGGATGCGATCGAGCTCACCCAGCTCGGCTACGAGAGCCTGTACCGGCTGACCGACGCAGGCCTCGTGCAGGCGGACGCGGCCTTCGCGGAGGCGCGGCGTGCGGATCCCTTCTCGGGTGAGGCCAACCTGTTCCGGGCGGTCAGCCGTGTCCTGTCGATCGCGAACGCGCGCGAGGACGACACCGCTGGACTCGACTCGGTCGGCGAAGCGCTGCAGGCGCTCGGCCTTGACGTCGCGAGCCTGTCGCTCGCCGAGCGGTTCCGGACCGACGTCTGGCCGCTGCGGTGGTGGGTGCCGGCGGGCGGTCCGCGCATTCCCGAGATCGTCGACATGCTCCGCGTGCGGGTGCGGCCAGCCCTCGTGCTCGCGCTGCTCGACCTCGACCGCGTGCCGGCGACGACGAGCCTGTCGCTCGAGCTTCCACCGGCCGTCCCCGATCGTCCGGGCGTCCGCGAGCTCGACGCGACCGACGTCGTCGCGCTCCGCGCGCTGATCACCGGCGCCCTGTTCGCGATCGATCACCTCGCCGACTTCGACCTCGACTTCGATCTCTCGCTGCTCGCGCCGCGCGAAGGCCAGCCGTCGAGCGTCGAAGGCCTGCTCGCCGCGCACTCCGGTCTCGGTCGGCTGCTGCGTGCACCCGATGCGCGGACCGACCGCGCGCTGACCGCGTTCCTCGAGCTGTTCCGCGAGGCGTTCGATGCGCTGGCTGGCGAGGACGACGACCAGGCGGACGACATCGTGCTGTTCCCCGCGGACGCGACGACGTCCGACGTCGACCGTTGGGACACGAACCTGGACGCCGTCCTCGCGTCCTTCGTCGAGGACGTGGAGCGCCGCTACACGACGGGCGGCGACTCTTCCGGCACGGTCCCGATCAGGATCGGTGGCCCCTGGCGAGCCGGGCTGCTGTCACCGCGCGACCTCGCGCCGCGGTTCTTCCGGTTCCTGCCGGTCGCAGGCACGCTGCCGGATCCGACCGCCTCGGGCGCGCTGCCCGGACTGTCCCAGGATCGCGCGGCAGACCTGTTCGGTCTCGTCGACGTGCACTCGATGCCCAGGCTGCCGATCGTCGCCGACGGCTTCCTCGGCGACTGGACGCAGGCGGCCGAAGCGCTCGTGCCTGCCGATCCGGTCGGGGACGTGCTGACCAGCACCGTGAACTCGGTCGACCTCTGGCAGGTCTGGTGTGCCGACACGCCCGACGAGATCGCGTTCCGGATCGGCGTCGCCGACGGGCCGATCGGTTTCGACCCCAACCAGGACTCGGTCTACGCGGTGCTGCTGTCGGTGGTCGGGCCCGACGCGCTCGAGCGGACCATCCAGGTCGAGGTGCACCCGACGGCGGCGGGTCTCGAGCTGTTCGCGTTCCGGGACGGGGTGACGCGCGCGGTGCGCTCCGCGGCGGCCGCCCGCGGCTCCGACCTGGAGTTCACGGTCAACCGGTACGACCTGCTGGACCCGGACGAGGTGCCCGCGGACCGCGCGGTCGAGGCGTTCACCAGCGCCCGTGACGTCAACACCGGTGAGGTCGCCGGTGACGTCGCGCGCTGCTTCGTGATCCGCTTCTGACCCAGGGTCCAGCGAAGGCCGGGCCGAGGTGCTCGAGTCGCCCGCACCGGCCGAGGTTGAAACCGGATCCGAAGAGCCGACGATCCGCCGGTGATGAAGCCCCGTCACGTGCTCCTGGCCCTGTTCGGCGCAGCCTGCTCCGGCCCGGCTGAGAGCGTGTCCGTGGCGCCGGGACTCACCGCGCGCGCCCTGCCCTCCCGCGTGGCCGCGAGCGGGCCGCGGTTCCGGCTGCGCTCCCCGGACGAGACCGGGGTGACGTTCCGTCACGAGCTGCGGCGGGAGAACGTCGTGCCCTACGTCTACTCGGGTTCGGGCGTCACGGTCGGTGACTACGACGGGAATGGGCTGCCGGACATCTACCTCGTGTCGCAGGACGGTCCCAACCGGCTCTACCGGCAGACCGCGCCGTTCCGCTTCGAGGACGCGACGGAGACGGCGGGCGGGCTCGACGGCGGTGATGCGTGGGGGAGCGCTGCTGCGTTCATCGACGTGGACGGCGATGCCGACCTCGATCTCTACGTCTGCAACCTCGAGTCCCCGAACCTGCTGTTCGAGAACCAGGGTGACGGGACGTTCCGTGAGTGTGCGCGCGAGAAGGGTCTCGACATCGTCGCCGCGTCGACCGGCGTCGCGTTCGCGGACTACGACCACGACGGCGACCTCGACGCCTACCTGCTGACCAACCGCGTGTTCGGACCGCGTCTGCCGGACGAGCTCGTCGCCGAGACGACGATGCCGGACGGCATCCGGAGGTCTCGCCGCGAGCTCCATCCGCCGCGTCCCCGCTTCGAGGAGAAGGACGGGGTGCTCGCGGTTCCCCCCGGATTCGAGGACTTCTACTTCGTGCTCGACGGCCACGTCTTCGTGGCCGGTCAGCGCGACAGACTCCTCCGCAACGACGGCGAGTCGGGATTCACGGACGTGACCGCGGCTTCCGGCATCGCCGACCAGGGCAACGGGCTGTCGGTGCTCTGGTGGGATCTGGACGGAGACGGCTGGCAGGACATCTACGTCGCGAACGACCTCGAGTCGCCGGACCGTCTCTACCGCAACCAGCGCGACGGGACGTTCGCGGAGATCAGCGGCGAAGCGCTGCCCTACACGCCGTTCTTCGCGATGGGCAGCGACTTCGGCGACGTCGACAACGACGGGCTGTTCGACCTCTGCGTCGCCGACATGTCGAGCACGACGCACTACATGTCGAAGATGCTGATGGGCAGCATGGACGCGAAGCGGTGGTTCCTGATGAACGCGGAGCCGCCGCAGCTGATGCGGAACATGCTGTTCGTCGGCACCGGCACCGGTCGCTTCGTCGAGGCGGCGCCCATGGCGGGCCTCGCGAGCACCGACTGGACGTGGACCGTGCGGCTCGCCGACTTCGACGAGGACGGCCGACTCGACCTGTTCGCGACGAACGGCATCCCGCTGTTCGAGGACGATCCCGACGCCGCGGCGCGGTTCACCGAGCTGTGGCGCGCCGGACAGCGGGACGCAGCCCTGGACATCGCGCGCAACATCCCGTCCATCGCCGAGAAGAACATCGCCAGGCGCAACCTCGGCGACCTCCGTTTCGGCGATGTGTCCGAGGAGTGGGGACTCGACGCTGCGGGCGTCAGCTACGGCTCCGTGGCGACCGACCTCGACCGCGACGGTGACCTGGACCTCGTCGTGCTCAACATGAACGCCGAGGCGAGCCTCTACGAGAACCAGACGACCGGCACCCACCGCGTCCTGATCGAACTGCGTGGCGTGACGACCAACCCCAAGGGTCTCGGCGCGCGGATCGAGGTCGAGGCGGGCGGCGTGGTGCAGACGCGGCTCGTCGCATCGACGCGCGGCTACATGAGTGCCGGTGAGGCCGTCGAGCACGTCGGACTCGGTGTGAACGAGCGCATCGACCGGCTGACCGTGCGCTGGCCGAGCGGTGCGGTGCAGGAGTATCTCGACCTCCCGGCCGACCACGCGTTCACGATCACCGAGGGGTCCGGCCCCGCTCCGGCCCCGGTGGTCGGCGAACAGGTCGTGCCCTGGTTCCGCAGCGCGGCCGGCCCCGAGGCCCGGCACGCGGAGGCCGACTTCGACGACTACGCGGTCCAGCCGCTCCTGCCGCACCGCCTGTCACGGCTCGGTCCTGGACTGGCCATGGGCGACGTCGACGGCGACGGGCGCGACGACGTCTACGTCGGTGGTGCCCGCGGGCAGAGCGGGAGTCTCCATCGCGCGAGCGGCGGTGGGACGGGTCTCGTTCCGGTGCCGGGTGCGTTCGCGGGCGACGTCGATCGCGAGGACCTGGGTGCGGTGTTCCTCGACTTCGATCTCGATGGCGACCTCGACCTCTACGTCGTCAGCGGCAGCATCGAACACGGTGATGACGACGGTGCGCTCGCCGACCGGATCTACGTGAACGACGGCAGCGGCGGCTTCGGTCCTGCCCCGGACGATGTCCTCCCCGACCTCCGTCGGAGCGGTTCGGTCGCGGCTGCGGCGGACTTCGATCTCGACGGCGACGTCGATCTCTTCGTCGGTTCCCGCGTCGAGCCCGGTCGCTATCCGGAGTCGGCCCCGAGCGCGCTGCTGCGCAACGACGGCGGGCGGTTCGTCGACGTGACCGCCGAGATCGCGCCTGCGCTCGCGGTCGCCGGCATGGTCACGGGAGCCTGCTGGGTCGATGTGGATGCCGACGGTTGGCCGGAACTCGCGCTCGCGGCCGAGGCCGCGCCGCTGCGCCTTCTCGCCAACCGCTCGGGCGAGGCGTTCGAGGACGTGAGCGAAGTCACCGGGATGGCGGCGCTGCGTGGTCTGTGGAACGGCATCAGCGCAGCCGACCTCGACGCGGACGGGGATCTGGACCTCGTCGTGACGAACCTCGGGCTGAACACCAAGTACAAGGCGGACGCCGAGCACCCGTTCCGGCTCTACGCGTCGGACTTCGATGCCGACGGCGAACTCGACGTCGTCGAGTCCAAGGAGTCCGAGGGCGCTGAACTGCCGGTCCGGGGGCGGAGCTGCAGCAGCGCCGCGATGCCTTTCCTCGCCGAGAAGTTCCGGACCTACGACTCGTTCGCGCGTGCGACGCTGCCAGAGATCTACGGGATCGACGCTCTCGAGGGTTCGCTGCGCCTGGAGGTCGACGAGCTGCGGAGCATGGTGCTGGAGAACCAGGACGGTCGCTTCGTCGCCACGCCGCTGCCGCGGATCGCTCAGGTCGCACCCTGCTTCGGCGTCGCGATCGAGGACTTCGACGGCGACGGTCACCTCGACGTCGTGCTCGCACAGAACTCGTTCTCGCCCGAGCCGGAGACCGGCCGATTCGGGGGTGGGCTCGGCGTCGTGCTCGCCGGTCGCGGAGATCTCGCCTTCGACGTGGTCGGGTTCGGCTCGGCCGGCTTCGTCGTCCACGACGACGCGCAGGCTCTGGCGGTGACCGACCTGGACGGCGACGGGTCGCCGGACCTCGTGCTCACGACCAACGACGGCCCGGTGCGGGCGTTCGAGAGCGTGCGACCCGGGACGCGGCTCTCGGTCAGGCTGCAGGGACCGGCCGGCAACCCGACCGGGATCGGTGCGCGGATCTCGCTGACCGACGCGGCGGGGCGTAGCCAGCACCGGACGATCGCTGCAGGAGCGGGCTACCTGTCGCAGTCCGCGCCCGTCGCGTTCTTCGCCGTGGGCGAGGAGCCGTGCCGGCTGTCCGTGCGCTGGCCGGACGGGACCGAGAGCGGGCAGGACTGGTCGGGGGGTGCTGGAAGCGTGACGATCGCGCGCTGACCACGTGCCATGCCGTCCCTCCTCCGTCCGCTGCCCAACGCCGCTCTGCTCGCCGTCATGCTCCTCGCCGGTTGCCGCGAGGAGACGCCGGCCAGCACGACACCGGGACACCAGCGGATGGTCGACGCCCTCGCCGCGATCCGGGACCGGACCGCGGACGAGCATCCCTACCTCGGGGACTTCCGGGTGCGCGAACTCCGGGCAGCCGTCGCCGGCGGTGCGAGCGACTGGCGGACCCGGCTCGAACTCGGTCGCGCCGAACTCGGACTCGGTCGGGAACGGGAGGGGATCGCGGCGATCGAATCGGCGCTCGCCGACCTCGACGCGGGCGCGATCGAAGGTGACACGAACGCGCGCGCAGCGCTGCTCTACTACCTCGGCGTCGCGTCGATGCGTCTCGCCGAGACCGAGAACTGCTGCGCCGAGCCGAGTCCAGAGAGTTGCATCCTGCCGTTCGTCGGCCCGGCGGTGCACAAACGGACCGAAGGCGCCGCGACGGCGATGGCGCGCTTCGAAGAACTCGCGGTCCTCGCGCGAGGGGACGCCTACTGGCACAACACCGCGGTCTGGCTGCTGAACCTGGCTGCGCTCGCGCTCGGCAACTGGCCCGAAGCGGTCGCCGAGGATCTGCGGCTGCCGCCGGATCGCCTGACCGCTGACCCGGAGCGGGGCTTCCCGCGCTTCGCGAACGTCGCGGCCTCGGTCGGCGTCGACACGTTCAGCCTGTCGGGTGGGGTCGTCGCCGACGACTTCGACGGAGACGGCCGGATCGACCTCCTGGTGTCGACCTGGGATCCGTTCGAGGCGCCGCGCCTCTGGCTCCAGTCGGAGGACGGTTCGTTCCGGGAGCGCGCCGATCGCGCGGGCCTCGAGGGTCTCGGCGGGGGGCTGAACATGGTCCAGGCCGACTACGACGGCGATGGCGACGTGGACGTCCTCGTGCTCCGCGGCGCGTGGCTGCACGAGCGCGGCCGGCACCCGAACTCACTGCTCCGGAACGACGGCGGCCGATTCACCGACGTGACCTTCGAGTCCGGCCTGGGCTCGGTCCACTACCCGACGCAGACCGCCGCGTTCGCCGACTACGACCTCGACGGCGACCTGGATCTCTACATCGGCAACGAGAGCTCGTCGCGCATCGAGGCTCCGAGCCAGCTGTTCCGGAACGAGTGCGAGGGCCGCTTCGTCGATGTCGCGGTCACGGCCGGAGTCACCAACCTGCGCTACGCGAAGGCCGTCACCTGGGGCGACATCGACGAGGACGGCGATCCCGACCTGTTCGTGTCCAACCTCGGTGCGGCCAACCGCCTCTACCGCAACGAGGGCGACGGGACGTTCGTGGACGTGGCGTCGTCGGCCGGCGTCGCCGAGCCGATCCAGAGCTTCCCGGCCTGGTTCTGGGACTTCGACAACGACGGGCACCTCGACCTGTTCGTGTCGAGCTACGACACGGGCGTCGGGCACCTCGCGGCCTGGCACCGCGGCGAGCCGGTGGACTGCGGCTTCGCGCGCCTCTACCGCGGCGACGGTCGCGGTGGCTTCGTCGACGTCGCGGCCGAACAGGGGCTCCGCTACCCGGCGATGCCGATGGGCGCGAACTTCGGCGACGTCGACGGGGACGGCTGGCTCGACATGTATCTCGGCACCGGCGACACGACCTACGCGAGCCTGATGCCGAACGTGATGTTCGTGAACCGCGGCGGCAGGGGCTTCGTCGACGTGACGCTCGAAGGCGGGTTCGGCCACCTGCAGAAGGGGCACGGCGTCGCGTTCGCGGACTTCGACCGGGACGGCGACCTCGACGTGTTCGAACAGATGGGCGGTGCGCTCCGCGGCGACGGCTTCCGCGATGCGCTGTACGAGAACCCAGGCTTCGGCACGTCCTGGGTCGAGCTCGAGCTGGTCGGCGGGGGCGCGAACCGTTCTGCGATCGGCGCACGGATCAGCATCGACGTCGACGGGCCGGATGGCCGGCGCACACTGCATCGGCAGGTCAGCAGCGGCGGGAGTTTCGGTGCGAACCCGCTGCGCCTGCACGTCGGGCTCGGCCGCGCGACCGCGATCACGGGCGTCGAGATCCTGTGGCCAGCGTCAGGCCTCACGCAATCGTTCGGCGCACTGCCGCTCCGGCGGGCTCTGCGCGTCGTCGAGGGTGAGGCGGAATGGGTGGATCGCACGCTGGCGCCCGCTCGGCTCGGCGGTCGCTGACCGTGTCGGTGGCGCTCCCTGGTTAGACTCGGTCGAGAACCGGCGCATGCGGCGCCGGAGGAGGACCTGATGCTGACGACCCTCTCGCTCGCGCTGTCCCTGGCCGCGGTGCCGCCGCCGGACGTGATCCCGAGCGGGATCAAGCTCCTCCAGCTCCAGCTGTCCTTCGAGCGCGGACCGGGCGTTCCGATGTTTCGGCGCGCGCATCGCCCGGCGCCAGGCGAGACGCTGGCAGACGTCGCCGAGGCGCGGCTCGGGAGCCGCGAGCGTGTCGAGGAGCTTCTGGCCCTCAACCCCGGCATCGATCCCGACGTACTGCGGCCGGGCGACTCGATCTGGCTGCCGGCGGTCGAGGCTGCCCCTGCGCCGGACGGCGAAGCCGAGGAGCCTCCCGTCGATCGGGTGCGGGCCTACGCTGACGTCGGCTGGGCGCGGCAGGGGCCGTCGCCCTTCCCGCTCGGCGCCGACGTGGTCTCCGCGGCGGTCACGCGGCAGGGGAAGTTGACCCTCTACCTCGTTCCCGACGCGGCCTTCGAGGACTTCGAAGCGGCGCGGCAGGCGCGCCGCAACCGGGACGAGCCGTCTCCGATCCTGGCGCTCCGCGATGCCGGCCGGATCCAGATCCTCGAGGCGCCGATCGTGAGCGCCTACGTGCCAGAGGAAGACGCGGCAGCCCGCCGCGCCGACCGCTACCGGATCGAACGCGACGCGGAGTCCGGCGAGTGGAGGATGACGCCGGTGTCGTCCCAGCGACTCGATGCCGAGGGCGAGCCGATCGAGGACGACGCGGACGGACGCGGGAAGCAGACGATGGCGCTGCTCCTGCTGTCGACCGGTGGTTGCACCGGACTCTGGTTCAGGAGGCGTCGTCGCGGGTGCTGCGGCGACGCCCACGCGTTCGACCCCACAGGAGATCCTCGATGACTTCGTCGTGCCCGGTGTCTGCGTTCGACATGGTCCCTCCTCCGTTCGACGTGGCCCCGCTCGGCCCGGAGAACGACCCGCTGTTGATCCTGGCGGTCGCGGCCTTCGGCTTTGCGGTCGTGATGTGGGTCTGGGTGCGGCGGCGTTCGGGTCGCGGCGGCGATCGTTCCTGACGAGGGCTCGGAGCACTTGCCGACCCGCGCACTGCTCTCCTGGACCGCCCTGACGCTCGCTGCGGCCTTCGCTGCGGTCGCGGCTCCGCTGTGGACCTACGCGGTCTCGCTCGCGCTGTTCGGACTGCCGCACGTCCTCGTCGAACTCCGCTACGTCGATCGGGCGTTCGCGCCGGGTCTCGGCCGGAGGATGGTCCGGGCCGTGTTGGTCGGGCTCGGAGCGATCGCGCTGCTGCGGGGGATGGGGCTGCTCGCGATCGGCGCACCGCTGCTGCGGACCCAGGCAGAGCTCGGCGTGGGAGCCCTGCTTGCTGGCCTCGTCGTCTGGTTCGGAGCGCCGCTCGGGTCGCGCGCTGGACTGGCGTCGGTGCTCGTCGCGGCGAGCTTGGCTGTGGGCGTGGTGTTCGCGCCGGTGACGACGCTCGTGGTCTTCGCGTTCGCGCACAACCTGACGCCGCTCGGCTTCCTCGCGGCCGGACTTCGCGGTCCTCACCGCACGTTCGCGCTCGGGCTCGCGGGAACTGCGTTCTTGCTGATACCCCTGCTGATCGTGCTCGGCTGGCCGGGCGGGCCTTCGAGCCTGACCCTCGAGGGTCCGCCGGGCGTGGGGCCGATCGAACAGCATCTCGGAGCGTTCGTGCCTCCGGCCTGGCAGCTCGAATCCATCGCACTCGATCTGTTCTCGGCTGCCGCCTACCTGCAGTGCATGCATTACGCGGTGGTCCTTTGCGTGCTGCCGGGGCTTGCGCCCGAACCTCGATCGGGGGCGCGCGTCGCGCCGACCCTTCTCGACGAGGTCGGGAAGGGACCTGCCGTGCTGGCGCTCGGTGCGGTCGCAACCGTCGGGTTCGCGCTCGCGTTCGGATCGACGCGCGCGTCGTACGGCGTCGTCGCGGCCGTCCATGCCTGGGTGGAAGTTCCTGTGCTGATCGCTGCGCTGGCCGCGGTGCCGCCGTCGCGGGAGGCGATGCCGGCATGACCTGGACCGCGGCGTTCCTGTGGACCGTGGCCGTCGAGGCCCCGATCGTCTGGTGGCTCGCGCCCCGCACGCGGCGGACGCGGGCTGCGGCGGACTCCGTCCTCGCCAACCTCGCGACCCACCCGGTCGCCTGGCTCCTCGTCCGGAGCGTGGGGCTGCCCTGGCTCCTCGTCGAGCTGCTCGTCCTCGTCGCCGAGGTGCTGATCTACAGGCGCCTGACCGGGCTGAGCCGGCGCGATGCCGTGCTCTGTGCGGGTGCGGCCAACCTCGTGACCGCGCTGCTGTCGTTCGTGCTCTGACGCGGGCGCAGCCGCGATCTCACGCCTCCGGATCGCCGACCGCGCGGTGCAGCGTCGCGCGGTACTCGGTCGCCGTGGTGCCCATGTGCCTCTGGAACTGCCGCGCGAAGTCCGCGTGGTCGTAGAAGCCAGCTTCGAGCGCGATCCGCGTGATCGGCAGGTCGGTGCTCGCGAGCAGCTCGCACGCGCGGATCACGCGGACCTGCATCAGGTAGGCGCGCGGCGTCATCTGGAACGTCGCGCGGAACTTGCGGCTGAACTGCCTCGGCGAGAGGCCGGCCATCGCCGCGAGGCGGGGCGCGTCGAGGGGTTTGGTCGGGTTCGCCTTCAGGTGTTCGGCGACGGTGGCGAGCTCGAGGTACGGCTGGAGCGCGGCGCGCTGCCCCTCGTAGCTGCGGACCGTTCCACACACGCCGCTGACGCGGCCCTTCCGGTCGAACAGCGGGAGCTTGTCGGTCAGAGACCACTCGGGCTGGCCCGCCGGATTCGGGAACAGCTCGATCAGGTCGAACAGCGGTTCGCCGGTCCGGAGCACGCGCTCGTCGTCGCGGCGATACTTGGCCGCGAGGCGGACCGGAAACAGCTCCTCGTCGGTCTTCCCGACGATCTCGTGCTCGTGGCGGCAACCGCAGCGCGCGACGAAGGCCGGGTTCCCCATCCGCAGGCGGAACGTCGCGTCCTTCGCGAAGAACATCGTCCCGGGGACCCGGTCGAACAGGTGGCGGAACTGGCCGGGAACCAGCTCCGAGGCCCAGTCGGAAGCGCTGCTCTGGCCGGTCGCCATGGCAGAAAAATACACACGAAGCTCCCAAACCTACAAGAGGCGGAGGAGCCGCTACCGTTCGCTCACAGCCTGGACGTTCGTCCTCGGAACGTGATGCGAAGGAACCTGATGCGTGGCCCCTCGGCCTTCCTGCTCGCCGGTCTCGCGCTCTGGAGCTGCTCGCCCGGGGAGGAGGTCTCTGCCAGGACCCTGACGACCGAGAGCGTCGCTCCTGCACCCGACGAGCCCCGGCGTATTTCGGTGATGTTCTTCGGCGCGCCGACGGCGAACGGACCGCACCACGACCCGATCACGCGCTACCGCGTGCTGAAGAAGGCGCTCGGGGCGACCGGCATCGACCTGACCTACCGCGAGGATCCGGAAGGCGCGCTGCGCGCCGACGTGCTCGCCGGCTACGACGCCGTTCTGCTCTACGGCAACTGGGCGCAGAACGCGCCGATGCCGCGGGAGCAGCTCGACGCGCTGGTCGGCTACGTCGAAGGGGGCGGCGGGTTCGTGCCGGTGCACTGCGCGTCGGCGTGCTGGGGCCGCTCGCCGCGTTTCGTCCGACTCGTCGGCGCACGCTTCCAGAGCCACGGCGGCGAGGAGTTCCAGGTCGAGAACGTAGCGAACGAACACGAGATCCTGGCGGGGCTCGAGGGCTACCGGGCCTGGGACGAGACCTACGTCCACGACGAGCACGGCGACGACCGCACGATC
>JAQCBR010000215.1 GCA_027621295.1 Planctomycetota bacterium
GCGCTCTCGAGCCGCCCGCCACGGAACAACAGCACGGCTGCGACCACACGCCCACCCTCGGCGCGGTGGATCCCGATCGCGTCCTGGTCACCGTCGCCCACCACGACCGATTGCTGTTCACCGACCGCCTGCAGCGCTTCGATCTGCTGCTTGAGCGCGTTCGCCCGCTCGAACTCGAGCCCTTCGGCCGCGCGCTCCATCTCGGCCCGCAGACCGCGCAGCAGGCCGGACGCTCTCCCTCGCAACACGTCCTCCGCGCGGTCGAGCAGGTCGGAGTAGGCGTCCGGGTCGACCAGTCCGACGCAGGGCGCAGGACACCTGCCGATCTGGTGCTTGATGCAAGGTCGGCTGCGATTCCGGAACACGCCGTCCTTGCAGTCACGCAGCGGCACGACCTTGTGCAGGAGCGCGAGGGTCCGGCGCACGGACTTCGCGGATGCGAACGGGCCGAAGTAGTCGGCGCCATCGTCTCGACGCCGGCGGACCAGACGGAACCAAGGCCACGCCTCCCGTCGATCGAGGCGCAGCATCAGGAACGTCTTGTCGTCCTTGAGCTTGATGTTGTAGGCGGGCTTCCGCCGCTTGACGATCGTGTCCTCGAGGAGGAGCGCCTCCTGCTCGGTGCGCACCGCGACGAACTCGACGTCCTCCGCGTCCCGTTCGAGGAACCGCAGGAGCGGGCGTCCGTCCCCGCCGGGGCGCAGGTACTGGCGGACCCGCGCGCGCAGGTTCGACGCCTTCCCGACGTAGAGCACCTTCCCCCCCGCGCCGGTGAACACGTAGACCCCAGGACCGGTCGGGAATCGCGCGACCTTCGCGACGATCGACTCCCTCACAGGAGCTCCAGCTCGAGCTTCTCGAGGCGGAAGATCTCGTCGCGCAGCCGCGCCGCCTGCTCGAACTCCAGCTGTTTCGCGGCGGCCAGCATGTCCTGGCGGAGCTTGGCGACGTGCTCGACGAGCTGTCGGCGGTCCTGGATTCCCGCCACCGGGCCGGCGGTCGTCGCGGCGCCGACGTCCTGCCGGCTGCCACCGCGCTTCGTCGGCTTGCGGCCCTTGCGCGGCGACTCCGTCTCCTGCACCTGCTCCGCATCGAGCAGCAGGTCCCGCACCGCCTTGACGACGGTGCGAGGCGTCACGCCGTGCTCGACGTTGTAGGCGTTCTGCCGCGTCCGGCGCCGCTCCATCTCCTCGATCGCGCCCGCCATCGAGTCGGTGATGCGATCCGCGTACAGCAGCACCCGCCCGTCGACGTTGCGCGCCGCGCGGCCGCAGGTCTGGATCAGCGACGTCTTGCTGCGCAGGTAGCCCTCCTTGTCGGCGTCGAGGACCGCAACCAGCGTGACTTCCGGCAGGTCGAGCCCTTCGCGCAGCAGGTTGATCCCGACGAGACAGTCGAAGACGCCGAGACGCAGGTCCCGGATCAGGGCTGTGCGCTCCAGGCTGTCGATGTCCGAGTGCAGGTAGCGGACCTTGATGCCGACGTCGCGGAAGTAGTCGGTCAGGTCCTCGGCCATCCGCTTGGTCAGCGTGGTGATCAGCACGCGCTCGCCGCGCTCCGCGCGGGTTCGCACCTCACCGAGCACGTCGTCGACCTGACCACCCGCCGGGCGGATCTCGACCGGGGGATCGACGAGCCCGGTCGGGCGGACCACCAGCTCGGCGACGCGCTCACCGCTCTTGTCGAGCTCGTAGTGGCCGGGGGTCGCCGACACGTAGACGACCTGGTTCTGCAGGTCGAGGAACTCGTCGAAGGTCAGCGGTCGATTGTCGAGGGCCGACGGCAGGCGGAAGCCGAACTGGACGAGGTTCTCCTTGCGCGCCCGGTCGCCGCGAAACATCCCCCCGGCCTGGGGGACCGCAACGTGACTCTCGTCGACGAACATCACGAAGTCGGACGGGAAGTAGTGCAACAGCGTCGCCGGCGGCTGGCCGGCCGCACGACCGTCCAGGTGGCGGGAGTAGTTCTCGATCCCCTGGCACATGCCGGTCGCGCGGAGCATCTCCAGGTCGTGTCGCGTCCGCTGCTCGATGCGCTGCCGCTCGAGGAGCTTCTTCTTGCTCTCGAACTCGACGATCCGCTCCTCGAGCTCGGCCTCGATCGAGTCGGCAGCGGCCAGCAGCCGGTCCTGCGGCGCGACGTAGTGCGACGTCGGGTAGATCGTGACCTCGTCGAGTTCCTCGACGATCTCACCGCGCAGCGGATCGATGCGGTAGAGGCCGTCCACGTCGTCGCCGAACAGCTCGATCCGCAGCGCGTACTGCTCCTCGTAGACCGGGAAGACCTCGATCACGTCCCCACGGACACGGAAACGCCCCGGCGCGAAGTCGACGTTGTCGCGGCGGTACTGGATCGACGCGAGCCCGCGCAGCAGCGCGTCGCGCTGGACCTCCTGGTCCCGACGCACGCGGACCGACAGCTCCCGGTAGTTGTCCGGCGAACCGAGCCCGTAGATGCACGAGATCGAAGCGACGATCAGCACGTCCCGCCGCTCCATCAGCGACCTCGTCGCCGAGTTCCGCATGCGGTCGATCGCCTCGTTGATCGTCGCGTCCTTCTCGATGTAGGTGTCGGTCGTCGCGACGTAAGCCTCGGGCTGGTAGTAGTCGTAATAGCTGACGAAGTACTCGACCGCGTTGTCGGGGAAGAACGACTTGAACTCCGAGTAGAGCTGGGCGGCCAGCGTCTTGTTCGGCGCCAGGATCAGTGCCGGGCGCTGGATGTGCTCGACAACCTTGGCGATCGTGAACGTCTTGCCCGAACCGGTGACGCCGAGCACCGTTGATTGGCGCGACCCTTCTTCGATCCACCGGGCGACGTCGCGGATCGCCGCCGGCTGATCGCCCGCCGGCTCGAAGTCCGTCACCATCCTGAAGCGCCGCATCCGGGTCATCCTGCACCAGCCCGGCGCGGCGTTCGAGAACCCCGCCGCGCGCGGATGCGCTCAGGTTGACACTCCGTCGCGCGCGCGGATACCTTGATCCGCCGTTCCGCAAGCCCTGCCCCGCCAGGAGACCCCCGATTCGTGGCAACCAGACGCCGATCCACCGCGGGTAGTGGCCAGAGCCGCTCCCCCGCCTCTCGGGGCCGTTCGACTGCGGGCGGAGCCCGCGCTCGCGCGACCCGCAACCGGGACACCCGCGAGGGTCGTCGCACCGTCGGATGCCCTTCCTGCGGCACCGAGTACCGGGTGCCGAGCGACCTGCTTTCGGAGCAGATGACCTGCCAGAGCTGTGGACGGGCGTTCGTCCCGAGCTCGGTCAGCACCCGGAGCGCTCGCAAGCAGAACAACGCGCAGCCGTTCATCCTCGGTGGCGCGCTGCTCGCGTTCATGATCATCGGCCTCGTGCTGATCTCTGGCGGCGGCAAGGAGCCGGTCCAGCAGACCCAGGAACCCGTCCGCACGGTCGAGACCGGCATGAAGAACAGCCGGGTCCGCGACGTCGCCGAGTGGGCCGAGGCGCTGGCGTCCGGCAACCGCTTCAAGCTCTCGTCCACCACCGACGTCGGCGCGTTCGTCGGGTTCTTCGAGATCGGGCTGGTCGACGGCACCGCCAGTGACCGCGAGCGCCTGGTGCTGGACCGCCTCCTCGAAGATCCGAAGACCGCCGTGCTGCGCGACAGCTACGTCGGTTTCGGCAAGATCGACAAGGATGCGGCCGAAGCCGACCGCGGCACGGTACGACTCGATCTGTCGATCAAGGAAGACGCCCAGAAGCGCTGGTCCCAGCCGACGGCGACCTACGACGTTTCGTTCGCGGTCCAGGGCGGCCGTGCGAAGGTCACCGGCTTCTCGGCGATCTACGAGCCGCCGCCGCGCGCCGAACCCAAGGCTCGCGGCCCGCGCCCGGCCAAGCACGAAGTGATCGGCGACGCCGCCTCGGTCGAGCGTGACTACGGCGGCGTGAAGACCACCGTGCGCGAAGCCGAGCTCAAGCCGCTCCCGCACATGGACGGCACGTCCCCGGACGTCCAGCAGAAGATCGACGCGCTCATCGCCACGCTGGTCGATCTGGAGGGCTCGGGAGGCGCCGCCAACACCGCATCCCGCCGCCTCAAGGACATCGGCAAGCCCGCGGTCCCCCGGCTCCTCAACAAGCTGTACGAACTCGTCGTGGGCAACACGGCGTCGCTGCAGGATCAGCACACGGTCCTGCAGATCCGTCGCGTGACGATGGGCCTCGAGGACGTCACCGGTCAGCGGTTCGGGTTCGATCCGTCGGTGCTCGGCTCCCAGACGTCCAGCCAGGAGTATCGGCTGTCTTCGCTCCGGCAGTGGTACGGCTACTGGGCCGACAACCACTGGCGAGAGGACTGGCGCCTCGGGGTCGATGATGCCGACGACCCGTTCGCCGAGAAGACCGAAGAGCCGAGCAAGCGTCGCTGAGTCCGACGACCGCGCGGCCGACGGCGAACCGCGCCGCGGCCCGCCTCCTTCCCCCTCACTCCAGCCTGAAAGCCCCGCGCCCGCGGCGTTGACCGCACGCGTGCCCCCTGCACCCTTCCCATCCCCGGAGAAGCCGAATGTCCGTCCTCCAGATCGTCTGCCAGAACTGCGGCGCCAAGTACAAGCTCCCCGAGTCGTTCCAGGGCGACAAGGCCAAGTGCAAGGCGTGCGGTGCGGTGATCGACGTCGCCGCCCAGCGCGGCGGCGGCAGCGGCACTGCGTCCCCGTCGAAGCCCGCTGAG
>JAQCBR010000056.1 GCA_027621295.1 Planctomycetota bacterium
TTCTTGGCGAGGATGGCGAACGCCATCCCGACGCAGGCGAGCCGGAACCACACGGGGTTGCGCGACTCACGGAAGCGCGACCATGCGTCGACGGCTGCCAGGGTCCCGAACATCACCAGGTGATCGGCGTAGGCCGATCCGGTGAGGAATCGACTCATGTCGGTCGTGAACAGCGCCAACAGCATCGCCGCCGCAACCGCAGGCCGCACGTGCCGGCGTAGCGACGAAGCCGTCAGCACGATCAGCGCCAGCATCACCGCCTGGATCGGCAGCCGACTGTCCGCTGCGGTCAGCCGCCCGGCGATCTCGAACACGCCGAGCTGCAGCAGCGGGTTGAGGAGCGGATAGTCCGGATGCTGGACGAACAGCGAGGCCTCCTCGCGGAACGCCGGGCCGATCGAGTCGATCGCAACGTGCAGGACCTTCGCCTTCGCGGTCCAGATGTTGCCCTCGTCCCCGGCCAGGATCGGCAACGCGTTCCTCGCCGTCGCGACGTCGAGACCGTGGAGCAGGAGCAGAGCCACGACCGCGAGGAAGAGGAGGCGCTCGGCGCGCAGGCCCCCGGACACCTGGACGGCGGCCTCCGATCCGCCATGGCGACGCGCCGCGACGACCGCGACGACGCCGAAGACGCCGAGCGCCGACCAGAGCACGCCGACGGGGAACGGCTTCGCCGTCAGCGTCCAGAGCCAGAGCGAGACCGCCGCGGACAGCGTGCCGACGAGGTAGGACCACGCCGCGAACGCGAGCCGGTCGGTCGCGAACGAGAGCCCGAGGAGCCTGAGCATCCCGAACCCCGCGACGAGCGGAGCCCCGAGCAGCCAGAGGACCTCGAGGACCGACAGGGTCATGGCCGGAACCGGTAGAGGAGGAAGCCGTCCCCCTGCTCGAGCAGCTCGGTGCCTTCGAGGCGGAGCGGGGACTCCGGGTCGAGGTCGAGGACGAAGGTCCCGGCCGGTCGATCCAGTCGACCGGCCGCGAGCAGCTCGAACGCGGTCGCCGTCGGCACGACGAGCCGCGGATAGGCGAGATTCCGGAGGCTCGTGACCAGCTGCATCGCGGCGGGAGTCGGCGGAGCGTGGGCGACCACCACAGCTCCCTCGCCTGCATGCCGGATCAGCGCGCGATAGATCACCGCGCGGTCCCCCAGCGCTTCATCGACACGGGCCGCGTCGTCCATCGCGAACCGTGCCTCAGCGTCCGGTCCGCCGCGGAACGTCGGCGCCGCCGTCAGGCTCACGAGACCCGCGTAGAACTGCCAGCCGACCAGAGTCAGCACGACGACGTAGGCGACGAGCTCGCGCGCACGCCACGCAGCCGAAATCTTCCCTGACTCCTGGCTCGGCATCCCCTTCGAATCCTGACCAAACGCTCCACGCGCCGATCGCGCGTGAAGGAAGCATCAAGCCTCTACCACCTGCCCGATTTCCTGTTCGGGCAGGACGGGATTGTCACCGCGCATCGCGCGACGGACAAGGCGCTGGACTCAACCGCCGAGCAGTCCGCCGACGAAACGGGCGATTTCCGGCGCGGCGAGCGCATGCGCCCGCACGTTGCCGTGCATGTCGAGCGGCGTCAGCCAGAGCGACGCGGGGTCGAGACCGAGGAAGACATCGAGCAGGTCGAGGAACGCGATCCCCTCGCCCTCGCAGAACTGCCCGACCGCGTCGTGGACCGGCGTGAACGGGTGCTCGGACCGGTTCCCGAGCTGCTGGAGGAACGGCCAGACCATCACGGCGAGGCGCGCGCCTCGTTCGTTGCACCATCCGTGGATCGCGCGGAGCGCCTGTTCGGGAACGCCGCTGCCCCAGTAGACGGCACCGAGCTTCTGCGCGGCCGGTGGGTATTCAGCGACAGGCAGCGCCATCAGCGCACCGACCCAGTCGTGGTCCGGGTCGAGGCGCAGGGCCGCGTCCCGGCGCAGAGCGCGCGCCGCGTCGTTGACCAGGGCCGAGTGGCCGAGCCAGCCGTCGAGCGGCATGCCCAGCCGCTCGAAGACCGAGGGCTCGAAGTGCGCCATACCCCCGTTGACCGGAAGCAGGTCGTTGATGCAGAGCGTGACGACGACGACGTCGGGATCGAGGGCGCCGAACCGCGTGAACAGCGCGTGCGCGTGCTCGTCGGGCAGGAGTGTTCCGGACGCGCCGCAGTTGGCGACGCGGACTCCGTCATCGTCGACGCGGAGCAGATCCTCGGCTCGCCGGGTCCAGCCGTCGGCCTCGGGCACACCCCAACCGACCGTCGTCGAGTCGCCGAGACAGACGACGCGGCGCTGGCCCTCCGGCTTGGGCGCGCAGAGCTCCTCACGATCCCGGAAGCCGAGCGAGTTCGTCCGGAACTCCACGCAGCCCTCGGCGTCGAACGCACCCTCGCCTTCGTATCCCCGGTAGCAGAGGTGGACCGTCACGCCGGGCTTGAAGCGCAGCCGGAACCGCGGGGCGTCCGGCACGACCTCGAGGTAGCGCTGGGCCCGGTCGAAGTCGGCGGGGTCTTCGAGATCGAACGGGACGTGCGCCTCGTCCGCGTAGTAGAGCTCACCCACGCGTTCGGTCGGACGGAGCCATCGGTAGACGAACTCCGCGCCGACAGCGCTGACCAACAGGCTGCCGACCACGAGCAGCGGGATCGCACGCCGGCGGGCGCGCGTCGGCTCGGGCACGCCGCTCTCCTGGTCCACGTCCGTCATGGTGAGTGCGCGCCATCCTCACCGGCTGCACCGGCGAGCGCCAGCGCGCGCGCGAGGACCGCAACCGAGCGATCCCCTTCCCGGTAACCGAAGACCCAGACCGACTCCGCTCCATCACCTCGCAGCGAGCGCTCCATCACGTTCGCATCGGCGATCCGGCCGCGGATCTTCACGTGGACGACGCCCGCTCCGGCCGCGCGCAGCGCAGCCCGGAGCTTCTGCTCGCGCCACGGAAGAACCTCGAGCACCTCGAAGTCCCGGAACCAGGGATCCCGAGCCGGTCCGTCGACACAGGCCCATCCGTCGCCCGCGGGCAGCGCCCATGCGCCTCCCGGAGCACGAGCCGCGACCAGCCCGGCGCGTTCGAGCGAAGGCTCGGCGACGAGCAGATGGGAACCGACGCGCGCCGAGACAGGGAGTCGCGCGGGGCGCCCGGAGAACGTGAGCTCGCGATCCACCCGCGTCGCGGTGCGGAGGCCCGCCTCCCTCGCGAGGCCTCCGCACCAGACCACGGCCTGGAGCAGGCCTTCCGGGCCGCCCACCACTTCGATCTCGCCGGCGAGCCCACCCGGAACGTCGTCGAGATCGGCGCCGGGACCGAGCTTCAGAGCACCGGGAGCGCCGGAGGCGACGAGCTGCTCGAGGAACGCTCGACCCGGCCGGTACTCGTCGACGCGCCGGAGGCGACGACCGCTCCCCTCGACGCGACGCGCCGGATCGACGTGGAACGCAGCCCCCGCCACGTCCAACGTGGTCGCATCCTCGGCGAGAGTCGCGCAACCGGCGTTCTGGCTGGCCATCCATGCCCGCGCCGGGTCCGAGTCGATGCCGACCAGCTCCGCGCCCGGCAGCGCTCGGCCGAGCTCGATCAAGTCGCCACCGATTCCGGCGCAGAGATCGAAGACACGACTGACTCGGGCGTCCGCGAAGCGACGCGCCTTCCACGCCGCCACATCCGTGCCCGAAGCCTGTTCGACGCCTTCGATGTCCACGAACAGTCGCGCCGCGTCGACGAGCTTGCGCGCGGCGCGGCGTCGCGCCCGGACGAGGTCGATCGCCCGGGCGACGAGCGTGGCGTCCGCCCCGGCACGCAGCGCCGTGAGGTCCGCCGGCGCGAGCCCGTCGGGATCTCCGCACGCCTCGACCCGGGCGACCAGATCGCATCCCGACGGGCCTGCGAGACGTTCCCAGATCTGGAGCTCTGCCTCGCTCTGCTGCATCCGATCGATGGCTCGCGTCGGGTCCGGTGGGTTCCGGCTGCGGGACGACCGCCCGCTGCCCGACATCTTCACCGGATCGACGTCCCACGAGAAGCTGGGTGGCGATCGAGTCGCCAGCGATACTCGGCGCGCGAGCCGACGACCCTCCGAGCGGCCCATGCAGCTCCGCCTCCTCAGCTACAACATCCACAAGTGCATCGGCGGCGTGGACCGTCGCTACCGACCCGAGCGCGTCGAGGAGACCATCCGGCACCACGCTCCCGATCTCGTGCTCATGCAGGAGGTCGCGAACGGCGCGGGTCGGCCGCGATGGCACCGCCAGATCGACCTGCTCGGCGACGAGCTGGGCTTCCGACATCGGACGTGGTTCCCGAACCACCGATTCCGGAGCGGTGGCGAGTACGGCAACGCGGTCCTCTCCCGCTGGCCGATCACCGACACCGAGAACATCGACGTGACGGTGCCCGGCACCAAGCAGCGCTCCGTGCTGCACGCCCGGGTCAGGGTCCGCACCGACGCCGGTCGCTCGCGCACGGTCCACGTCTTCTGTCTGCACCTGGGGCTCACCGAGCGCATCCGCGACCTCCAGCTGCAGAGCTTCCTCCGGTCACATCCGTTCGCCGGGCTGCATCACGAGACCCCGATCCTGGTCGCGGGCGACTTCAACGACGTCTGGGGCTCGCTCGGCCGCAAGCACCTCCTTCCGGCGGGCTTCCGGGGCATGCCGAGCCGTATCCGGACGTTCCCCGCCTGGGCACCCGTGCAGGCGCTCGACGCGCTCTACGTCCGCGGTGACGCCGAGCTGGTCCACGTCCACCGCTCGCGCCTCGCGCTCGCGACCCGGGCATCGGACCACCTGCCCCTGGTCGCCGAGCTCGAGCTGCCGTCCTGACTCGGAAAGGAACCTCGCCGCGACCGCTGGCCGCGGCTCCGCTCGAGGACGACGATGTCGGCATGATCCGACGCGAAGCGCAGGACGACGTCACGGTCCTGACCCTCCAGCACGGCAAGGCGAACGCACTCGACCTGGAGCTCTGCCTCGCGCTCGACGAAGCGCTGGCGGCGGTCGAACACGACGCGTGCCGCGCCGTCGTGCTGACCGGCGACGGCCCGATCTTCTCGGCCGGGGTCGACCTCCCACGCCTGTTGATGGAGGACAGCTGCTACACGGAGCGGTTCGTGCCTGCGCTGGCAGCAGTGCTCCGCCGCCTCTTCGTGCTGCCCAAGCCGGTGATCGCCGCCGTCGGCGGACACGCGATCGCGGGCGGATGCCTTCTCGTCCAGGCGGCCGATCGAAGGCTCCTCGCCGACGGCAGGGCGAGGCTCGGCGTGCCGGAGCTGCAGGTCGGCGTGCCGTTCCCGACCGCCGGACTCGAAGTGCTCCGCTTCCAGGTCGGCAACCGCACCGCGCAGGACCTCGCATGGTCGGGCCGGACCGTGCTGCCCGCAGATGCGCTCGGGCTCGGGCTCGTCGACCGCGTCGTCGAGGCGACCGAACTCCAGGCGGAGTCCATGGCCGAGGCTCGGCATCTGGCCGCGATCCCCACCTCGACCTTCGCCCTGACCAAGAGGCAGCTCCGTCGTCCGGCGTTGGAGGTGATCGATCGCGACGCGGCCGCGTTCGACGCGGAAGTCGTCGCGGCATGGTCGGACGACGGAGTCCGGCGCGTGATCGAGAGCTACGTCGAGCGCACGCTCGGACGCCGGGAACGATGACCGGACTACCGTCCCCGAGCGCTGGCTGCCGTCTGCTGTGGACCTGCGCGCTGGCCCCCCGCGCTCGGCGTCGCTAGCCTCTCGCGCTGCCGACCTGCGGACCCATGATGCACGCCTCGACCGAGGGCCAGTCCGGAGCCGCGCCGGCGGACGCACGCAGCCCAGACCAAGCGATGGCCCCGACCCCCCAGACAGCCCAGGGCACCGGCCCGCTGCCGCCGCCGTGGGACCGGATCTTCTCGCTGGGGACCCGGATCTTCGTCTGGGCGCTGATCTTCGCGATCCTCTACGTCCTCCGGCCGTTCTTCCTGCTGGTCTTCCTGACCTTCGTGTTCGCCTACATCCTCGAACACGGTGTCCAGGGCCTCGTCCACCGCATCGCGAATCGGCCGGCGCGGGTCGTGCTCGTCGCCCTCGTCTTCCTCGGCACGCTGATCACGCTCGGCGTCGCGCTGGCGCCGGCGTTCCAGCAGCAGGCGCGCAAGCTGGCCGCCGAATACCCCCAGTACCTCGCCAAGATCGACACCGAGCTCGACCGCACCCGGCAGCAGTACACCGTTGCGCGCGACGTCCTTCCGGACGACCTCAAGGCGATCGATCTGATCGAGCACCTGCTCGGGTTCGTCTCTACCGACGAGCGGGCCAACGACGGCAAGCGGACCGACGAGCCCGGCGACATGGTGAGCTTCGACCCGGACCAGACGGGCCCACCCGTCCCCTATCCGCTGGTCTCACCCCAGGTCACCGAGCTCCGCCAGCAGAAGTCTCGCGAGAGCATGTCGGACGCCGTCGACCTGCTGAAGGAGATCGCCAGCCCGATCCTCGGCGTCGGCTCCGCGTTCCTGCTGTCGCTGCTGTTCTCGTTCCTGATCGTGCTCGACCTGCCGAAGCTCAGCCGCTCGGTGCAGGGGCTCGCGAACACGAAGGTCGGATTCATCTACACCGAGGCCGCCGACAACATCCGTGACTTCGGGCGGATGCTCGGGCGCGCACTCGAGGCCCAGCTACTGATCGCGCTGTGCAACACCGCGCTGACGGCGCTCGGACTCTGGTTCCTCGGGCTGACCGCCAACCTGGTGTTCATCTCGACGATCGTGTTCTTCTGCAGCTTCATCCCGGTGGCCGGCGTGTTCCTGAGTTCGGCGCCGATCTGCCTGGAGGCACTGTCCCAGGAGGGCTTCGGCCTGATGCTCGCGGCGGTGGCGATGATCCTCATCGTCCACTTCATCGAGGCCTACTTCCTGAACCCGAAGATCTTCGGCCACAAGCTGCACATGAACGCCGTCCTGGTGCTCATCGTGCTGACGATCGCTGGCAAGCTGGTCGGCGTCTGGGGCCTGATCCTGGGGCTACCGATCGTCAACTACCTGTTCGGGCACGCGATCCGCTACCGGGAGAGCCGACAGCAGGCTCTGCAGCAGCCCGAGTCGACCTGAGCCGCGCGCGCCGATCGCGCATCCGCCGCCGCCCGGACAGGCGAAGGGCACGGCCATGATCGAAATCGGCAAGCGCGCTCCCGCTTTCACCCTCGCGGACCAGGACGGCAACCGCGTGAAGCTGTCCGACCTCCAGGGGCAATGGGTGGTGCTCTACTTCTACCCGCGCGACGACACCCCGGGCTGCACCGTCGAGGCCTGCGACTTCACCGCGGGGATCAAGGCCTTCGAGAAGCTCGGCGCCACCGTCTACGGCTGCAGCCCCGACGACGCAGCGAGCCACCGGAAGTTCATCGAGAAGTTCGGGCTGAAGGTCGGCCTCCTGTCCGACCCGGACCACAAGGTCATGGAGAAGTACGGCGCCTTCGGCGAGAAGACGATGTATGGCAAGAAGACCATGGGCGTGATCCGCTCGACGGTCCTCGTCGACCCGACCGGCAAGGTCGCGCACCACTGGCCGAAGGTGCAGGCGAAGGGTCACGCGGAGAAGGTCCAGGCCAAGCTGACCGAGCTCCAGGCGGGCTGAGGTCGGAAGGCCTGGGCAACCGAGCGCGGGACGATCAGGAGTCGAAGACAGCGGCCGGGTTCGGCGCTGTCCCGACGCGCTCCAGCCACTTCTCCAGGTCCGCGATCGAAGCAGCTTCGATCCGCCGGACGGTCTCTGCGTCGAGCGGGCCGAACCGACTCACCAGGACGGTCTGCAGCGCCGCGGCGAGGCCCTGGGCGCGCCCCTGCGCACGCCCCTCGTCGAGAGTCTGGTCGTAGGTCGAATACATGATCTCCTCCAGGTCAGAGCCGAGCTCCAGACGGACCAGGGTCTGCATCTCTGCGCGCGGCAGATCCCGAAGCCGTCCGAGGTAGGTTAGCACAGCCGCGAGGAGCCCGGCGTCGCCCGACGCGGCGCGAGCCGCACGGAACTCCACCGCGAGCGCACGGAGCAGCGAGCGGAGGTCATCCCCGGCGGACGCCCGCCGAAGCACTTCGAGGACGAGTCGGGCCAGCGCTGACAGCGTCCTCGACGCGAGCTCCTCGGGCCCGATGCTCGACAGGTCGTCGACGAAGAACCGGATGCCGGGCAGGTAGGGCGCGAGCAGGCGCTTCGTCTCCGGCGCCAGCCGGAAGCAGGACTCCAGATCGTCGCCCCGACGCCAGCCTCCAGGCCCATGGAAGACGACGACCGCGAGGATCGGCGGAAGGCTCGTCGCGTCCGGCTGCTCGCGGAGGTGCCGCCGGAAGATCCGGAACGCGTAGTCCCCCACCTGCACCGCGGTGAAGCGATCGTCCCCGCTCTTGTGCTCCAGCAGCAGATGGAGGAGGCAGGGCTCACCGTCGATCCGGACCTCGAAGAGCAGGTCCGCGTGGCGGTCGCCGCGCAGCACGTCCTTGTCGGTCGTGGGCAGCAGCCGGAGCGTCGACCACGAAACGCGCCGGGCGATCGCCGGGGGCAGGACTGCCCGGATCTCCCCCTCCGCGTGGCGCGGGTCGGCGAAGACCTGGCAGAACAGGGCGTCGTGCGGATTCGGCATGCCGGCAGGCGCGGTTCTCCGCGCCTGCCATCCTGTGTGCCGAGCGTGGCGCAATGGTTGCGCCCCCTCCGCAGGATCAGACCGTCGCGCCCGCGCTCGCGATCACGACCCGCTCCGCATCCAGGTGGGTCGCCGCGGCACGGAGCACGTCTTCGCGCGTGACCGCACGGACCTCGTCGGGGTAGCGGTGGATGTAGTCGTAGCCGAGCCCGTACCGGCGGGCGCGGATCGCGTAGCCGACGAGGTTCGAGTTCCTCTCGAGTCCGAACACGTAGCTGCCGGTCAGGTACTCCTGGACGTCGCGCAGCTCGTCGGGGGTCGGTGGCTCGCTCCGGATTCGACGGATCTCCTCGAGGAAGACGTCGATCGAACGCTGCCGGTTGGCGGCCGACGTGCCGATGTAGGCGGTGAAGGCCCCCGGGTGGAGACCAGCACCCTGTGTGATCGATGCGCTGACCGCGTAGCAGAGCCCCATCTCGTCCCGGAGCCGTCGTGTCACCCGCGACGTGAATCCAGGCCCGGTCCCGAGCACGTGGTCCATCACGAGGAGCGGCACGAAGTCAGGGTTGCTGCGCCGGACTCCGGGGTGTCCGAGGTAGACGTGGACCTGCTCACGGTCCATGGGGACGTGGGACTCGTTCCGCCCATGCGGCATCTCCGGATCCAGAGGCGCCGTGCGCGGGCTGTCCGCTCCGCGGAACGAGCGGAACGCCTTCGCCAGCACGTCGAGGGTCTCTTCGACCGGTGCCGGACCCGACGCAGCGACGATCGCACCGCGGGGGGCGTACCAGGTGCGATGGAAGCGCTCGAGATCCGCCGCGCGGAACCCGGCGATCGTCTTCGCATCGCCGTAGCTCGGCCGTCCGAGAGGATGCTCGCCGAACACCCCTCGACGGAAGTCCCGTCGCGCGACCGCCCGAGGGTCGGCGTCGTCCGCCTCGATCTCCGACAGGATCTCTGCCTGGACCCGACGCACGTCGCGCGGATCGAACGCCGGTTCGAGTCCGACCGTACGCACGAGGCGGATCGCGCGCGCAGCCTCGTCCGCCGGGCACTGGATGGTCACGCTCCCGGCCGCCGTCGACAGACTGCCGCCGATGTTCTCGACGGCCTCGGCGAGTTCGACCGCACTGTGGCGCCGCGTGCCCTCTTCCAGGCAGGAGCCCGTCAGGTAGGCGAGGCCGTGCTCGTCGTCGCCCTCCTCGATCTGGGATGCGGCGAGCGACAGCGAGACGGCGAAGGTCGACGACTCCGGACTCTGGAGCGCGATGCAGCAGAGACCGTTCTTGAGCTCTCGCTCCGCGCAGCGGAGCTGGATGCGGCTGCTCATGGGCGCGCCTCCGGCTTCGCTGCGGCGGACTTCTTCGGGGCCCGGCGCGCAGCTTTCTTCGCAGCCTTCTTGGCGACCTTCTTCGCAGGCTTCCTCGCTGGCTTCTTCGCGGCAGTCCGCGAGGTCTTGGCCGCAGGGGCCTTGATCGCCTTCGCAGCGGAGGTCGCCGCCTTGCTGCGCGTCCGCCGCTTGCGTGCCGTCGCGGCAGGGCGCCTCAGCTCGGCATCCTCGGGCAACGACCAGACCACCGACCACGCTTCGGGCCCGAAGTAGCGCTGTGCAACCTCGCGCAGTTCTCGCCGATCGATCTCGTCGTAGGTGGGAAGGACGTTCTCGAGCAGTCGATGACCGCCGGATGCGAGCGCCTCGAACCGGCCGATCTTCAGCGCCGTGTCGAGGACCGTTTCGTCCTCGAAGAGGTAGGAACTCCGGATCTGCACGCGCGCTCTGCGCTGCTCGGCAGCCTCCACCCCCTCATCGCAGAGCTTCGAGAGCTCCTCGCGGATCAGTCCCTCCACCCGCTCGACGTCCACGCCGGCGTGCAGCTCGGCGAGGATCCAGAACAAGCCCGGGTCCAGTCGGGTCTCGTTGTGCGAGGTGACGTAGGTCGCCACCTCTTCCTCAAGCACGAGCCGACGGTGGAGGCGCGAAGTCTTGCTGCTGCCGATCACGTGGGACAGGAAGTCGAGCGCGAAGTCGTCCCGCTCGCCCATCCGGCACGTGCGGCACGCCATCGCGATCCGCGTCAGCGAACCCGGGGCACGAACCACCCCACGCCGCTCGTGGCGCGCGACCGGCTCGACCAGCACGGGGTCGCGATCCGGCACCGGCTCCAGCGAGCCGAACAGCTCGGCGATCCGCTCGGCCGCTCGCTCGTGGTCGATGTCCCCCACGACGACCAGGAACGCCCGGTTCGGACCGTAGTTGCGGCGGTAGAACGTCCGCATCCCCTCCGCGTCGACCCGGCGGAGGTCTTCTGCGTATCCGATCACCGGATGGTGGTACGGGTGGACCTGGAACGCCAACGCCTCGGTCGCCTGCCAGAGCACGTTCCACGGGTCGTCCTCACCGCGCGCCAGCTCGTCGAGGACCACGTTCCGCTCCGCGTCGAACTCGGCCGGATCGAACAGACAGTTCTTCATCCGGTTCGCTTCGATCTCGAGCGCGGTCTCCCATCGATCCGAGGCCAGCGAGAAGTGGTAGGCGGTCCCGTCGTGGTCGGTGAACGCGTTGTTGCTCCCACCGAGCTTCGCGGTCAGCAGGTCGATCTGCCCCTTCGCGTAGCGGTCGGTTCCCTTGAACATCATGTGTTCGAGGAAGTGCGCGAGGCCCGTCTCACCGGTGCGCTCGTCGCGCGAACCGACGCGGTACCAGAGCACGGTCGCGACGAGCGGGAGCTCGCGGCGTTCGACCAGGTAGGCCCGGAAACCGTTGTCGAGCCGAACCTCGTGGACTCCCTCCAGGCTCATGCTTCGTCGCCCCCACCACGCCGCGTGAGGTCGACGAGCGCGGAGACTTCTTCGGGTCGCAGGAATCGGTAGCGACCGGCGCCGAGCCCGTGCAGCGTGAGCTGACCGATCCGCACGCGCTTCAGCGACAGCACCGGGTAGCCGAGCCGCGCGAAGATGCGGCGGATCTCGCGGTTGCGTCCTTCCTTCAGCGAGACCTTCAGGTAGGTGCGGTCGCGACCCCGCCGCTCGACCAGGATGCGCGCGCCCGAGGTCTTGCCCTCGGCGAGCCACACGCCGCCGCGGGCCTTCTGGAGCTCGGAGTCGTCGATCTTGCCGCGGATCAGGACTGCGTAGGTCTTCGCGAGTTCGTAGCGGGGGTGGGCGATGCGCTGCGCGAAGTCGCCGTCGTTGGTCACGAGGATCAGCCCCTCGGACTCCGCGTCTAGGCGACCTACCGTGTAGACACGACCCCGGACGTCCGGCAGGTGGTCGACGACGCGCGGCCGCTGCTCCTGTCGTGCGTTCGTGCACACGACGCCCTTCGGCTTGTTGAACAGGATGTAGACCGGCGGCTCCTTCTTCAGCCGCTGGTCGTCGACGCGCACGTCGTCGTTGGCAGGATCGACGCGCGTGCCCAGCTCGGTCACGACCTCGCCGTTCACCGTCACGCGACCGGCCTCGATCAGCTCCTCCGCGGCGCGACGGCTCGCGAGCCCGGCGGCCGCGAGGAAACGGTTGATCCGGACGAGACCATCCTCGACGACCGGAGCGCCCGCCTCGGCGGTGACGCGGATCGGCGCACGCTTCGGCTTCGCGGCCGCGGGGCGACGGCCGCCCGCTCCGGCGCGAGCCGGCCGACCGGGCCCGGCCTTGGGCTTGCGAGCCGCACCCTTGGCGACCACTGGCTTCCGCCCGGAAACGCGCGGCTTCGGGCTCTTCGCCCCGCCGGGCGCGGCCGGCTTGTTCTTGCGTGCTGCCATGTCAGAGACGTCCCCCGGGATCGGTCACGAGGAACGCGACCCGGCCGATCGGCGAGACGTAGACCGCGTCCACTGCCGCCGGGACGAGCACGGTATCGCCACGACGGACCGGAATCGGCGGGTGTTCTCCGCCGCTTCTCCAGCCGAGCGCGGCCATACCCTCGACGACGGTCAGCAGCTTGAAGACTCCCTCGGTGCCCACGGTCGCCGGACGATCGAGCGCGAGCCTGCGGACCCGGAAGTCCGGCGTCTCCAGAAGCGTCGCCTCGAGTTCGGGCTCGTCACCCGCCGAGCGGACCGGAGGAGGCGGGTCGAAGGAGAGCGCGCGGAGCGCGGACTCGACGTGCAGCTCCCGCGGACGACCCCAGTCCCAGAGGCGGAAGGTCAGGTCCGAGTTCTGCTGGACCTCGAAGACGACCACGTCCGGACCGATCGCGTGGACGACTCCGGCCGGAACCGGGATCACGTCGCCGACCTTCGGGGTGAAGGAATGAAGGAGATCGGCAAGACTCCCGTCCGCGATCGCCTGCACGACGTCACTCCGCGTCACGCCGTCGCGGAACCCCCGCACGATGCGCGCGCGCGGGCCGGCGGCGAGGACGACCCAGGCCTCGGACTTCGGGCCGTCGCCGTGCTCCGCAGCCTGCGCGGGCCCTGGGTGCACCTGGATGGAGAGCTCGTCGCGAGCATCGATGAACTTCAGCAGCAGCGGGAACCGGCCGCCGGGTCCGGGCTGCACGCCGCGGCCGAGCACCTCGGTTCGCGACGACGTCATCCAGTCCGCGAGCGACGCATCCATGCCACGGAGCCCGCTGCTCCCGTCCGGCCGGTCGTAGACCTCCCAGGTCTCCCCGATCGGCTCGTCCACGGGCGCGAGCGACATGCCCAGGACCTCGTCGAGCGCGCGACCACCCCAGACCTTGGGCAGGGCACGTCGGTCGAGCAGCACGGGGCGGAGAGGGGCCATCGGATTCCGAATCGTCGGGCCTGCTGCGCCACTGTCCAGTGCAAGTGCCTGACGCGACTCAGCCCGACGCTCCCAAGTCCAATTCTTGTAGCGGCTTGGAGCGAGAGACGCCACCGGACGTGCGACGGGGGCGGACCCTCGCCCCACCCACCCGGGCACGCTCGACCATGCGCCTCGCCTCGGCCAGGGCCTCGGCATCGCCTCCGTCCGCCGCGCCATCGCCGACCGACATCGCCGCGAGTTCGGCCTCCCGTGCAGCCCCGTCGAGGCGAGTCACCGAGGTCCACGTCCGATCCTCCCGCACGAGCTTGTCCACCCGGAAGTGCGCATCGGCGAACGCCGCGACCTGCGGGAGGTGCGTGACGATCAGCGTCTGGTGGTTCGCAGCGACCGCGCGCAGCTTCTCGCCGACCTGGAGACCGAGGCGCCCGCCGATCTCGGCGTCGATCTCGTCGAAGACCACGAACGGCACGCGGTCCTGGTCGGCGAGGCCTTTCTTGATCGCGAGCACGATCCGCGCGGTCTCGCCGCCGGACGCGGTCTCCCGCATCAGCCGGAACGGCTCGCCCGGGTTGATCCGCACCTCGAACTCGAGCGGACCGGGCCCGTGCGGCGTCGCCCTTCGCAGGAGTTCGATGCCATGCCCCGGATCATCGTCGAACGTCACCTGGACCCGGGTGTGGGGCATCCCCAGGTCCCCGAGCTCGGACTCGATCGCCGCGACGAAGCGGTCCGCCGCGCGGCGGCGGGCGCGGCAGAGCCGCCGCGCCACCCCAGCCAGTGCGTCGAGCGCGACGCCGAGCTCGGCCTCGCGGGCCTCCGGGCCCGCCTCGGACTCTTCGAGCTCGTGGAGCTCGCGCTGCATCGCATCCCGCCGGGCGAGGAAGTCGGTCTCGGTCGGACCGAAGCGCCGCAGCGCGCGCCGCAACGTGCCCAGGCGCTCCTCGAGGCTGGCGAGCCGTCCAGGATCGTGCTCCAGCGCATCCGCTCGCGACAGCACGACCCGCACCGCCTCCGACACGAGGCTCCGGGCCTCGTGCAGGAACTCCACCGCCGGCACGAGCTCCCGGTCGATCTCGGCCGCGTCCTCCAGCGAGCGGATCGCCTCGCCCAGACGGTCCTCGGCACCGTCGCGTTCGTCTTCGCCCTGGATCGCGTGCAGCGCACCGTCGAGCCCCTCGCGGAGCCGGTCCAGATGGGCCAGAACCTGGTGCTCGTCCTCGACGCGCGACACCTCACCCTCATCCAGGCCGATCTCGTCCATTTCCGCGAGCTGGAAGCGGAGGAATCCGACCCGCTCCTGCCGCGCACGCTCGCTGCCCGCCACCTCCGCGAGCCGCGTCTCGGCGGCGCGGGCCACCGACAGCGCCGCCGAGAACTCGCGGCGCAGCCCGTCCGAGCCTCCGAACGCGTCCAGGGTCTCGGCCTGGATCTCGGGCCGCATCAGCGCACGCGTTTCGCCCTGACCGTGGATCTCCAGCAGGTGGGAACCCAGGTCACGGAGGTCCTGGAGGGTCGCCGGACGACCATCGACACGGATCTTGCTCCGACCGCGCGCGTCGACGATGCGCGTGACGACGAGCACGTCGCCTTCGAGTGGCCGCCCCGTGATCCCCTCCACCGCCGCGCGAACCGGTGCCGCACGGCTCGGCGGCTCGTCGTCGCCGGCGGCGGGCAGCAGGAACTCCCCGTCGATCCGCAGCTCCTCGGCGCCGTGCCGCACGAGGCCGGCACCGCACTTCTCGCCGCGCAGCAGCTTGAGCGCCGTCACGACGAGCGACTTGCCTCCCCCCGTCGCGCCGGACAGGACGTTGAGGCCGCGGTCGAAGCGGACCTCGGCCGCTGCGACGAGGGCGAGATCGCGGATGTGAAGGGACTGGAGCATCGGACGCAGCCAGATCGGGCGGGACGACTGGGCGCCGCGCGACGGCGCCGCCGTCACGAGTGGCGCGGAACGGGCCCCCGGGTGACGCCACGCCGCCCGGAGACCAAGGTGGACATCTGTATACCTGTGGTCCGGGACCGAGCAAGGCTGCACCCGAAACCCGGCTCCGACGAGGACTTGGTGGACGCCCGGGAGCGTCCCTCGCTAGAGTCCTGGGCCTGCCGGTTGGGCGACCGGCGTGCCGTTCCATCGTCACTCCCAGGGAGGGGGCGGGTAGCGCCCCCGTTACGCGATGCGCCAGATCCTCAGTTCCTACCCGTTCGCGCGCGCGGCCTGCGCCGCCGCTGCGACGTCTGTCCTTCTCGCGGCGCAGGGCGTCGCACCGATCCCGGCCGACGCCGACCACGGCGAGCTGCTCCAGGCGGGCGCCGGGGTCACCGAGCCGTCCTGGCTCGACCTGTCGACCCCAGCGCTCCGCATCGAGAACGCGCTGCCCCAGGACGAAGACCGCTACTCGGTCGCCGCGCTGTTCAACCAGGCCCACGGCGAGTTCATGCAGAAGGGGTTCCAGTTCCGGAACAACCTGCGCGCGAGCTACGGCTACCAGCTCGAGACCGGCGTGTCGGGCAACGGCGACGAGATGCAGTTCGACGACGCGAGCGCCGAGGCGTTCATGCCGTTCACCGTCGACCCCGACATGATGCTGATCCTCGGGGCGCGCTACGGCCAGCGTCGCTACGACTTCAACTCTTCGCTCCCGAGGACCACCGACGAGACGGTCTACGAGGCGGCGCTCCACGTCGGCTTCGGGCGTTTCTTCACGGAAGACCTCTACGTCGAAGCGATGTTCCGGCCGGGCGTCTACACGGACTTCGACGGCACGCTCCACAGCGAGGACTGGCGGTTCTACGGCGACGTGATCGCCACCTACCGCTTCGACCCGGGCTTCTACGGGAAGATCGGTGGCGTCTACGACGGCACCTTCTCCGACTCGCCCGGATACCCGGTCCTCGGCTTCGGACTCATCCTGTCGGACACGTTCCGCATGGACCTGCTCGCCCCCAAGTACGTCGAGCTGTCGTGGATCCCGGACGCGTCCTGGATCATCAAGGGCGGTCTCTCGCTCGACGGCGAGCGCTACTCGCTCCGTCCGCCGAAGGGCGCGCTGCTGGACGACCGCTACACGGTCTGGACCCAGGAGTTCGAGCTCTACCTCGACGCGACGATGCGCGTGAACGACAACCTGTCGTTCTACGGCCGCGGCGGCCTGACGCTGACCGGCGACTACGACTGGGGCACCTTCTCGGGCGCGATCGACCCCGCGCCGTTCTTCGAAGTGGGCGCCGGCCTCAACTTCTGATCGATCCTCGCGGGCGGGCTGTCGCCCGCCCCGCGGCTGCAGCATCGCAGCCGCCCTCGCGACCGGGAATCGGTCGGATCAGGAAGCGGCCGCGCCGGCCTTGCCGCAGCACTTCTTGTGCTTCTTGCCGCTGCCACACGGGCACGGATCGTTGCGGCCGACCTTCGGTGCCTCACGACGGAACGTGCCGGGCCCGACGATCACGCCGTCGACGAAGTAGTAGCGGCCGTCGATCTTCTGGAACGACGCGACCTCGCGGTGCTCGAAAGGCTTGCCCTCGATCTCGTAGCGGGCGACGAACTCGACGGTGCCCTCTTCGTCGTCAGGCCCACCGCCTTCCTGCTCCAGGATCTCGAAGCCGAGCCACGTCGACTTCTCCGACCACGCCTTGGTCGCCTCCCGATCCAGGTCTTCCTGGCCGGACGGTTCGTGCGAGTCGTGGATGAAGTCGACGTTGCCGGACGCGAACGCCGCGTAGCGGGCGCGCATCAGCGCCGCGGCGGTCTCGGGCCAGGCTGCGCCAGACAGGTAGGGACCGCAGCAGGCTTCGAGAGCCGCGCCACTGTTGCAGGGACAAGTCATCGGGAGGTTCTTAGCGGCAGCCCCGTGGCCGGGCAACGAGCCGGAGCGCTCCTCCGACCCGCTGCTGCGACTACATCCGGTAGAGCATCCAGTAGACGACGACGCCGGTCACCGACACGTAGAGCCAGATCGGCGCGGTGATCTTCGCGAGGCGGCGGTGCTTCGGACGCCCGTCTCTAAGGCCCGTCCAGACGGTCATCAGGATCAGCGGGACCTGGACCGCCGCGAGAACGATGTGGCTGATCAGGACGACGAAGTAGACCGGTCGGATCCAACCCTCGCCCGTGAACTTCACCGACTCACAGGTCAGGTGGTAGGTCAGGTAGCTGACGAGGAAGAGCGCGGAGACCCCCGTCGCCGCCAGCATCAGACGCTTGTGGAGCGTCTCGTGGCCACGATGGATCGCGGCCAGCCCAGCGACGATCAGCACGAAGGCCAGCGCGTTCAGCGCGGCGTTGACGTCGGCGAGGTTGTGGAGATCGAAGGCTGCGAGCATCGCGTTTCCTCGGGGATCAGACCGCATCCCTGGCCGTGCGCCGCAGCACGATCCTGGTGCCGAGCGCGAACGAGCCGAGCGCGAAGGCCACCGTGATCGCGAGGCAGAGCGCGACGGGCGGCAGCCCCGCCGTAGCTTCCGTCCCCGCGTGGAGCGCGTGGCGGAGCAGCGAGACCGCGTAGGTCAGGGGATTCACCGCCATCAGCACGCCGAGGATCGGATGGGTGCCCTCCGCCGGGAAGAACGCTCCCGACAGCAGGAGCATCGGCATCAGGAACACCATCATCACGCCGTGGAACCCGGCGGAGCTGTCCATCACCCAGGCCAGCGAGAACCCGACGCCAGCGAGCGCCATCGCCATCAGCGCGAGGACGCCGAGTCCCAGCGCGAAGGCCTCGAAGCCGAGAGGCACTCCGGCGAGCGGAGCCAGCGCGAGGAACACCAGCGCATGCAGCACCGCGAGCGTCGCGGTCCCGGCGATCTTGCCGAGCGCGATCGCCGACCGGGGCACCGGCGCGACCAGGACTCCCTGCAGGAAGCCCTCCTTCCGGTCCTCGATCACCGTGATCGTCGAGAAGATCGCGGTGAACATGACGATCATCGCGAGCGTGCCGGCGAAGAAGTATTCGCCGTAGCTCAGGCCACCCGGCATCGACGAACTCCGCAGCGCGCCTGCGAACAAGAGCCAGAAGATGATCGGCTGGCCGACCGAGCTGAAGACGCGTGAACGATCCCGCAGGAAGCGGACGATCTCGCGATGCCAGAGCGAGTAGACGGTCAGTCCCATGTCAGGCCTCCTCGCCGAGACGGTGCCCGGTCCGCGCGATGAACACGTCTTCGAGCGACGGCGGCGCCACGGAGACGCGCTGCAGCCGGTCGCCGAAGCGGTCGACGACCTGGGCGACGAGCCGGTGCGCGTGGTCGTGCTCGACGCGCACGACGCCGGGCAGGACCTGGGCCTGCACGCCGAGCAGCGCGTCGACCTCGTGCCCGAGCTGCTCCGCGTCCGCGCAGTGGATCTGCAGGACCTCGCCGCCGAGCTCCGCGCGCAGGTCGTCGGGGGCGCCCTCGGCGACGACCTTGCCGCGATCGAGGATCGTCAGCCGATCGGCCTCTTCGGCTTCTTCCATCAGGTGCGTGGTGAACAGCACCGTCAGCCCCTGCTGCGCTCGCAGGAACGCCCACAGGTCCTGGCGCGCCGAGGGATCGAGCCCGGTGCTCGGCTCGTCGAGGAGCACGAGGTCCGGCGCGTGGAGCAGACCCTTCGCGATCTCGACGCGACGCCGGAGGCCACCCGACAGCGTGCCCACCACGTCGTTCGCGCGGTCCGCGAGGTTGCCGACCGCGAGCATCTCGTCGACGCGTGCTGCGAGCGCGCGCCCGCGCATCCCCTGGAGATGCCCCCCGTAGGTGAGGTTCTCACGGACGCTGAGCTTGCGATCGAGCGCGGGCGACTGGAACACGACGCCGATCCGACGGCGGATGGCCGCGAAGTCCTTCGCGAGGTCCTGTCCGAAGACCGACACCTTCCCCGCGCCGAGCGGGAGGATCGTCGCCAGCAGCTTGAACAGCGTCGACTTGCCGGAACCGTTGGGTCCGAGGAACCCGCGGCGTTCGCCGCGGCCCACCGAGAAGTCGACGCCAGCCAGCGCCTGGTGATCGCCGTAGCGATGTGCGACGCCCTCGGCGTGCACCGCGCACTCGGCCTGGGCTGCGTTCGGATTGGTCATCGGCGTTTGCTCAGTGCTCAGACCCGGTCCGCGACCAGCGCCACGAACAGGAGCGGGAGGTAGATGATCGAAGCCAGGAAGGTCAGCCGCATCGCCGACTCGAGACGAAGCAGCACCGCTGCGGTCACCGGCGCCATGAACAGGAGCCCGAGCAGCGCGGCGGACGCGAGGTAGGCCTCGCCGGCGAGCCCGGTCTTGAACGGCAGGAACGACACCAGCACGAGGGCGACCGTGTAGACGAGCATCTGCCGCCGCAGCACGAAGCCGTCGGCGTCGGTCACCGCCAGCATCTTCATCCCGCCGCGCGCGTAGTCGTCGCGGTAGCGCCACGAGATCGCGAAGAAGTGCGGCATCTGCCACAGGAACACGATCCCGAACAGGAGCCCGGCCTGCACGTCCAGCGTGCCCGTCGCCGCCGCGTATCCGACCACCGGAGGCAGCGCGCCCGGGATCGCGCCGACCAGCGTGTTCAGCGGGGAGACCCGCTTCATCGGCGTGTAGACGAACACGTAGGTCACGAAGATCGCGACCGAGGTCAGCGTCGCGAGCAGGTTCGTCGTCGCCGCGATCACCGCGAGGCCGAGAGCCCCCCCGACGATCCCGAACCACAGCGCCTCCCTGGGCGTCAGGCGCCCACTCGGCACAGGACGTCCGCGCGTCCGCTCCATCAGCGGGTCGATGTCCCGCTCGATGTACTGGTTGAGCGCGTTGCCAGCGGCGGCGATCGCCAGCGAGCCGATCGCGGTCGACGCGACCAGCCATCCCGGCGGGTCCTCGAACGACGGGTAGCCGAGGTAGAGGCCCGCGATCACCGCGAAGATCGCGAGACTCGACAGGCGGAGCTTCCCCAGTTCGACGAAGGCCCCGACCTTCTGGCGGAGCGGGATCGCGGTCGGGGACGAGGCCAACGCGTTCACGCCTTCTCCGGAACCACGTCGAGGTTCCGCCACGCCTTCGCGACCAGCAGGGTCGCGAACAGGAACAGCGTCGCGCCGACGAGCACGTGGCTCGACACGATGAAGCTCCGGCCGAGGTACTCGATGTTGGACGGGTCCTTGAAGCGGCGGACGCCCAGCGTCACGAAGCCGAGCGCGAGCTGCAGGAGCAGCAGCACGTTGACCCACGTTCCCACCGAGCGGAACCCCGGGGACCGCAGCCCGAATCGCGCGCTCGAGTAGGCCGACGCGATCAGGATCGACACCGAGACGACCAGCGCCATGAACACGTGGACCCAGAGGACGCCCTGGGCGTTCGTGTGGCGGAAGATCGCGCCGAGCAGGAGCTGGGTGACGACGAGGCCGAGGGCGACGGTCGCGAGCTTGCGGGCCGTGCCCACTTCGCCGACAGGGGCGGACACCCGGTCCTTGAACGACGGAGACAGCGCGAACGCGACCACGACCTGGATCGACAGCGTCACCTGGCCGAGGACGCCGTGCGCGATCGCCGCCGGCGCCCAGGTCCGGCCGCCTTCCTGGCCGAGGAGCACGCCGATGCCGCCGAGCAGCCCCTGGACGCAGATCAGCGCGAGCAGCCACCAGCAGAGCTTGCGCAGCCAGGACCGCGCGTCGGTGCGCTGGACCCAGGTACCGAGGCCGATGCCGAGCAGGCCGACGACCGCGCCGCTGATCCGGTGCAGGTGCTCGAACAGGTCCTCGAGGTCCATGTCCGGCGGCCACAGCGAACCGCGGGCGAGCGGCCAGTCGGTGAACGCCATGCCCGAGCCGGACGAGACCACCATCGCCCCACCCTTGATGTGGACCAGCGTGAACGCCGCGAAGAACACGGCGAAGCGATAGAGACCGTTCGACGCAGCGCGCACCGGGGCGGCGGCGACGGCGTCAGGCGCGAGGGAGGTCGTCACGGGGGTGCCGGGGGACCCTGGGGAGGGGAAGGGGAGGGCCGCGCTCGTCGAACGCGGGGGCAAGGATTGTGGCGTCCTCGCCGCTTGCCGCAAGCCGCGGCTGCCCCGGAGGTTCGAGATCGAGTCTCCGGCGGATGCGGCGCGGGCCGGTCGCGAGCGGCGCGATCACGGCCTGGCCTCGGATCACGCAGGATCCTGCCGATGGCTCCGTAACGGAACACGGCCCGCGCATCGCGCGAGCCGTGGTTTCGCATCGACAGCGGGCCGGCCGGGCGACCCGTCGCGGCGAGGATCAGCGCTGCGGCTTCGCCTGGGTGGCGCCGCGGACCGGCTGCGTCGCTGCGTCGGCCTCGAAGGCCTCCCACATCGGCCGGTCGGCTTCGGCGACCGTCGACCTGTCGACGTCCTGGTCGAGTTCGGCGCGGGGGTTCTCGCGGGCCGTGCGAGCCAGGGTCTGGAGCTCACGGTCCGCGTTGTCGAGGCGGACGGCCTCGGCGAGGTAGGACTGCGCCTTCTCGGCCTCGCCGACCCGGAGGTAGCAGGTGCCGAGGCCGCGGTGGACCGCGGCGAGCACGTGGACGGCCTTGCCGCCGGCCGGGGCCAGCGAGAATTCGGAGATCGCGCGGCCCCACTCGCGGCGCGCCATGTGCTGCTCGGCGCGGAAGAGGTGCGCGAGGGTCGGCGTGTCGACCTGACCTTCGAGCTGGTCGATGGTCATCACCTCGATCCACGGCACGTCCTGGAAGACGTTGCGGACGAGGCCGGTCACGCGGACGCGGTCGTAGGTCTTCAGGCGGTAGAGCTCTTCGACCTCGGGGTTGTCCTTGTGGACGAACATCATCCCGAACACGTCGTCGTAGCTGTCGCGGCGCCAGATCGGCTGGTCGCCGCCCCACGCATAGAAGTTCGCGTAATCGCTCGGCACGAACTGCGTGAAGAACGGGTTCGAGACCTTGCCGAGAGAGCAGAACTGGGTGTCGAAGGTCACCCAGACGTTCTTGAACGCATCCGGGCGCTGGCGGACGGTCGCGAGGTCGGTCGCGATCGTCTGGCTCCCGGGGTTCTGGAAGCGGTCTTCATCGGACTGGGCCACCAGCGGAGTGGCGGCGAGGATCGCGAGGATCAGGGCTCTCTTCATGGCTTCGAGGTCCGTGTCGGATGCAGCGGCAGCCGCGGCCCGATCGGCCGCGTTCCTACCCCTCCCCCTTCGGCCATACCGGGCTCCGGGCTTGAAGCCGGAGCGGAGGTCGACCGCCCCGAATCGGGCCCGGGCCCTCTAAACCCCTGTCGGAGCTGGGTCTGCGGCCAGCCTCACTCCTCTTCGCCGAACGACGCGAGATCTTCGTCGTCGCCGTCGCCCGCCGCGTCGGCCTCCGGTCCGGCCGGGACGCCATCGGCAGGGTCCGCCGTCGCGTCCCCTTCGGCGCACGCGGCCTGCGGGGTCCGCTCCGGGCGCTCGCCCGGGGCTTCGAGCAGCGCGATGACCGTGCGGCCGTAGCGCCGCAGCTCCACCTCCCCGTCGAAGTCGTCCGCCTCGAGATGGCCTTCCTGGAAGTGGAAGCACAGGACCCCACCCGGAGCCAGCCGCTCCGCCAGCCGCTGGGCCCGCCAGGCGGCTCGACCCGGGTCCTCGCCGACCTGGGGATACGGCGGGTCGAGGAAGATCACGTCCGGGCGCGGCGCCTCGTCGTCCCCTGCCGGCGGCGGGACCGGATCCCAGGCGTCGCCGCGCACGACGACCGCCCGGTCGGAGGCCGAGGCGCCGAGCATCTCGAGGTTCTGGTGCAGCGTCTCGATCGGCTGACGTCCCTTCTCGAAGAAGACCACCCGGCGCGCGCCGCGGGAGAGCGCCTCGAGCCCGGACGCCCCGGTTCCCGCGAACAGGTCCCAGACCTCCGCGTCGGCGACGCGGTCGCCCAGGATGTTGAACAGGGCTTCGCGGACCTGCCCGAGCAGCGGGCGGGTCATGAAGCCCTTGACCGAGCGCAGCACGCGGCCGCGGTACTCACCGGCGATGATCTTGAGGCTCATGGCTGGGTCGGGCGCCGTCGTTCGACGGTTCTGGGCGGCGATACGCGACGCCGCAGCTCAGCCGCGCGCGTTGCCGATCCCGTCGAAACCGGGCTGCGCCTAGACTCTAGGAGCTGCCCTCCGAACTTTCCTCCGCACCTGCCCCACTCCATGCCGCACGCACCGACCGACAGGAGGATCTCCGAACGGCCGGGCTTCCGAGGGCCGCGGGAATGATCGGATCGGATCGGATGCACGACGCAGTCGCGCACCTGCGTGTCGGCGGCCGACTGTTCGCGCTGGAGCTCGACCGCATCTACGTCGTCGGCGCCGGCCCGAGGGCCCACATCCGCCTCGTCCACGCGGCCCTCGACGACTCGTGCGCGACGATCTGCCCGCAGCGCGACCAGCTGATCGTCGAGGACCTGGGCAGTCTTGCCGGGACCTGGGTCGGGGATCGACCGGTCGAGGGCGAGGCGGTGGTCCCGTTCGGGACCCGCGTCCGCTTCGGACCGGTCGAAGCCGAGGTGGTCGCCGGCCCACCCGTGATCGTCCGGGCGTCCGTCACCGGCGGCACGGAGCCGAGCTTCGCCGAGCTGATGGCCGGCGAGCTCCGCCGTGCGCCGTGGTTCGCGCTCTCGGTCGCGCTCCACGCGGTCCTGTTCCTGCTGCTCCAGCTGATCGAGCCGATCCGGCCAGTGGTGCGGCATGGCGTCGCACGGATCGCATTCGAGGACGGACACGTGCTCGAGGACGACACCGTCGAGGTCGAGCCCGAGCATCCGGAGATCGAGGTTCCGGAGACGATCGCTCCCGTCGAACGCGTCGAGCAGGACGCAGTCGAGTTCCAGCACGCGAGTCCAAGCGACCGAGGTGCCGCCATGGGCCCGGCCGCCGACTCGGCGCCGACGCTGCAGGGCATCGCCGGCGACGGCGCGATCGGCCTCTTCTCGAACCTGGGAACGCGGGGCGAGGGCGACATCCTCGGGGGCGGTGGCCCGGGCGGCGGGGACGGCAGGCTTTCGGGCGAGTTCCGACGCACGCTCACCGGGCTGCGCGAGACAGGCCTCGAGATCGTCTTCGTGGTCGACAGCACGGGTTCGATGGGGCCCGTGCTCGACGCGTCGAAGCGCCGGATGACCCGGATGCTCGACGCTCTCCGTGCGATGGTCCCCGACGCCCGCGTAGGCATCGTCGCCTACCGCGACCACGGCCCGGGCGAGGAGTACGTGACCCACGCGCTGCCGCTGTGCCGGGACTACTACCGCACGCTGAACTTCATGCAGACGATCGAGGCCGGCGGCGGCGGCGACCGGCCCGAGGCGGTGCACGAGGGCATCCGCACGGCGACCGCGCAGACGTGGCGCGACGGCGCCAAGCGCGTCGTCGTCGTCATCGGCGACGCGCCCGCACATCGCTACGCGACCCGCGCGTTGGAGCAGACGCTGAGACCGTTCTGCAAGGACGGTCGCGGCTTCGTCCACACGATCATGACGTCGAGCGACGTGTTCGGTGCGATCGCGAAGGAGACGAAGGAGTCGTTCACGCAGATCGCCGAACTCGGGCGCGGAGCCTGCGTGCCCGCCGAGGACGACGACCGGATCCTCGAGCAGGTCCTGACCCTCGCGATCGGCCAGCAATTCCGCGGCGGGATCCTGGAGGTCTTCGACATCCTCGCCGAACGACGTCCGGAGTTCTCCGCGCAGGCGCGTGACGCGGTGCGACGCCGCGACCCGGACGCACTCCGCGCGGTCCTCGCCGCGAGCCGGATCGAGGAAGGACTCGTCGACGGCCTGATCGATGCCGGCGACCCTGCGGTCGTCGAGGCGCTGATCGCCGCGATGAAGGACCCGGACATGACCGAGGCCGGTCGCAACGCCGCGGCGTTCGCCGCGATGCGCATCCTGACGCTGTCCGCGCCGCCGATCGATCCGCTGGACCCCGGCGTCCTGACCGCCGACCGCGAACGGCAGATCCGCGAGAGGCTCGCGGGCACCGTTCGCAGACGCCGCTGAACCATGTCGAACACACGACGAGTCTGGATCGGGCGGCTACGCGTCGTCGGTTTCTGGGAGGGCTGGTCCTACCTGCTGCTGCTCGGGATCGCGATGCCGCTCAAGTACTGGGCCGGGATGCCGGGGTTCGTCCGGGTGATCGGGATGGCGCACGGCCTCCTGTTCGTCGCCTACATCGCCGCGCTCGGTGTGACGGCCCGGGCGGCCGCGTTCCCTTGGTCGCGGACCGCGGCGCTCTTCGTCGCCTCGCTCCTGCCGTTCGGCCCGTTCGTCGCCGACCGCGGTCTCGCGCGCGAACTCGGCATCGAAGGTGACACTTGAACGAGTTCGAGGTGCCGTGGCTCTGGATCGCCCTGGCGACGGCACTCGTCCATGCGGTCGCGATCGCCCGCGCGATCCTGCGCCCGCATCGCCAGCCGGAGTCGCGGCTCGCGTGGATCTTCGTGGTGCTGCTGCTGCCGGGCCTCGGGCTCGTCGCCTACCTGCTGGTCGGCGAGACGCAGGTCGGTCGTCGCCGCAGCGCTCCGTGCTGACGCACGACGCGGGATCACGTGCCGCGCCCTCGCCGACGGCCTGGGCTCCCGGGACTTCATCCGCTCCGCGCACTGGCGGGACATGCGTGGAGCCGGCGTCCGCGTCGTCGGCCCGATCGCCCGACAGAACCAGGCACCTGTTCGCCAGCGACTGGATGGAGCAGGTGGACGACCCGCTACGGACACTCTTCGACGCACCGCT
>JAQCBR010000057.1 GCA_027621295.1 Planctomycetota bacterium
CGAAGCCGAAGCGGTCGGAGCGTGAACGTGCGCTGGAGAAGCTCGGATCCGCCGGAGAGAACGAAGAGGCGTGGACCCCGGAGGCGATCTTCATCCGCGGCGTGCTCGCTTACGAGGAGGGCGCGTATCCGGAAGCCTACGGCCACTTCGATCGGGCATCGCGTCGGCTGCGTCGCGTCGAGGGGCGCGACGCAGAGCTGATCCAGCGCAACTCGTTCTTCCTGGCGTCCTCGATCCTCGCAGGCGGGATGCAGAGTGAGTCCGCGCGAGCGGTCCGGCTGATGGACGAAGCCCTCGAGGGCCTGCAGCCGGACCTGGAGACCTTCTACTCGGTCCACGAAGCGCTGAAGCGCCAGGACCGGCGGCTGGCACTCCGGTTCCTCGATGCAGTCGACGTCGGCCGCGGCGCGGCTCCGGACCAGATCCTGTTCGTGGCGCTCGAATACCTCGGGCTCGGTGAAGCCAGCCCCGCGCAGAACGCGGCCGAACGCGTCCTCGAGCTCGCGGTCGACATGGACCAGCGGATCGAGGCTCACCGGGTCCTGTTGACCGCGCACAACATGCGCGGCGATCGGCAGTCGGCGCGCGCCCGGTTCCAGGACATCCGCGAACTGCTGATGCAGCGCGGGAAGTTCCTCGAACTCGAGAAGCTGCTGAAGAACGAGGACTTCGTCGGTCAGGCCCTCGATCACCTCGAGATCCGCTGCGAGCTCGTCGCGCTCTACGAGGAGCTCGAGGATCGTGAGATCGAGAAGGCCCAGCTCCAGGCGTCGATCGCGCGGACCCTCCGCGCCCGGAAGGACGAGGAATCGCTCCGTGAAGCGTTCGCCCTGCTCCAGGAGGTCGAGCTGGCCTTCCCGGAACTCGCGACGGACGAACTCGGTTCGATCCGCCAGCTCCTCGAACTCCACGACGCCGCTCCGGTCGCAGCGGACTCAGGGCCGCGTGCGTGTGGCGAGGCTGCCGAGGTGCTGGGTCGGCGTCCGCGGGTCCTGGTCGTCGGCGGCAACGAGCGTCAGCGACGACATCACCCGAAGCTCGAGGAGCTCGCGGGCGACTGGGGGTTCGATGCGGACTGGCTGATGGCGAACTACCGATCGCCGCAGAAGGTCGTGCAGTCGATCGGCGAGCGCCTCCAGGCCAGGGACGTGGACGTCCTGATCATGCTGCACTGGAATCGCCACGAGACGACGGAGCCCGCGGCCGAGCTGGCGCGTCAGGCCGGAGTGCCGCACCGCATCCTGCACTACGCGGGGTTCACGAGTCTGCAGACGTGTCTCGGGGAGATGTTCGGACGAGCCGCGTCGCTCGCCGAGGCCGAGGTTGCCCAGGCGGTCGGAAAGCCCCGGAAACACAGGGGTTGAGGCGGCTGGTCGGCCTCCCCTGCCGGATCCTGGACTTCGGATAATGTAGATTATGCAGAGCACGGCGGGGGAGCTGGGGCGGTTCGAGCCGGCTCGGCTCCCAGGCTCCTGACCCACGCCGCCCTCAGCCTCTCCGAGATCCGCGGCCTCCGCCGTGACGATTCCGGGACGCGGTCCGGACCTTGTTTCGCGTGCGGCCGTGGATCCCGTCGCGACAATCGCGTTCTCGCTCCGCGCGCCGTCCTCGCCGTCTCCCGAGCGATCTGCCCATGACCAGCCTGCGACTCGTCGTCCCTCTCGCCCTCGCCCTGGTTTCCGCCGGGAACGGCCAGGACGTCCGTCAGGCGGCCCGCCGCGTCGATCAGCTCGTCGAAGCCGGACTCCGCGACGCCGGGCAGCGCCCGGAACCCGAAGTCGATGCGTCGACCCTGGTCCGCCGGACCTTCCTGGTGGTCGCCGGCCGGGCACCGACGCTCGAGGAGCTGGATCGGTGGACCCGCCGCGGCGCGGACCACGGCGAGCTGGTCGACGAGCTGCTCGCGTCTCCGGGCCGGGTCAGCCATGCGTTCAACGAATGGGCCGACGTCCTCCGGGTCCAGTCGAGGTTCGGTCGCCGAGTCTCGGGCGAACCCTACATGCACTTCCTGAAGGACGCGCTCGCCCAGAACCGGCCGTACGACCAGTGGGTCCGTGAGCTGCTGACCGCTGAGGGCGCGGCGCACGCCCAGGGCCAGGGTGCGACGGGCTACTGGCTCCGGGACTTCGAGATGCCGCTCGACGCGATGTCGAACACGATGCGTGTGTTCCTCGGCACGCGGATGGAGTGCGCGCAGTGTCACGACCACCCGTTCGAGGACTGGACGCAGCGGCAGTTCTTCGAGCTGGCGGCGTTCAACGGCGGGATGCGCTACTCGTCGATCGATCTGCGGAACCCCCAGCGCTCGATGGACCGGCAGCGCGCGAACGTCGTGAGGGCGTTCGCGCAGGAGAACGGCGCGAACGGACGGACCGTCGTTCGCCGCCTCCTCCAGGACCAGGGTGTCGGGCTCGCCGGGGACGGCAACGGGGCGATCCGGCTGCCGAAGGACTACGCGTACGACGACGCGCGTCCGAACGCGCTGGTCCGGGCCCACGTGCCGTTCGGTCCCGATGTGTCGCTGCCGGAACCGCCGGAGCCGCCGCAGGCAGCGTCCGGTCCGGCGGCCCGCGTGCGCGCGCGGCGAGCGCAGCCCATCGAGCCCCCGCCGCTCGGTTCGCGGGAGGCGTTCGCCGCGTGGCTGACCTCGCCCGACAACCCGCGCTTCACGACGGTGATCGTCAACCGGGTGTTCAAGTCGACGTTCGGCCTCGCGCTGATCGAACCGGTCGACGATCTGCGCGACGACACCGTGGCGGTCTACCCGGAGCTGCAGGAACACCTCGAGCAGCTGATGCGCGAGCTCGGCTACGACCTCGTCGCTTTCCAGCGGATCCTGCTCAACACGCGGCTGTTCCGCCGCGGTGCGGCAGTCTTCGACGAGGCGGGCGAGGAGCCGTTCCGCTTCTCCGGCCCCGCGCTGCGCCGCATGAGCGGCGAGCAGGTCTGGGACTCGCTGCTCGGCCTCGCACTCGGCGACCCCGACCGGACGCTGAAGGCACCGGGCGCGACCGCTGCACCGATCTACGCCGAGCATGCGCGGATCGCGGGGCTCGACGCCGAGGGCCTGGAGAAGCTGCTCGACGAGGAGATGCTCCGCTACACCGACCGCCCCGCGTACATCCGGGTGGTCGCCGCGCGTCGCGCCGCGGCGAGGGAGCGGGCCACGTCCGCAGGCCCCAGCACAGCGGCCGACCTCCGCGCGAAGATCCAGGAGCTGACGGTCGCCCTCCGCAAGGCGAGGCGCTCTCGCGACCAGGACGCTGTGGCGCGGATCGTCCGTGAGATCGCCGATGCGAGGCGTGACGCAGCGACCCAGACCTTCGTGCGCAACCCGCAGTTCGTGCGGGCCTCGGAGCTCAGTCAGCCGGCACCTGCGGGTCACTTCGTCCGCGAGTGGGGCCAGTCGGACCGCGAGCAGATCTCGTCGTCGAGCCTCGATGCGAACGTCCCGCAGGCGCTCCAGCTGATCAACGGGGTGGTCGATGCGCGGCTCCTCGCCGAGGGCTCCGCGCTCCGGCGTGCGCTGGATGCCTGCGAGGACTCCCCCGCCCGCGTGACCACCGCGTTCCGCGCGGTGCTGGGGCGCGATCCGTCGTCCACCGAGCGCAGGACCTGGGTGCGTCTGCTCGAGGACGAAGGCGGCTCTGGCGTCGTCGACCTCGTCTGGACCCTCGTGAACTCGCACGAGTTCCGCTTCGTCCAGTGATGCGCCGCAGACCCCGACCCGAACCACCAGGACTCCACGTCACGGACGAACAGCGATGAAGCGTCTCGCCCACAGTCTCGACGAACTCGACCGTCGCGCGTTCCTCCGCCGCAGCGCGGCCGGGCTTCTCGGTGTCGGTCTCGCCCCGGACGGTCTGCTCCCCCACCCGTCACGGGTCGGCACGGCGCGCCGCGTGATCTACCTCTACATGAGTGGCGGGATGTCCCACCTCGACACGTTCGACCCCAAGCCGGGCTCGGAGGTGATGGGGCCGACGGAGGCGATCCCGACGCGTGCCGATGACGTGTCCATCGGCGCACACTTCCGGAACCTCGCGCCGCTGATGGATCGCGTCGCGGTCGTCAGCTCGATGTCGTCGAACCAGGGCGCACACGTCCAGGGGCGCTACTTCATGCACACGAGCTACACGATGCGCGGCACGATCCGGCATCCGACGCTCGGCGCATGGCTCAGCCAGCTCGCCGGTGCGGACAACCCGACGCTGCCGCCGCACGTCGCGGTCGGCGGTGACGTCTACGGAGCTTCGGGCGGGTTCCTCGAGAGCCGCCACTATCCGCTGCCGATCGGGAATCCGAGCGACGGCCTGCGCAACGCCCACCTTCCGGCGACCGTGTCCGAGGAGCGTTTCCACCAGCGCATGGACCGACTCGCGGCGATGAACGCCGCGTTCGAGGAGCGCTACGGTGGGCAGAAGCTGGTCCGCTCGTACGCGGAGGCGTACGACCAGGCGGTGGAGCTGATGCGGTCGGACGACCTCACGGCGTTCGATCTCGAGGCCGAGCCCGAGCCGATCCGCGCCGCATACGGGCAGGGTCGCTTCGGGCAGGGGGTCCTGCTGGCGCGCAGGCTCTGCGAGCGCGGGGTCCGCTTCGTCGAAGTCACGGACGGCGGGTGGGACACCCACGTCGAGAACTTCGATGCAATGGACGAGAAGCTCCCGTCGCTCGATCAGACGCTGGCCACGCTGCTCCTCGACCTCGAGGCGCGCGGCATGCTGGAGGACACCCTCGTCGTCCTGGCGACCGAGTTCGGGCGGACGCCTGAGATCGTCTCCGGGCGCAATGGCCGCAACCACCATCCGAAGGCGTTCTCCTGCCTGCTCGCGGGTGGCGGCATCCGTGGCGGGCAGCGCTACGGGCAGACCGACGAGCGCGGTGAGGAGGTCGTCGACCGCAAGGTGACGGTTCCCGACTTCAACGCGACGATCGCGCACGCACTCGGCCTGGACGTCGAGAAGGTTCACCAGTCACCGACCGGTCGCCCTTTCCAGGTCGCCGACAAGGGGCGCCCGATCGCGGAGCTGTTCGCGTGAGCGGCCTGCGCGCTCTCGCGTTCGCTGCGGGCGCAGCCTGGGCGTTGGCCGGCCTGGTGCCAGCCCAGGACTCGGTGCCCGACTTCGCGCGGGAAGTCCTGCCGATCCTGGAGCGGCGCTGCTTCCGCTGCCACAAGGCTGCCGAGACCGACACCTCGGGCAAGGTGCAGAAGCCGAAGGGTGGGCTCCGGCTCGACGGACGCGTGCACTTCCTGCGGGGCGGCGACGGCGGCCCCGTGCTGGTCCCGGGCATCCTCGAGGACAGCGAGATCTTCCTGCGTGTGACGCTGCCGGCCGACGATCCCGACTACATGCCCTCCAAGGGCGAAGGCCTGAGTGCTGAAGAGCTGCAGATCTTCCGTCGCTGGATCGCGAGTGGCGCCGGGTTCGGTGATTGGCAGGGGGCCACGGATGCGCCTGCAGCCGAGGGATCGAGTCCCCCCGCAGACGGCGTGTTGCCGACTCCATCCCGGATCCGGACCTACGAGATCCTCGCAGAAGGAGTCGCGCAGCCCCCCCAGGCGCTGATCGAGAAGCTCGCGCGACTCGGCGCTCTGGTCCATCCGGTGCTCGCAGCGGAAGACCGTCGCCTGCTCCGCGTGGCGTTTCCCTCGGGATCGACCGCGATCGGCCGTGACCAGATCGCAGCGCTCGCAGGTCTCCGCGGGCACGTGGCCGAGATCGACCTCGCGAGGACGACCTTCGACGAGAACGCGCTGTTCTCCGAACTCGCGCGCATGCCGAGACTCGTGCGCATCGATCTTCGCGAGGCGACCATCGACGGATCGGCGCTGCATCGACTCGGTGATCTCCAGCACCTCGACGTGCTCAACCTGTTCGGCTGCCGCGGCGTGACGGACGACGCGATCCAGGGGCTCTCGACCCTCACCAGCCTGTCACAGCTGCACGTCTGGCAGACCCGCATCTCGGAGGCAGGCCTCGCCGAGCTTCGCAGCGCGCTGCCCGGGACGCGCGTGGTCGGTGCACCCGCTCTGCCGACGCCGCTGCCAGGAGCCGAGTCCCCCAGGCGCCGCTGACCGGAGACGCGGTGCAGGAACCGGCCGAGTGCGTGCGTGACGCCCGTCAGTCGCCGCGCTGGAAGACCACGTAGGTCCCCGTCTTTCCCGACACGACCGCATCGAGTCGCCCGTCCCCGTCGAGGTCCGCGGTGCGGATCTGCAGGCCGGTGCCGACACGGCCCTCGGTGCCCGCGAGATCGCGGCGCCGGACCTGGCCCTCGGGAGTGCGCTCGTAGAACCAGAGCGCGGGCGGTTCAGAGGCTCCCGGGTCCTTGCCGTTGTGACCGCGGACCCGCTTGCCGGACAGAATCCCCGGCATCCCCGTACCGGTCCAATCGACGGCGGTCATCGTGTGGAGCTGCGAACTCCTCGTATCGATGGGCCGTCGCGGCTCGAACCGCTCGGCCCCCTTCGCTCCGGGAATCTGCCGATGCCAGTGCAGGCCGTAGTCGTGGCCGGCACCCACCACGAGGTCGTTCGTGCCGTCGCTGTCCCAGTCGGTGACGAGCACCGGGCATGAGGCCTGGCCGAGATCGAAATCGCGATGGAGCTTCCACGCGGCGCCGAACGCATCCTGGTCCGGGTGTTCGTACCACCCGACGCGGACGACCACGTCCAGATCGCCGTCCCCGTCGATGTCTCCCACCCCGAGGCCGTGACCGTTGCCGCGGGCGCCGAGCATGAAGGGAGTGGCGAGAGGCCCGTCCGCGGCGCCCGGAGCGCGCAGGCGGAACGCGACCAGCGCGGCACTGTTGTTCCAGGAGTTCACGAGGATCTCCGGCAGACCGTCCTCGTCGAGGTCGAAGAGCATCGTCGCCTCGTTCGTGTTCCCGATCTTGCCGAGCTCGAACGGGGTCCAGCGCACGCCGCGCTCCAGTCCTTCCGCTCCCGGGTTCCGGTATGCGAACAGCCCCAGGTCGAAGAACGAGCCGCTGACCACGTCGAGCCAGCCGTCGTGGTCGACGTCGATCAGGTGCTCGCCGTTGTTCGCGAGGTAGGCGCCCCCGCTCACCTCCGGCACGTCGCGCACCGGCCTCGCGACGAAGTCCGGCGCCTCGAACCAGAGTGCGCCGGCCACGATGTCCAGGTCGCCGTCCCCGTCGACGTCACCGATCGCGCAGCCCTCGTTGGGGCTGACGGCGAGGCAGCGAACCTCGCACGGGATCGGCGGTCCGAGCGGGCAGTCGACCGCAGGCTGCTGCGCGTGGAGCTCGGCTGCGATGACCGCTGAGAGAAGCAGCGGAACGCATGCAGATCGCAGCGTCGGGAATCGGAGGTCGTGGCTGTCTCGCATGGCGGATCCTGGGCGCTTCGGTCCCTCGGTCGAAGCCTAGGGCCAACGCCCAGCCGGTCACATCCCCGCGCGTGGATGGCTATCCGCCGTCTGCATCACCGATCGGAGCCCGAGCTCGGTCCGAACCGATACTGGATCGCGAACCATCCGGTGAAGTCCGGTGCGATGTATTGGGACAGGTCCTCGCCGAGGCCGATCTCCAGCCCGACTCGATCGCTGAGTCGGAAGCGTGACCCGAGCCAGAGCAGCCACTGGTCGTCGGAGGTTCGATCGAGCGACAGGGATCGCAGCGTCGACCGGTCGTATTCGACCTGGGCGAGCCACGTCCATTCGGGAGCCACCGCCCATTCCATACCGATGCCGCCGCTGGTCACGTCCTGCAGCGGGGCGCCGGCGCGTCGGGCCTTCGCCGAACCGTCGGTGAACGTGTGGTCGACGTGGGCGTTCCACGCGACGGGCCCCATGCGGAGCTCGGTCGAGAGTCCGAGCATCCAATCCGGGGAGCCAGAGCCGTAGCCCGCGTCCGCATCGCCGACGGGGAGCTCGACGCCGCCTCGCACATGCAGCCCGAGCCGACCCTCGGCTGGCGGGACGATCTCATAGCCGAGCACGACCGGGACATCGAGGACGTGCAGGCCGCCCTCGTCCACCTCGAAGACCGACTCGCCGTCCCTCGTCGCGAGCACCTCGAATCGATCCCGCGGAGCGCGGTCCCTCCCCTGATCGGGGAATCCGAAGAACTCGTGCCAGCCGATGACGAAGTCGTCGAGGAAGCCTCCCGTCGCGTGTGCGACCGGAACCTCGATCTCGAGATCGAACCCCGATCCGAGTCCTGCGCGGGCGGCGACCGACGCCCTCAGGTATTCGCCGTCCATACGGAACGTGTCGAGACCGGCCTGCCCACCCAGGAACAGGCTCGTGTAGGCCGCGCTGCCGTCGACGGTCACTGCGCCGAGCGGGACCGCTGCGCTGGATCGCGGGCGCAGTCTGCCGACCACGAGCTGCGCCGGGTGCTGGTTCCGCGCGGCGAGGGGGCCTTCGAACGAAGGAGTCGTCGTGCAGGCGAGCGGCAGGCAGCCGAGCGTCAGCAGCGCGAGGCCTCGCGCTGCGCTGTCCCCCGCTGTCCTCGTTCGGCCTGCCACGCCGCCCTGCTTAGCCATGTGGCACGCCGAGGTCACGGTGTCTTCTGGCGTAGATGACCCCGGCGCTGCTCCCCCGCGAGCGATTGGGGGAACGCAGCGAGTCCGTCGGATAGACTGCGCGCGCCGCGCCTCCCCCGGCGACGGTGCGCCGTCCCGACTCTCGTCGACCCAATATGCATCTGTCCCAGCCCTGCCCGGTCCCGGCCTCTTCCCTGCTCGCTGCCGCCCTGCTCCTGGTTGGATGCTCGAGCGGTGGAGACGAGGAGCGGCCGACGACGACGATGCCGATCGAATCGGCGGTCCACTTCGTCGGCTTCACCGGCCGCCCAGAGTTCGGGCCGTTCCCGGTGACCACGGGCGACGTCCTCACCTACGACCACCGGCTGTTCCTCCGCGACGACGGAACGTACCGGCGCACGGACGCGGGCGGTCAGGAACTCGAAGTCGACACCTACGAACTCGAGCCGGACGGTCAGTGGGCCCTCGTCGTGCCCACTGCGACGAACGCGGTGCTCTACCGTGGTTGGCTCGGCCTCAACGAGGACATCGTCGGCAACGCACGGGTGATCACCGCGAGAGACGGCTTCCAGACGGATCGCGTCGGTTCGGCCGTGGGACTCTACTTCGCGACGGAGATCGTCCAGGGCGCCGCCCCGGCCGCGGCCGACCTCGCCGGGGACTGGCACGTGTTCTCGATGCACTCGCTGTTCGCGGAGCCGCAGTCGGTGCCGGACGAGGATCGCGTCGGGCTCTCGTTCGCCGGTCGGCTCGCGCTGGCCGAGGACGGCTCCTTCCTCGGTCAGGGTGTCGAGTCGGAGGAAGGGCCGATCACGCTGCGCGGGGAGCCCGCTGACTTCCGCGCCGACAGCGACGGCCGGTTCGAGGTCGAGCTCCGCTACGACGTTGCCAGCAAGCCGGACTACGAGCGCAGCTTCCGGGCGGGCGGCAGCACCCGCGTGATCTACGGCGTCGACATGAACCTGGGCGGCGAGGATTCGGCGGCCGGCATGATGTCGATGATGAAGTTCCGGACCGAGCCGTTCGACGCGGCCGATCTCGCCGGAACCTACCAGCTCGGCCTGTGGACGCTGTTCCTCCTTCCGGAGGCATCGGGTGCGGACGCGGCGATCGGCCGGCTCGAGATCGGGGAGACCGGCTCGTTCCGCATCGTGGCCACCAACAACCTCGGCCAGGAGTTCACCTACACGGGAACGACCCGCGCCGAGTCCGATGGGACGCTGACCTTCACGGTCACGGACCCCTACACGGAGACCTGGTACGGCGCCTTCGACGACGCGTACGGCACCGTGGTGCTCTGCGACACCTTCAAGGAAGTCCGCGCGAACCGTCAGGTCGAGCTGAGCCTCGGGATCGCGGTCCGGCCGCGCGTGCCCGCGAACCAGTGACTCCTGCCGGTCCTGAACATCCTTCGCGCTCCTTCTCCGACCGCTGACCTCTCCACTGCCGGCCACCCTTGAACCACGCACCGAGTGAGCCCGTCCTCTCGACCGACCTGCCTTTCGCGAGCAAGATCGCGTCGGGCAAGGTGCGAGACGTCTACCTGCTGGGTGACGACCTGCTCCTCGTCGCGACCGATCGGATCTCCGCGTTCGACGTGGTCATGGCCGAGGGGATCCCGGACAAGGGTCGAATCCTGACCGGGGTGTCCGCCTTCTGGTTCGACCATCTGAAGGACGTCGTCCCCCACCACCTGATCTCGACCGACGTCGACTCCTGGCCGGAAGTCCCCTCCGAGTTCCGCGACCTGCTGCGCGGGCGGACGATGCGCTGTCTGCGCGCGACGCCGATGCCGGTCGAGTGGGTCGTGCGTGGCTACCTGACCGGGTCGGGCTGGAAGGACTACCAGGCGACCGGCGTGGTGTCCGGCGTCGCGCTCCCGGCCGGGATGCAGCACGCGAGCAAGATCGAGCCGGCGATCCTGACGCCGTCCACCAAGGCGGAGTCGGGGCACGACCAGCCGATCTCCTACGAGAGGGCGGTCGAGCTGGTCGGAGCCGAGGCGGCGGGGACCGCGCGGGCCGCGGCCCTCGCGCTCTACGAGGCGGGACGCGCGCACGCCGCGGCGCGCGGGATCGTGATCGCTGACACCAAGTTCGAGTTCGGGCTCCGCGACGGGAAGGTCCTGCTGATCGACGAGTGTCTGACTCCCGACTCGTCGCGCTTCTGGCCGGTCGACGAGGTCATCCCCGGAGGCAAGCCGACGAGCTACGACAAGCAGGTCCTCCGCGACTGGCTCAGCGAGCAGGACTGGGACTACAGCCCGCCGGCGCCGCCGCTCCCGGACGAGATCGTCGCGCGTACTGCGGCCACCTACCGCGAGATCCGGGATCGCCTGACGCGATGATGGCGCTCCCTCCCACGATCGCCTGGTCGGGTACGGCTCGTGACGGCCACCTCGAGCTGCTCGACCAGACGTGTCTGCCGCAGCGCGTCGAGGTGCTCCGGATCGGCGACGTGGAGTCCCTCGTCGCCGCGATCCGGAGGCTGTCGGTCCGGGGTGCGCCGGCGATCGGCGTCGCCGCGGCCTACGGCGTGGTGCTGGGCGTCCGCGACGCGGCGAACGGCGACGCGTTCCACGAGCTCCTGCGCTCCGCCGGGGACGCGCTGATCGCCGCGCGTCCGACCGCGGTCAACCTGCCGTGGGCGGTGCGGCGGATGCAGGCGGCCGGGACTCACGCTGCTTCGCTCGACGCACTGCTCGACGAGGCGCGGGCCATCCACGAAGAGGATCGCGCGCTCTGTCGGGCGATGGGCGAGGCCGGTGCGCCGCTCGTCCGGGAGGGCGCGACCGTGCTCACCCACTGCAACACCGGCCGGCTCGCGACGGCGGGTGACGGCACGGCCCTCGCCGTGCTCTTCGAGGCGTGGCGCCGTGGCACGCGATTTCGGGTCCTGGCCGACGAGACGAGGCCGCTGCTCCAGGGGGCGCGTCTCACGGCACTCGAGCTGGCTGCCGAGGGTATCCCCGTCGACGTGATCGCCGACGGGGCGGCGGCGGGGCTGATCGCGCGGGGCGAGGTCGATCTCGTGCTGGTCGGGGCCGACCGTGTGGCCGGCAACGGGGATGCGGCGAACAAGGTCGGGACCTACGGCCTCGCGCTGGCCTGCCACGCGCACGGAGTGCCGATGTACGTGGTCGCCCCGACGACGACTTTCGATCTCGGGCTCGAGGACGGGTCGATGATCCCGATCGAAGAAAGGGACCCGGCGGAAGTCCTGACGCTCGGCGGCAGCGGGATCGAGATCCCCGAGGTCGGGGCGCGGAACCCGGCCTTCGACGTGACGCCGGGCTGCCTTCTCGCCGGCATCGTGACCGACCGCGGGATCATCCGGCCGGTCGACGCCGACGCCGTGCGGTCGATGATCGGCGGCTGACGCGGCGGCCTCAGCTCGCCGGGATGCGGCCGGCGAGGATCATGCCGGCGAGTGCGAGGCCGGCGACGATCCGGTACCACGCGAACGGCCGGAACGTGTGCCGCTTCAGGTAGCGGACGAACGGCCCGACGATGATCAGCGCGGTCACGAAGCTCGCGCCCGCGCCGATCAGGAAGTCCTCGAGCAAGGGACCGCTGATGCGCTCCCAGTCCTTCATCGCCTTCAGCGCGCAGGCCCCGTAGAGGATCGGCAGCCCGACGAGGAACGAGAACTCGGCCGCTGCGGTGCGCCGCAGGCCCACCACCATCGCCCCCGCGATCGTCGCGCCCGACCGGCTCGTGCCCGGGATCAGCGCCAGGCACTGGAACAGGCCGATGGCGAGCGCGTGCCGGAGCGTCATCCGCTCGAGTTCGACGCCGCTGTCACCAGCTCCGCCGCCGCGCCGGGCGAGCCAGCTCTCCAGATAGAGCAGCAGGAAGCCGCCGATCACCATGGTCGTGGCGACGGTCGCCGCGCCGAACAGGACGCTCTCGATCAGGTCGTCGAGGAACAGACCCAGCACCGCAGCAGGGATCGCGCCGACGACCAACAGGAAGAGCAGGTTCACCCTGCCTCCGGACGTCACGCCCGAGAACACCGTGCGCAGCGCGTCGACCAGACGTCGCCAGTAGAGCACCGCGATCGCGGTGATCGCCCCGGCCTGGATCGCGACCTCGTAGGTCGGATCACTCTGGCCCAGGAAGCGGTTCGTGACGATCAGGTGGCCGGTGCTGCTGACCGGCAGGAATTCGGTCAGGCCCTCGACGAGGCCGAGGATCAGGGCCCCCAGCGTGCCGGGCCCCTCGGCCAGGCCTATGGCGACGCCTGACGACGGTTCCTGGACCGCGGCGATGAAGTCAGTGCTCGGACCCAACACGGATCAGATCGCCGCGGTCGGCGCGACGTATTCGTAGCCGAACGCCTCGGCGACACCCTGGTGCGTGACCTTGCCCGCGAGAACGTTGGCGGCCGAGCGGAGCGTCGGGTCGGCGATCGCCGCCGCCACGCCGATGTCCGCGAGCCGGCGCGCGTAGGGCGCCGTCGCGTTGGTCAGCGCGAACGTCGACGTGCGCGGGACCGCGCCCGGCATGTTCGCCACGCAGTAGTGGACGACGCCGTCGACGACGAAGGTCGGGTCGTCGTGGGTCGTCGGCTTGCAGGTCTCGATGCAGCCACCCTGGTCGACCGCGACGTCGACGACCACCGGGCCGTCGTCCTTCATGATCTTCAGGTCTTCGCGACGCACGAGTCGCGGCGCGCGGGCGCCGTGGACCAGGACCGCACCGACCACGAGGTCGGCGTGCGGGAGCTGCTCGCGGATGCTGTACGGGTTGCTGTGCAGCAGGCGGACGTTGGCCGGCATCACGTCCGCGAGGTAGCGGAGGCGCTCCAGGTCGATGTCCATCATCACGACGTTCGCGCCGAGGCCAGCGGCCATCTTGGCGGCGTGCGTGCCGACGATGCCGCCGCCGAGCACGAGGACCGTCGCCGGCTCGACGCCCGGGACCCCGCCGAGCAGGATGCCTCGCCCACCGTGGTGCGCTTCGAGGCAGGCCGCCCCGACCTGGATCGCCATCCTGCCCGCGACCTCGCTCATCGGCGTGAGCAGCGGCAGACGCCTCGAGACTTCCAGCGTCTCGTACGCGAAGCAGTGCGCCCCCGACGCGAGCATCGCGTCGGTCAGCTCCTGGCTGGCCGCGAAGTGGAAGTAGGTGAACAGGAGCTGACCGGGGCGGATCAGCGGGTATTCGGCGGCGAGCGGCTCCTTGACCTTCACGATCATGTCCGCCTGCCCGTAGACATCGTCGGCGCTCGCCGCGATCCGACCGCCCGCCGCGACGAACTGCTCGTCGGTCAGCCCAGCGCCGAGGCCAGCCCCGGTCTGCACGACGACGTCGTGCCCGCCCTCGACCAGCCGGTGCACCATCGCCGGAACAGCGCCGATGCGGTTTTCCTGGGGTTTGATCTCCTTGGGGACGCCGATGATCATCGCGGTCAGTCGAGTTTGGACGAGGGAAGCGAGTCGAGGGGCGGGGAGTATAGCCAGCCCCTCGACGCGGGCTCCTCGCGATTCCGCAACTTGGTCTGCTCCAGCGTCCCGGATCAGAACTTCTCGCTTGCACATCCCCGGACTCGAAGCTACCCTTCCGCGCCCCCAAGGGGGCGATTAGCTCAGTTGGCTAGAGCACCAGCTCGACAAGCTGGGGGTCACTGGTTCGAGCCCAGTATCGCCCACACCCGCAAGAGGCCCGGTTCACCCGGGCCTCTTGCATTTGTGGCCGGTTGCTGGGCAGCGAAGTGCCTCGGCATCGAGCGGGCGCGGGCCTGCTGATGAGCAGTCATCACGGGCCCGATGCCTGGTCTGGCGGTCGCCGTGTAGCATCGCCGCCGATGCACCGGCGACGAGTTCTGGCCTGCGTTGTCGGGCTCGGCTGCGCCGGGCTCGGGGCGCAGGAGCGGCCCGCAGACTTCCGGCTCGACGTGAGGCCGTTCCTGGCCCGCTACTGCGAGACCTGCCACGGTCCGGAGGACCCGGAGGCCGGTCTCGATCTCGGCCTCGTGCTCGGCGGCCCCCTCGATGCGGACGGCCTCGATGCGGTCCTCGACTTCCGGGATGCGCTCCGGAGCCACGAGATGCCGCCGAAGGCCGAGGACGCCCAGCCGACGGCAGGCGAGCGCGAACGGATGATCGCCTGGGCGGAGCACGTGCTGGACCTGGCCGCCGGGGAAGTGCCGGTGGACCCGGGGCGGGTGACGATGCGGCGACTCAGCCGCTTCGAGTATGCGAACGCCGTCCGCGATCTGACCGGCGTCGCGGTCGACGTGACGGAGTTCCCGGCGGACGACCTCGGCTACGGCTTCGACAACGTCGGCGAGGTCCTGACGCTGTCGACGCTGCACCTCGAGAAGTATGCGGCGGTGGCCGGGCGGATCGCCGACGAGGCCTGGCCCGATCCCGATCCGGACGAGCCGCCCGTGCGACGGCTCGACGGAGAATCGCTCCGCTCCTCGCTCGAGCGGGGTTCGTCGGACGGCGTCGTCGTCCTGTTCACGAACGGCTCGGCGAGTGGCACGGTCGACCTCCCCCGCCCCGGCCCCTATCGGATCCGCGTCCGTGCCCATGCGACCCAGGCAGGACCGGAGGTGGCCCGGATGGCCGTTCTCGCCGCCGGGAAGTCGATCGGAGAGGTCTCGGTCGAGGCTGGCGCGGGCGACCCCGCCGATCACGTGTTCGAAGTCGATCTCGTCGCGGGCACGCTCCTGGTCGAGGCCGCGTTCACCAACGACTTCTACGCGCCGGACCATCCCGACCGGAGCCGTCGGGACCGGAACCTCTTCGTCCACGCGATCGAGGTCGAAGGCCCACTGGATGAGCGGCCCGCGACGCAGCTCGAGGAGTGGCTCCGGCCACTCGACCCGGTCCGCGGCCGGGTTCTACCGCGCGCGCGGACCGTCCTCGGCCCCTTCGTCCGTCGCGCGTGGCGCCGTGACGTGTCGCGCGCCGAGCTGAGCCGGCTCGCCCAGGTGGTCGACGACGCCGTCGATGCAGGCGAGTCGTTCGACGCTGGGCTGCGATGGGCGATCCAGGCAGCGCTCGTGTCGCCGCACTTCCTGTTCAGGATCGAGACGGGCGGTCTCGACGGCCGGGAGCCGGAGACGCTGGACGATCACGCGCTCGCCTCGCGGCTCTCGTTCTTCCTCTGGAGCAGCTTGCCGGACGAAGACCTGCTGACGCGAGCAGGCGCCGGCGATCTGTCCACCGAGGCTGGCATCCTCGAGGCCACCGACCGGCTCCTCGCCGATCCGCGCAGCGACGCGCTGGCGACGAACTTCGCAGGTCAGTGGCTCGAGCTCCGTGGCCTCGGTGAGGTTGCACCGGACCCCCACTTCCACGCCGGTTGGGACGCCGCACTCGCGTCTTCGGCGCGCCGGGAGACCGAGCTCCTGTTCCTGACGACGCTGCGCGAAGCCCTCCCCGCGACGACGCTCGTCGACGCTGACTTCACGTTCGTCGATGCACGGCTCGCCGCGCACTACCGCATCCCGGCGCCCGATGCCGACGACGGCTTCGTCCGCACGCGGCCACCCGAAGGTCGACCGGGCGGGGTGCTCGGGCACGCGAGCTTCCTCGCGCTCACGTCCAACCCGACCCGGACTTCGCCGGTGCGTCGCGGGCGTTGGATCCTCGACAACCTCCTCGACGATCCGCCCCCTCCGCCGCCCCCGGGCAACGACAGCTTCGCCGGCGAGGTCGAACCCGACAGCGCTCGATCGCTCCGTGAGCAGATGGAACGGCACAGGGAGCGGCCAGCGTGCGCGGTCTGTCACGTTCGCATGGACGCACTCGGGCTCGCGCTCGAGGGGTTCGACGGGATCGGTGCCGCCAGGACCCGAGACACCGGCGGCGCGATCGATACCGGCTCGGTGCTCCCGGACGGGCGCGCACTGCGTGGGGCCACGGACCTCCAGCACGTCCTGGCGACGGACCCGGCGTTCCGGCGTGCGCTGCTCCGGAAGCTGTTCGTCTACGCGGTCGGGCGTGGAATCCGTCCAACCGACGCTTTGGTCCTCGAGCGGACCGCGGCTCGGCTCTCCGAACGCGCGACCCTGCTGGACATGATCCGCGCGATCGTGACGATGGACGCCTTCCGCCGTCGCTCACCGGCGCACTGACCCAACGATGGCCGAGTTCCTGACCCGCCGCGCACTGTCCCGCCGCGCGCTGCTCCGCGGCGCCGGCGCGAGCCTCGCGCTGCCCTGGCTCGAGGCGATGGCTCCCGCCGGACGTGCGGCGCCCGCGCCGCGCCGCGTGCCGAGGGTGCTCTTCGTGTTCGCGCCGAACGGCATGCACGTCGACGCCTGGCGACTCCCGGGTCCGAGGCTCGAGGACGGATTCTCGCCGACCCTCGCACCCCTTGCGCCCCACCGCAGTGCGCTGACGGTCCTGTCCGGCCTGACGATCGACGGCGGTCGCTCCCACGGCGACGGCCCCGGCGACCACGCGCGGTCCGCCGCGTCGTTCCTCACCTGCAGTCACCCGTTCAAGACAGGCGGTGCGGAGATCCGCGCAGGCGTGTCGATCGACCAGGTCCTCGCGACGGAGGTCGGTGCGGCGACTTCGTTCGCGAGTCTGGAGGTCGGGCTCGAAGGTGGACGTGCGGCGGGCGTCTGCGACTCGGGATACAGCTGCGCGTATTCGAACAACGTGTCCTGGCGGACCGAGTCGACGCCGATGGCGAAGGAGACCGACCCACGGGCGATCTTCACGCGCCTCTTCGGCGATCCGGATGTCCAGCTCTCACGAGCCGCGGCGGCCAGGGCTCGGAATCGACTCCGCAGCGTGCTCGACGCAGCCCGCGGCGAGTTCGTCCGTCTCCGCAGGGATCTCGGCACCGCCGACCAGCAGAAACTCGACGAGTACGGCGACGCGGTCCGCGACATCGAGCGGCGCATCCAACGCCAGGACGCCGAGGAGAGGGACCTCGCGCGGACCGCGTCGCCGGACGTGCTCGAACAGCACCGCGACGCCGGCTTCGCCGGTCGCGTCCGGACGTTCTACGATCTGCTCGCACTCGCGTTCGAGACCGACCGGACGCGGATCGCGACCTTCATGCTCGGCAACGCGGGAAGCAACCGTAGCCACCGCTTCCTCGGAGCCCCCGAGGGGCACCACGAGCTCTCCCATCACGGCCGGGACGCGTCGAAGCTCGAACGCATCGCGAAGATCGACCGCTTCCAGATCGATTGCCTCGCTGGCTTCGTGGATCGGCTGACCGGGACACGCGTCGAGGAAGGGCGCAGCCTGCTCGACGAGTCGATCGTCGTCCACGGCTCCGGGATCAGCGACGGCAATCGCCACAACCACGACGACCTGCCGTTCGTCGTGCTCGGTGGCGGCTGCGGTCGGATTCGCGGCGGGAGGCACCTGACCTTCCCGAAGGAAACCCCGGCCGCCAACCTCTACCTGTCGATCCTGCACGCCTGCGGTGTCGACGCCGCGTCCTTCGCCGATTCGAAGGAGCCGCTGGCGGGCTTCCTGGCCTGAACCCGAGCGATCGCTTCCCGTGCAAGTCGAACTCTTCGTCGGCCCCCTGACCGCGCACTTCGCGCCCGCCCTGGCCGCCGCGGCGCCGGTCGGCGAGCGGCCGAGCACCGCCGACGTCTCGGCGCAGATCGAGGCGTGGCGGACCTGGCTCTCGGACGGACTCGTGTCCGCCGGCCATCTGTCCAAACCCCTTCGATGGGACGAGCGCGTCGAGAACGAGCCACAGCGCTTCCGCGTCGCGGTGGATGCACTCCGGGCGCTCAAGCTGCTCCTCGTCCAGAAGCGGCCCGAGTCGGCCTCCGGGCTCCTGCCGCCGCGCCCCGAGCTCGATCCAGCCTGGGTCGAACAGGCCGAGGCGGGCTTCGCGGGCAATCCCTACCCGCAGATCCTCGTCCCCGAGTTCTGGCTGCCCGGCGGCGGCGGCGGCTACTTCGACTTCACCTTCCTCTGCCCGCTCCCGGACGGGCACGAGGTCCAGGCCGGTTCGACGGGGAGTCTCGGAGGGCAGCTCGCCCACGTCCGCGAGAACGTCCTGGGTGGGACGCCGTTCGACGTGCTCCTCTGGGCGGGTGACGACGAGCCCAACGCCGACGTGCGGCGTCTCGCCCGGCACGCCGTGGGAGTCCTCGAGCAGGCGGTCGCCCACGCGCTGGAGGCGAACGTTCCGATCCTCATCGCGCCTGCCGCGTGAGGCGGGGCTCAGCCCGCGCGCTTCAACTCGGCCAGCCGTCGTCGCTGCTTCTCGAGCTGCACTTCGAGCTCTCGGATCCGCGCCTCGACCGACTCCACGGTCTCGGGCAGTCGGGTGACCTCGTGGCCCCGCGCTCTCAGCAGCGCAAGGATGCCGGTCGGTCCACCGAGGTGGGCGGCCCCCACCGCGAAGAAAGCCGGGACCGAAGCCCGTCCCGCGAGGTGTGCATCGATCCGCTCGGCCATCCGGCGATTCCGCACGTGGAGCAGTCTCTCGATCAGCTCCTCGCCGAGTTCGCCGGAGACTCCGTTGGCTCCCTGCTGTGCGAGCGCCTCGACGTCTCCGTCCAGGTAGAGCTGGATGAGCTCCTCGAGCGGATCGCGATCCTCGCGGCGGGCCGCGTCACGCTCGACCAGCGCTTGACGCAGCATCTCGACCTGCTGGGAACGATCGAGGCCGTCGAAGACCTCGAGCTGTTCGCCGACTTCCTCGAGCCCCCCCACCTCCAGCAGATCGTCCTGGGCGCGGTCGTAGAGGACCTGGTCCAGAGCCTTCCCGGCGGCGAGGGTCTGCATGTGATCGAGGAGCTGGAGCTGCACGGCGACGGTCCAGATCTTCAGGCGTCGCATCATCGCGAACGGCAGTCCGACCTCGGCGAACGCGGCCTCGACCCGGCGGTACAGCTCGGGTGGGAGCGCGTCATCGAGCGTCTCGCGCCCGGGGAGCGTCAGCTGTCGCAGGGTCCCCGGGCCGAACGCCTGGTCGAGCGGAAGCTCCGCGTAGAACGCGTCGACTTCGTCGAGTGCCCGTTCGACTGCCGGATGGAGCGTGGTCACGCGTTCGTCGGGCAGATGGATCGTTCCGAACAGGTACGACGGCGGATCGCTCTCGATCCGGAACAGGAGCGGGCGTTCGGTCGGGGCGACCGGAGCGAGCTCCTGCCCCAAGGCGGGCAAGCAGAGGAGGCCGCCGATCGCGGCGGCGCGGAGGGAGTGCCTGAGTCGCGTGAACGGCTTCATGCCTACGCATCCTAACTCTGGATCGAGAAACCCTCGTCGTGCTCGCACCTGGACGGCTACGCCGCACGCGGAGAACGTCCGTTCGCCCGAGGACCGCGCGGCGTATCCTGCTCACCCGTGAAGCTCCTGCTCGTGGTCCACCAGTACTTCCCGCAGTGCCACTCCGGCACCGAGCAGTACTGCCGCGCGACGGCTCGGGAGGCGACCCGCCGGGGCGACGAAGTCGTGGTGCTCTCGCTGGATCCCTGGGTATGGCGTGACGATCCGCCCTACTGGTTCCGCGACGAACCCTACGAAGGTCTCAGCACGCCCCGCCTCCGCCACTGGGAGGGGATGTCCGCGAACCGGGTCCTGCTGGACTACCACAATCCCGTCGTCGCGGCGCGATTCGACGAGGTGCTGGCCGACGTCCAGCCGGACGCCGTGCACTTCTTCCACCTCCGTCGCCTCGGCGTCGACCTGATCGATCGGGCCGTCGAGCGCGGTCTGCGGACCGTCGTCCATCTGATGGACTTCTGGTTCCTGTGCCCACGCTTCACGCTGCTCCGACCGGATGGCGCTCTGTGTGACGGTCCGCCGGACCGCGGTCGGGGCTGCATCGACTGTGAGTTCCCCCAGCTGGCCCTGCCCGACGACCTCGGAGACGTCGCGTTGGGCGCCGCGGACGCGCTGCGTCGACCGCCCCACCGTCCGGACCGGGTCGCCCAGTGGCTCGCCGTCGTGCGGCGGAAGGACGAACTGCTCGCGCGGCTCGCGCGGGTGGATGCTGTCATCGCCCCGTCCCGGTTCCTCGCGTCGATGTTCGTCGCGAACGGCTTCGATGCGTCGCGGATCGAAGTCATCCCCTACGGGCTCGAACCTGGGCGCGTCCGACGGCTCCCCGGCATCGAGCGCCCGCGGCGTCCGCTGCGCCTCGCCTTCGCCGGCGTGCTGTCGCCCTGGAAGGGGCTCCATGTCCTCGTCGAAGCCGTGCTCCGCCTCCGCGGGGAATGGACGCTGACGGTCCATGGGCGCACGGACGAGTCGATGTTCCAGGACTACATCGACGGTGTGCGGAGGGCGGCGGGCGACGAACCGCGGATCCGCTTCCCGGGGCCGTTCGAGCACGGCGAGCTCGATCGAGTGATGGCGGAGACCGACCTGCTGGTGGTGCCCTCGCTCTGGTACGAGAACACTCCCTTCGTCGTGCTCGAGGCTTTCGAGGCTGGGGTGCCCGTCGCGGTCTCCGCGCTCGGCGGCATGACCGAGGTGGTCGAGCCCGGGAAGAACGGTTTCCAGTTCCCGGCGGGAGACCCCGTGGCCCTGTCGGAGCTGCTGCAGGAACTCATCGACGATCCCGCGCCCCTGGCGACTCTGGCGCCGACGCCGGTGGCCACCATCGCGTCGAACTACGACCGGTTCTCGGAGATCTACCGCGGCGTGCCGTCGAGCGGCGCGTAGCCCGCGACCGAGCGCGAATGCGGCGGGCGCCCGTCGATCAGGTCCCGGAGCCGACCCTCGAGGGTTGGCAGGACCCGGCTCGGCAGGAAGCGTCGCGCGAATTCCGGGCGCTCGCCCAGCCGGATCGCATGCCCCGCCGCGCGCTCCTCGCTCCATGCCCGGAGCCGAGACGTCAGGTCTCGGTCATCCCGATAGCGGAAGCGGGCAGGGATCGTCTCCGGATAGGCGAGCCGGTCGGGCACCAGCGGACGGCAGCCGGCGAGCGCGGCCTCGAGGATCGAGACGCCGAAGAACTCGTGCGCGGCGGTCGACACGACCACGTCGCAGCGCGAGAGCAGGTCCTCGTAGCGCTCGCGATCCTCGATCGGGCCCCAGTGGAACACGCGCTCTCCGAGCTGATCTCGCGCTGCCGCGAAGACCGGGGGAGCCTCGCCGAACGCCTGCCCGCAGACCGCGACCCGGAAAGACACGCGCTGCTCCGCCAACGCGGCCAGCGCCGCGAAGAACGCCTCCGGCCGCTTGTCGTGCTCCCATCGATGGTTCCAGAGGATCAGCAGCGTTCCGTCCAGCGGCGCGTCAGCAGCGGCGCGGGACGGAGCCGCGACGGGGATCGGCAGGACCTCGCACCGCCTCGCCAGCGCATCGACCGTGGCCGTCGGCCGGGCGTCGGGCATCCGGGCGACGAAGTCGCGCGTCGCGCGCAGGAACGTGTCCCTGTTGTGCTGGCTGTTGAAGAGGCACAGGTCCGCCGCCGCGGCGCTCACGACCTGGGTGAACGCGAGGTGGTTGTCACGCTCCTGCCGGGTCCTGTCCGGATACGCCCACTGGTTCTCGTGGAAGTAGAGCACGCGTGGCACGCGCGCGATGTCCGGGCGCAGCGCGCAGAGGTCGGCGAGCGGCGTGTAGGAGCTCGCGAACACGGCGTCGACGGGCCCGGGATCCGGTTCGCGTTCGGCGAACCACAGCGCGGCACCCCGCATCCTCCACTTCCAATGGCGCCCGGGCATCCTCCACGCGACCAGGTCGAAGCCTGCGTGCCGGCCCAGCATCGTTCCGAATCCCGCATGGGAGCCCGCGTCGAACGGCTCGACGTACAGGAGGCGCAGCGCGGCCCGCGTCATCGCATCGGTCCGTGGAGCAACACGAGCACAGGGCGGTGGTCCGACGCGAGGGGTTCTTCGACGACCACCGCTCGTCCTACGGTCCAGCGCGCCGCCGGACTCGCAAAGACGTGGTCGATCGCGATCTCGGGGCCCGAGGACGGGAACGTCGGAGTCGTCTCGGACCACGCCGCGCGGGCTCCCGCCTCGAACAGCGCGAGCGTTCGGCTCCCGGGCTGGTCGTTGAAGTCCCCCAGCACGACGACGGGACCTCCGATCGACGCAAGGTGATCCGCCGTCACGCTGGCCTGGGCGAACCGGAAGCGATCGTCGTCGACCCAGTCGAAGTGCACGCAGACGAACGCCACGACTTCGCCGTTCGGCGTCTCGACGTCGACGCGGAGCGCCACGCGCGGTTCGTTGCCATCCGGGAGGCGGAGGGGCTCCACTTGCAGGATCGGCAACCGCGACAGGATCGCGCAGCCGTACTGCCCGCCCTGGTAGTCCATGAACGACCCGAACGCGTGCTGCATCCCGAGCTGCTCGCCGAGTTGCGCCGCCTGGTCGACACCGCCCGAGCGACGCGCACCGCAGTCGACCTCCTGCAGCGCGACCACATCGGGTCGGAGTTCCCGCAGCACGGCAGCGGTCCGGTCCAGGTCCAGCACGCGATCCATGCCCTCACCGTGGCGGATGTTGTAGGTCACCACCCGGAGCGGCTCGGTTCGACTGCCGATGCCCACGCAACCTGCGAGGAGCGAGAGGCTCGCGGTCATCCAAGTCCTGACCAGCTTGCTCGGGGAAGGGTGCATCGCCCCATCGGAACGACACCGTGGGGCCGCGTCCACGCCGGGTTCGATGGCGACCGCCGCTCCGCGCTCTGGGAGAGGCCCGCCGGGTCGGGTACACCGAACGCCCGATGGACCATCCGCACACGATGAGGACGTTCGTCCTCCTTTCCCTGCTCTCCCCGCTCCTCGGCTGTGTGATCCCGGCGACCTGCCGCGGCCAGGAGCCCGTCGGCCCGCCGATCCGGATGGCGCGAGACCTCGCGATCGACCCGGCGGGTGAGATCCTGCTGTTCGCGTGGCAGGGCGAAATCTGGCGCGCCGGCATCGACGGCGGTCAGGCACGTCGCCTCACGTTGCATCCCGGGGACGACGCGCGTCCCGTCGTGTCTCCGGACGGTTCGCAGGTTGCGTTCGAGAGCCAGCGCGACGGGCGGACCCAGGTCTACACCGTCTCGATCGACGGCGGCGCTCCGCGGCAGATCACGTTCGACTCCGACGGCAAGACGCTGCTCGGCTGGACCGCCGACGGCGAGTCCGTGCTCCTGCTCCAGTCGACCGACCGCTCCCCGTTCGGCACCGAGGCGGGTCGGGTCTTCGTGCAGCGGCTGGACGGAACGGGGCCGAGGAAGATGCTCCTCGACGTCGGTGTCCGGGATGCGGCGCTCTCCCCGGACGGAACCCGGCTGGCGTTCACGCGGGGACGCGCGAGCTGGGTCCGCAAGGGCTACCGCGGCGCCGCCGCGGAGCAGCTGTGGATCGCGGATCTGACGGTGACGCCGCCCGCGCTGTCGAGGCTGGACGAGGACCAGCCGGACTTCATGAACGTCTCGCATCTGTGGCCACGCTTCAGCCGGGACGGGGCGTTCCTCGACTACGTGAGCGACCCGGACGGGACGTTCGACCTCTACCGCCGGAATCTGACCGACGGTTCCGTCCAGCGCTTGACGCAGGTCGGCCTCGAAGACGGGAGTGATGACGGCGTCGTCTATCCGGCTGCGTCTCGGGACGGTGGCACCTTCGTCTTCCGTCGTAGGTTCGACGTCCAGCAACTCGACGTAGCGACGGGTTCGATCCAGGCGCTCGAGCTCCGCGCGACGGGCGACGAGATTGCGGACCCGGTCGAGCGACAGCGCATCGACGACGCGACCGACGTGGCTTTCACGCGGGACGGCAAGCAGATCGCGTTCGTCGCCGGCCATGATCTCTACGTGATGGACCGGGTCCTCCGGGAGCCGAGGCGCGTGACGGCCACGCCCCATCGCGAGTCGGACCTGCTGTTCAGCGCGGATGGTCGTCAGCTGTTCTTCACCAGCGATGCGGACGGTGAAGTCGACGTGTGGCGCGCCACGCTGGACGAGGCCGACGGGATCTGGTGGCTGGAGGGCCGCGGGACCATCTCGGTGGAACGGATCACCGACGACGTCGCCGTCGAGTCGCGGCTCGGTCTGGACCCGACCGGCGAGCGAATCGCCTTCCTCCGTGATACCGCGCTCTGCGTGATGGGAAGTGACGGCAGCGAGCCCAGGGTTCTCGTCGACACGTGGGATGCCCCGGACTTCGACTGGTCTCCGGACGGCCGGTGGCTCTGCTACTCGACCAGCGACGCCGACTACAACTCCGACGTCTACGTGGTTCCCGTCGACGCTTCGGCGCCTCCCTACAACCTCTCCCGTCACCCGGACAACGAGGGCAACCCCGTCTGGTCGCCCGACGGCAGCCGGATCGCGTTCGTCGGACGTCGGGACGGAGACGAGGCCGACATCCACATCGTCACGCTGACCCGGGATGTGTCGGAGGCCACCGACCGCGATCGGAAGCTCGCCGAGGCGCTCGACGCGATGAAGAAGGGCAAGGCGAAGCCCAAGGGTGGCGGTGCGGGCGAGGACCGGTCCACGGGCCAGGACACTCCGGAGGACATGCCGAGCGAGTCCGAGCCCGAGGACGCGGTGCGCGCCGACGGATTCGGGGACCCGGCTGCGGTCCGGATCGACTTCGAAGGCATCCACGATCGGATCGCACACATCTCGATCCCCGACTCCTACGAGCGGGGTCTCGTCTGGGGTGACGGCGGCAAGAAGCTCTACTTCGAGGCCTCGGTCGACGGCAAGCGCGGTGCGTTCTCGGTGGACTTCCCGAACCCCGGTCAGCCCACGCGGGTCGGGGATGAACTCCCGCGAGGTGCGAGCCGCGTCGCCGGAGACGGAGAGTTCGTCGGGACCTTCGGCGGCGTCCCGGCAGCTCTCGACGCGAAGGGCAAGGCGACCCGTTTCTCGTTCGCCGTGCGTCGGACGCTGGACTGGCGCGAACTCCGCCAGATCGCGTTCGACCAGGGATGGCGCGCGATGCGGGATCGCTTCTACGACCCGGCGATGAACAACCGGGACTGGGAGGCGATCCGCACCAAGTACCGGGACGCCGCAGGCCAGTGCCTCGGACGCGCCGAGTTCTCCGAGCTGATGAACATGATGCTCGGTGAGCTGAACGCTTCGCACATGGGGCACCGCGGCGGCGGTGATCCGCTTCCTTCGCCCTCGCGGTCGGAGGGGTGGAGTCCGACGACCTGGCACCTGGGCCTGCGCTTCTCCGCGACGGACCGGGGTCCTGGCCTCCTGGTGTCCTCGGTGATCCCGGGAGGTCCGGCAGCACAGGCCCGGAGTCGGGTCGAGGTCGGCGAGCGCATCCTGGCGATCGACGGGGCAGCCGTCGGGCCGGACACGAACCTCCCCACCGCGATGACCCGGGACGACGACCGGCCGATCCTGGTCAGCGTCGTCGGCGCCGACGGCGAGGCGCGAGAGGTCTCGATCCGCCCGGTCGCCTCGGTGCGCGGTCTGCTCTACGACGAGTGGGTCGCCGCCAATCGCGCCCGCGTCGAGGAGCTTTCCGACGGTCGCCTCGGCTACCTGCACATCCAGGGCATGAACATGCCGAGCTTCCGCCAGATGGAGGAGGACCTCCACTTCGC
>JAQCBR010000216.1 GCA_027621295.1 Planctomycetota bacterium
GCCGGCGGCCAGGACCCGCGCACGGCCGCGCGCGTGCGCGGCCCACCGCTCGACGGCCTGGCACAGCGCGCGCACGGTGGCGGCCTTCTCTGCGGTGACCCCCATGGACGCGGAGGTGTCGACGACGGCGTCGAGGTCCGGGGACACCTCCTCCCGGTAGCGGCGCACGTCGAGCCGATCGGTGCGCGCGAAAGCCCGCCAGTCGACGTGGCGCGGATCGTCGCCGGGCTGGTAGGCGCGATGGTCCTCGAACTCGACCGACGACCCCAGACCGCGGCCGAGCCGGTCCCCGGCGAGTCCGCCGAGGCGACGCCGGGGCACCCGGAGGCGCCAGCGACCGGCCTCTCGGACCGCGTCAGTCGACAAGCGCCCTCCGATCCGCCGCGGCGCGCGCGACTTCCCTCATGCCGCGGAAGATCGACGGCAGCCCGGCGAGGAGCAGCAGCCCCGCGACCACGACGAGCGCCGCGATGTGGAACCAGCCCGGCCCGCCGTCGAACACGGTCCAGAACGGATTGAAGATGTGGAGCACGTTCCACGAAGAAGCACTCGCGTAGCGGCTGAAGATCAGCACCACCTGGGCACCGAGCGCGAACACGAAGAACAGGATCACCGTCGTCGTGAACGTGACGACCGACCAGCGCTTCCCTTCCGGGAGGCGCCCCCGGATCGCGCGTGCGAGCCCTCCCGCGAACGGCGCGTAGAGCCAGGCCGCGGTCGCATACTCGGCGCTCCGGTGGACCACGCCCGTCGAGAGGAAGGGCAGAGCCGTCGCGAGCGCGACGCCGAGCGCTGCGAGCACGACCGCGTAGAGGAGTCCCCTGCCACCGCCCGGCAGGAACGGCGCGACCAGAAGACCGGCACGAAGCGGCACGTAGCTGCGCACCCGCGGAGACAGCGCCTCCTCCTCGCACGGCGCCCAGAGCCAGATCGGGAAGAGCAGCAGCGCCAGCAGCGCCGACAGGTAGCCGGCGGACTCCGGCCGATTGCCACTGTCCATGACGAACAGGAGCCATAGCGCTCCGACCGCCAACGCGCCCACGCCGAACACCCGGAACGGCGTCGAACGGTTCTCGTACGGGTGCGACAGCACGGCGGTCGCGACCAGGACCGCGAGCCACGTGCCGAGCACGAACGTGACCGTGACCGTGAGCACGACCGGCCAGAACTCCGGCGCACGGAGCAGCTGATCGAACTCACGGATCAGCTCGTAGCCCCCGCCCATCAGCCCCGTCGACGTCGAGAACAGCACGATCGACGCAAGAGCCTGCGCGGCCTGCTGCTGGTTCCGGCGCTTGCCGAGCGAGCCCATCGCCACCGCGAACGCCGTCGCCGCGATGTTCGACAGGACGCCGAAGTAGAGGATCAGCAGGATCGAGCCGAAGCTGACCCCACGGAGCAGGTAGGCCAGTCCGAACAGCGGCGCGAAGACCCCGAGGTAGACCGTGAACTGGGCCAGGCCCGCGGCCACCTTGCCGAGCGCGACGCGCGAGGGACGGATCTTCGTCAGCAGCAGCTGCTCGGCCGTCCCACCGACCACCTCCTGGCGCATCCCGGTCAACGACTGGAGCGGGACGACGACGACGGCGATCGGAGCCAGGCAGATCACGCACCAGCCCAACGCGTCGCGCCCGAGCTCTCCGCCCCGCCACGACGAGTCGGTCCAGGTGAACGCCACCGCCATCATCATCACGACGAGGCTGGCGACGCCGAGCGTGACCGCGAAGGCCCGAGCCGTCACGGCCTGCTGGAGCTCGCGCACCAGGATCGGGCTGACCCGATCGCTGAGCCGTTCGAAGAAGCCGAGGGACCGGTCGGCCACGGTGCTCATGACAGCCTCCCGCGCGTCGTCGTCATGAAGATCTCCTCGAGGTTGGCGCCCTGCGCGACGAACTCGACGATGCGCAGTCCGCCGGCCACCGCGCGCGCCAGGAGCTCCGCGGCGGCTTCGTCGTCCCCGGCGAACTCGAACTCGACGCTCGTCTCGACCACGCGGACCTCGTGGACCTGCGGCTGCACGACGAGGAAACGCTGCGCGTGCTCCACCTCGCCGAGCACGCGCATGCGCATCCGGTGCCGATCGCGCACGGACCGCGCGATGTCGCCGATCTTGCCGGACGCCATCAGGCGCCCCTGCTCGATGACCAGGACGCCGTCGCAGGTCTCGGACAGCTCGGCGAGGATGTGCGACGAGATCAGGATCGTCTTCCCGGCCGCCGAAAGCTCGCGCAGCAGCGCGCGGAACTCGATCCGCGCGCGCGGGTCGAGCCCCGACGCCGGCTCGTCGAGGATCAGGAGCGACGGGTCGTGCAGCAGCGTCTTCGCGAGGTGGAGCCGCTGCCCCATACCCTTGCTGAGGCCGGTGGCCGGTCGGGTCGCGAACGAGTCGAGGCCGCAGAACGACGCGACCGAGCGGACCACATCGATCCGCTCGCGGCCGCGCAGACCGTAGGCGCGCGCGAAGAAGTCCAGGTACTGGAGGACGTCGAGGTTCGCGTACGGCTCGAACTGGTCGGACATGAAGCCGACGCGGTCGCGGACCTTCCGCGGCTCGACGAGCACGGACAGACCCTCGAGCACCGCGTCTCCCGAATCGGGGACGTCGAGCGTCGCGAGGATCCGCATGGTCGTCGTCTTGCCGGCCCCGTTCGGGCCGATGAACCCGTAGATCCGGCCCCGCTCGAGCACGAAAGACACGTCGTCCACCGCCCGCATCGAGCCGAACGAACGGCAGAGGTTCCGCACCTCGAGCAGCGACTCAGTCAACGATGTCCTCCCGGCCGAGCCGGCCGAGCACGATGTGGTGTCCGGCGTCCTCGCCGACGAGCCCGAGGTCGTCGAGCGAACCGGGGCGGAGGACCACCGCGAGGTAACAGCCGACCGGGACGCGATCGCCCGACGCCGCGCGGCGCAGTCCCTGAGCAGCCCCGCCCTTCCCGAACGTGCTCCCGAGCTGGAACCCTTCTCCGGGGAAGCTCGGATCGAGCGGCATCGCCCGGCCGTCGAAGCCGGCGAGAAGATTGCGGACGACGTCCTCGGCCTCGGCGGCCGAGGTGGACTCCATGCGGCCGTCCGCCCCCTGGAGCCAGTAGGCATCCTCGGCCGTCCGGAGGACGATATGGCGCGGGCCAGGCACCGGCTGCAGCCCGTCGCTGGTGAGGACCTCGAACCCGCCGGCCTCGAGGCGTTCGAAGCGGAGCCGCGCGCGTTCCGTCGTGGAGCTCGCGACACCGAACGTCACCGGCGTGCGCGGCGGGACCGCCGATCCGTCCACCACCCCGCCGTCGAACGCGAGCAGGATGCCCTGGCTCTGCGCGTTCGACTGCAGGACGGCCGTCACGTCGAACGACGTCGTCGGCCGCGGCTTCAGCGATGCGGGCGACAGCCCGGCGAACACCGTGCGTCCCTCCCAGCAGACGGCCTCGTGCCGCTCCTGGTCGAGGATCGTCAGCGAGCGCGCCGCGCCGTGCAGCCCGAGGCCGTCCCGGAGCAGGCCGTAGGACAAGAGGATCGCCGTCGTCACGAGGCCGAGTGCCGGGACCGTCAACAGCATGAAGCCGAGCTGTCGACGCCGCCTGAGCACCAGGTAGTTGACCGGCCCGACCAGCACGCCGAACAGCAGCAGCACCGCGAGGTAGGCGCGGTGGGGAACGTCGCCGACGCCCGGGATCTCGATCGGTCGGAACATCTCCGGCGGCAGGGGACCCGAGACAGGGCGCGCACCGCGCGCGAGCGGGCCGTCCGGCCGGATCAGCCAGCGCGAGATGCGGGCGACGGCAGCCGGATCGCCGGGAAGCCCCTCTGCGTCGGCCGCCGACACGCCGAGCGCATCCCCGAACCCCTGCGCCAGCGGCTGACCCGAGAGCACATCCGCGAGCGGCCCACCGTCGAGCGCGTCGGCGCCGAGCACCAGCACGTGGCCGCCGGTCCGCAGGTAGTCACGCACGACGCTCTGCCCCCATCCGTCGATCCCTCCGCGGCGGGCGTCGACGACGATCAGGTCGAAGCCGGACAGACCGTCCCAGGTCGGCGGGAGCTCGTCCGGACGGAGCTCAGCGATCTGCTCGACACGGTTCGGAGTGCCGGAGGTCACGACCGGACCCGGCATGGTCCTCAACAGCCGGTCGAGGACCGACTCGAAGCCCGAGACGTCGAACCCCGGCGCGGCGATGACTCCGACCGACACCCCGTCCCCGCTCGGCCCCGTGATCGGCACGCCGACCGAGTACCACCTCCCGCCGTCGACCCTGGCGCTGACCTGGGCCTGGTACTCGACGTGGCGGATCGGCAGGTAGAGCCGCACCCGACCGTCGGGCTCCAGCTCCGCGCGCTGCTGGGCCGAGTAGGACTGGGACCAGCGCTCATCGACCTTGACGTCGACGACCTGCGCCTGCTTCCCCGGGTTGTGGAGGTCGACACGGGCGAATCCGTGCCCGCCCGGGCGGGCGCTCGGCGAGACGGTGCGCACGGCGACCTGGATCGAATCGCTCGCAGCACCGCCGACCGACAGCGAAGCGCGCTGCGTCTGGGCACGTGCGGCGTCGACGCAGCAGAGTGCAACGACGAGGAGCAGCCAGGCTCGGATCAACGCACGCCCTCCGGGAGTCCGACCCCCAACGGGTCGACGGCCTCCAGCAGACCCCGGACGAGATCCCGCGCGCTCATCCCG
>JAQCBR010000217.1 GCA_027621295.1 Planctomycetota bacterium
ACCCGACGCCCCGCCGGCCCGCGGGCCCGAGCCGCACGCCGCCGCAGCCGCGCAGCCCGCGAGAACCGAGCCGCGCATCCGCCTGTTCGACCGGCTGATGTCGATGATCCGCCGCTCCCGCTGACCGGCCCCTTCAGCGCACGCAGTCGAGCTGCACGCCGTTCGTAGCGCGCAGCACGACCTGCCCGCCCTGCACATCGATCGGCAGCATCTGGAAGTAGAGGGTGCCGGTCGCCGTCGAGGGGATCGAATGGACGTCCTGCGCGGCGCCGGCGCCGTTCGTGCTCAGCACCTGCGCATACTCGAGGTTCGAGTGCAGGAAGCACTGGAGCCCGAGGGGGAGAGCCAACTGTTGGTCGCCTGCGATCGCCAGGACCTGCGCGTTCGGGAAACCGCCGGCCAGAGACATCGTCAGGACGTGGCGCCCGTTGATCGTCTGCGCGGCCCCGGTCAGCACCGGCCCGCAGCTCTGCCCGTAGATCGAGAAGTTGCACGACGAGGTCTGGTCGACCTCGAACCGGACGAAGCAGTCGACGAAGACGTCGACGAAGTCCGCGCTGTTCCCGGTGCCGCGAGCCTCACCGTCGATCGTCACGCGCGCGACGAGCGGGCTGCTGCCGAGGGAGACGCGCGCTCGGTGGCCGAGGTAGCCGACGCCCCCGGTCCACTCGACGGTGCCGTCGGCGCCGACGTCGAGCGCGCCGTTCATCCGGCAGCCCGCGTCGGCCGACCCGTGCCAGGACAGCACGAGGTCGCCGGTGGTCCCCGGAGCGCCGGTCACGGTGACCAGGAACGAGCAGGCTCCCTGGCCCGCGCCGGTCGGCGCAGCCGCGCTCGACGTCCCGGCGTGGGTCGTCGCCGCGCCTCTGGCGTACGACCGGTGCAGGATCGCGACGCTGCTGCCCGCAGGCTGCGGGTAGGACAACGTGACCGAGGACGCATACTCGGGCGTCTGGATCCGCGCTGAGAGGTCGAGGTTCTGCGGGTAGCGCCCAATCGCCGTGCCGGGGGCCACCGCGTCGTGGGCGGCCTGCGCACCGACTTGGGCGACGACACCGACCGCCGAGTCGGCTGCGACCGACACCTGGACTCCCTGGGCGGTGACGGCACCACAGGACAGGACGAAGAGGATCGGCAGTCTGTGCATCGAAGTTCTCCGCTGGGGCGCCGGCATCCTGCCACGAACCGGGTCCGGAGCAGCGAGCGGAGTCGTCACTTCGCTGCGGAAGCTCGATCCGAAGGCACCGCGGGCCCCGCCGACCAGCCGCCCGGGAACCCGCGGAGGAACGGCAGTCGGATCGCCGGCGGCCAGATCCCGACGCCCACCGTCCACGCGAGGATCTGCACGTCCACGCCGTGCAGCAGGCCGGCCTCGACGCCGACGAGCGGCGTGGTGATCTCGACCCCGTCGCCGGCAGGATTCCTGCCCGCGCCGATCCAACCCCGGTGGCCGCGTCCGACCGCGGTCGAGTACGGATCGAATTCGAGCCCCTCGACCTCGCGCGACAGCCAGACCGCGAACGTATTGCTGTTCGGACCAGGCCACGCTTCGTAGCCGTCGGCGAACGGGTAGCCCTCCGCCTTCGCGAGGACCTCGGCCGCGATGCGCGCGGCGTCCGGCTCACCGATGTCGGCGAGCACGTGGGCCTCGCGCCCCCAGCGGACGTCGGCGTACGCGTCCTCCGCGGCGAGCGCCTGCTTCCACACGCCCGACCACGGTCCGAGCACCTCGACCCGCCACCATTCCCCTTCGCTGCGGACGTCGAACCATGTGTGGTCCGCCCAGCGCGCGTACCAGGGTTCGCCGGACGGGAGGTGCGCCGTCTTCACGAGGACCCGTGCTCCGGGTCCGGGCTGGAGTCCGCCGGGGCGAGTCGCGCACGAACATGCCGCCAGGGCGACGACCAGACCTGCGATCGCGTGCCGCATGCGCCGGATGATAGTCCGTCCCGCCCGAGGGGCGTGCGCCGCGACTTCCCACGCACACCGCCAACGGGCACGCTCACCCCATGGTCCGCCTCGCTCTCGGCCTCGTCCTCGCAGCGGCGTTCGCGACGCCCGGCACCGCTCAGGCACTGGTGCACGCGCATGCGCACAACGACTACATGCACTCTCGACCGCTGCTCGGTGCCGTCGAGCGCGGCTTCTGCTCGGTCGAAGCCGATGTGTGGCTCGTCGACGGCGAGGTGCTCGTCGCACACGACCGGCAGGACTGCTCGCCCGAACGAACCCTGCGCGCCCTCTACCTGGAGCCGCTCCGCGCGCGCATCGCCGAGCAGGGTGGCCGCGTGCACCGCGACGGCCCGCTCGAGTTCCAGCTGCTGATCGACTTCAAGTCGGGCGGACGCCCGACGTGGGACGCGGTCCGGAGCGAGCTCCAGGCCTTCGCCGACATCCTGACCCGGTTCGGACCGGACGGCCGGGAGCCCGGACCCGTCCTCGCGGTGCTGTCGGGTGCCGCGCCAGACGACCTCGTTCTCGCCGAGGAAGAGCGGCTCTGCGCGGTCGACGGCTGGTTCGGAGACGTCGAACGCGGCCTCGGTCCGGACGAGGTCCCGCTCCTCAGCGCGAGCTGGCTGGACCACTTCCAGTGGACAGGCCACGGAACGATGCCCGCGGACCAGCGCCGCCGCCTGCTGGACATGGCCGCCCGCGCGCACGCCGCCGGCCGCAAGATCCGGTTCTGGGCGGTACCGAACCGCGTCAAGCTCTGGGCCGAGCAGCTCGCGTGCGGTGTCGACTGGCTCAACCTCGACAACCTGCCGAGCGCCGAACGGTTCCTGCGGACTCGCCTCGACGACGCGGCGCTCGCCGCCGAACTGGAGGCGCTCGTCGATCGGCGCTTCGATCCCGCACTCGACGTCGATGCCGAGGCGGCAGGGCTCGCGGAGCGAGGGGTCACGCCGACGACGCTCGAGCGCGCGCTGAGAGCCCCGCGCGCGCAGATTGCAGACCTGGGGATCCCCCCGGGGAAGATCGTCGGCCGCATCCCGCTCGCCTGCGATCACGTCGACTACGAGACGACGTTCCTGCTCTACCTGCCGCAGCCCTTCGACCCGGCCGTCGAACACCCGCTCCTCGTCGTCGGCCACGGCGGCAACGGTGCGATGGACGCAGGCTACGCGGAGCGAGCCGCGATCGCCGGGCTGCGCCCGTGGTGCCGGGCTGCCGACGCGGACGGCACGATCCTGGCAGCACCCCTGACCGAGCGCGGATGGGGCGCGATCGGCAACTCGGTCGTCACGTCGCTGATCTCGAAGCTGCGTCGGGCCTACCGCATCGACCCCGACCGCGTGTTCCTGACCGGCCACTCGATGGGCAGCCACCTGACCTGGCGCAGCGCGCTGACGATGCCCGATCGCTTCGCCGCGGTGTCTCCGATGAGCGGCGGCTACGACTACGTCGAGCGTGGCGTGATGCCGCTCCTGTCCAACGTCCCCGGCTACGGCACGTTCGGCGAGCGCGAACCCTACGAGATCGACGTCTTCAACCGGCGGATGCGGGACTGGCTCGGCGAACGCACGGCCTACGACTGGACCCTCGTCGAGAAGGCGGGCGGCCACGAGATCTTCGGCGACGAGATCCCGAAGGCCGCCGCGTTCTTCGCCGACCGTCCGCGGGATCTGTACCGCCGCGACGTCTGGGCCCAGGGTGGACGGACCTTCGCGTGGACGAACCCGGGCGCGAACCCGAGATGGGGACGCGAGCACGCGTGGAACCCCACCCGCCCCCTGCCCCACGGCAGCTTCCACGCGGTCCGCCTGCTCGACCGACCGGACCTCCCCGACGGCGAGAGGCAGATCGCGCGGGTCCGGTTCGGTGAGGACAACGTGGTCGACGTGCGCTCGAAGAACGTCCGGCAGCTCACGCTGCACCTGCACCCGCGGCTCATCGACTTCGACCGACCGGTCCGCGTCGCCGCCAACGGCACCGAGGTCTTCGCCGGCGAAGTGCAGCCGAGCCTCGCCGACATGCTGAGGCTCGTCGTCGAGTTCGACGATCCCGACCGCGTGTTCTGGCGGACGCTCCGGGTCGAGATTCCCGACGACGGTGAGCCGACAGCTCCGCAGAATCGGTGACGGAGAAGCCCCCATGCGAACCTCATCGAAGGACCTCCTCCCCGTCCTCGGCCTGATCTGCGCGGCCGGCGCCGCGTGGTCGTTCGCCGGAACGCATGACGCGGCGACCTGGGCCTTCGAGGTCCTGCCGCTGACGGGCATCCTCGCGGTCTTCGCGGTGCGCACGCGGTTCTTCCGCTTCAGCGACCTGTCCTACGCGCTGCTCACCTGGTTCTTCCTGATCCAGTGCGTGGGCGGTCGCTACACCTTCTCGGAGGCGCCGGTCCCCGACTACGTCGTCGAGCTGTTCGGGCGCAACCCGGTCGACCGCTTCGGACACTTCTTCCAGGGCTTCGTGCCGGCCATCCTGCTCCGCGAGTGGCTGATCCGACGCCGCGGGATGGTGCCCGGCGGCACGGTGTTCTGGCTCGTCACCGGCTGTTGCCTCGGTTTCAGCGCCGCCTACGAACTCCTCGAGATGGCCGTCGTCCTCGCCTTCTACCCGGATGCTGGCCCGGACTGGCTCGGCATGCAGGGCGACCCGTGGGACGCCCAGTGGGACATGACGATGGCGGTCTCGGGCGCAATGATCGCCC
>JAQCBR010000218.1 GCA_027621295.1 Planctomycetota bacterium
GGGCGCGTGCGCGCGCTGGACCAGCCGTAGAGACCGCAGCAGTAGAGTTGACCGTCGCCCGGGTGGAATCGGCCTCGCATCACGCCCGTCGCGAACGGACCGAAGGGCAGGGCGACCATCCCGCCCTGGTGCGCTCCGTCGACCTCGTCCTCGAGCACGAGATAGGCGCGGCCCATCCCGTAGGAGAGCTGGAGCAGCGCGCCGTCGGGCAGTCCCCACCGGTCGCCCTCCACGCGGACCAGTTCGGCAGGCGATCGGTCGAACGCGTTGGTGATCCAGCACAGCGGCTGCTCCATGTCCTCGTCGGCGGAGGACTCGCGATCGTGGTAGCCCATCATGTTCCCGTAGAAGCCGCCGGGGACGACCCGGTTGATGCGGTTCTTCGGAGTCCAGTGGCCTTCCTGGTCGGTGACGTAGAACGTGCCGTCGCCGTTGACGCAGACGCCGTTCGCAGCGCGGAAGCCGTTGGCGAGGATCTCGGTGGTCGACCCGTCCTTCGAGACCTTGAGCAGCGTGCCGTGGTGGGGGACCAGCGCTGTCTTCGCGTGCCGTGCGGACTTGGCGTAGTAGAAGTTCCCGTCCGCGTCGGTCTGCAGGCCCATCGCGAATTCGTGGAAGTGCTCGGTGACCTGGTGGTCGCTGTTCAGGCACCGGTAGTGATCGGCTTCGCCGTCGCCGTTGGTGTCCTCGAGCACGCAGATCTGGTCGCGGCAGCCGACGTGGATCACGTCGTCGATGACGCGGACTCCGAGCGGCTGGAACAGGCCGGTCGCGAACCGCCGCCACGTCAGCGTGCCCTGCCGCTGATCGACGCCGGACACGATCCAGACGTCGCCGTTCCAAGTCGACACCGCGGCCCGCTCGCCGTCGGCGAAGAAGTCGAAAGCACCGAGCCTGAGCCAGCTTCGGTACGGGTTGCTCTCCAGGTCAGGCAGCGTGAACTCGTCGATCGTCCAGATGCCCTGTTCCTCACCGGGCTGCACCTCGGAGCGCGCCGTCGCGGGCCAGTGGGTCGCCGGACCTGCGTCCATCGCTTCGAACTCCAGGGGCAGTCGCAGCGCGTTCCCTTCGATCGCCGCGGCCTGTGCCTCGGCCGGCGCGCCGAACAAGACGAGCACGCGCGCGGGCCGCGTGCCGGGCTCGATCACCAGCACGTCATGGCCGCCGATCTGCGTCTTGCCGATCTGCCTGTCCGTTCCGCTGGTCAGGATCGAGTAGCCCTGTCCCGGTGAGCTTCGGCCGATGCGCACGCGCAACGGTTCCTTGCTCGCCCCGACTTCCATGGCTCGGCTGAACACGAAGCCGTCGGCAACAGCGAAGGCTCCCGGCAGCTCGCGCACGTGGGTGCCGCCGACGTCGTATTCGAGCAGCGTGCGGCCGCCGACGTCCCGGCGGCCGCGGAACTGGCCCCACTCCCGCGCGATCGGGCCGAAGCGTCGTCCGTCACGCCCCACGAACCGCTCGTCGGTGAAGTCCTCGCTGCCCGGCTTGGCCCAGCCGGGCCCGACCGGGTTGGTCACCGCGACCTCTCCGACGATGCTCGCGTGCGAGTTGTGGGAGCCGTCGAACGCGACGCCCTTCCAGTCGATGAAGCCTTCTCCGCTCCACGCCGCCGCGAGAGACAGCGTGTCCAGGTCGTAGACGACGAACGCCCGGCCGCGCGACAGGCCGCCCTCTCCCCCGTCGACCCGCACCGCGACGCCCTTCTGCACGATGTTCAGGTCCGGGCCTACCTGGTAGGTCCAGTGCAGCGCGTCGCCGTAGTCCGTCTTCCGGTAGGGCGGCCAGCCCTCGTCATCGAGGGCCGCGTTCTCGGCCTGCTTGCCGTTGGAGACCGCACCGGATGGGTTCTCTTGCGCCGGCGCGGAACCGGCGGCGCAGAGCGCGAACAGGGCGAGCAGTGTGCGCATCGCAGCAGCGTAGCCGCGTGCGCCCAGGCCGCCCACGTCGCCGTCGAGCGGCGCTTCGAGCGATGCGGCTCTACTTGTCCTCGAAGACGAACGGCAGCCGATCGACGCGACGGGACTCGCCGCGTCGTACCAGCAAGAGCCCGGACAGATCGTCGGGCAGGGGAGGCATCTTGGCCGTCGTGAAGGCGATGATCGACCCGTCGGGGGACGGCGCCGGTTCCATGAAGAACGGCATGTTCAGCGGGTAGCCGATGCCGAAGTTCTTCAGCATCTGCTCGTTGACGGGAGCCTGGAGGAGCTCCGTCTCATGCCGGACGGTGCCGCCGAAGTCGGTCTCGAGCACGGACAGCGTGTCGTGGCCATTGCCGGGGCGTGTGATCGTCGTACAGATCGTGACCTCGTCGATCCATGCCACGGGACCAGCTGCCATGCTGCCACCGAGCTCGATGGTGGAGATCAGCCGATCTTTCTCGAGGATCAGGATGGCCCACTCCAGCCGGTCCAGCTGGATCGTCTTCTCACCCTTCATCGCGACGACCGCGCAGCGGTCGCCCGCTGGGTTGAAGCGCGGGTGCGGCACGATCTGCCACTCACAATCGTCCGGGCGCTCGCACCATGCCGTGGTCTCCATCGTCTCCGGATCGACGGTGCCGATCTCCCAGGCTCCGGTCGCGCCCAACGGGCCCGCGCCGCGGACGTAGCCGACGCCGTCGTTCTTCGGGAACACCGAGATGTTGCCCTCCTGGCCCCGGCTCACGTCCCCGGTCTGAAGGTCGAGGCGGATGATCTGTGCTCCGGTCAGGAACACCTTGCCTTCACGCACCACGGGCTCGTGCAGCATGGTCATGACGCTGCGCGTCCCCACGTCGATCATGTGGGGCTCGCTCGTCTTGCCTGCCCAATCGAGCGTGTAGACCCTCACCGTGGTGTCGTCGCTACCCACCGCCTCTGCGACGACCCACTGTGCGCCAGCAGGATCCCAGACGACGTCGGCCGCTCCGTCGGCTGGCTCGATAGCGCAGAGCTTGCGGGACGTCCCTGCCTCGAGGTCGTGGACCGCGAACACCTGTCGGCCCGCCTCCATCCCCGTGAAAACGAGGCGCTTGCCGTCCTCGGACCATCTCGGGCGACAGCCGAAGAAGCCGACCATCAACAGCGCGAGAATCGCCGCGCAGATCCGCGGCCAGTCTGCGGCGAGCCCGGACCGACCCGAGAATCCTGAGGGAGAGTGCATACGGCCGACGCTAGCGTCACTCCCCTAGACCCACAAGGGGTAAGGACTCTCGCCCTGGCCGGCCGGCGCTAGGGTCGCGCGATCCTGCTACGCTCCGCCGATGAACCGCAGGGACTTCCTCGCCTCGGTCGCTCGCAGCACGGCGGCAGTTTCGGTCGTCCACCCTGGGTCTGCGGCGCTCGATGCGCTCGGGAGGTTTCCCGCCCGAACCGACGAAGACCTGATCACCTACGTGCGCCGCGTGCGCGGTGACTGGGACCAGCAGCTCTTCGCACGGCTGATAGGCGCGGCGAACGCGTTCAAGGAAGGCGACGAGATCCTCGGTCTCGCGGCGGCCAACGCCGAGGAGCGGGCGATGGCTCGGCGCCTCCTTGGCGCAACCCGACTTGCAGACATCGACGCCCGGCCGCTGCTCGACGATGCGATGCACCGCTCGCTCGCAGCGTCGGTCGACGCTGCGGCCCGCGCGCGCACCGACGGATGGACATTCGACGCGCTGCGTCGGTTCCTCCTGGAGGAGGACGAAGACGCCATCCGGGCGGTGATGCCCGGGCTCTCGAGCGACGTGATCGGCTGCGTGGTCAAGCTGCTGAGCGACGCGGAGCTCACCGCCGTGTCGCAGCGGATCTGGAACCCGCTGCCGGGGACCCGGATCGGTGCCAAGGGCTACCTCGGCGCCCGCGTCCAGCCGAACTCGCCGACCGACCATCCGGACGACATCCGCTGGCAGGTGTTCGACGCGTTCGCGTACGCGGTCGGTGACGTGCTGCTCGGCACCAACCCCGTCAGCAGCGAGCCGGACAAGGTCGCCGAGATCGAGGCGGTCCTGCAGGACGTGCTGGAGACGTTCGGCCTCTCCGACACGCTGCCGCACTGCGTGCTGGCGCACATCGACATCCAGGCCGAGGTCGAGCGGCGGAAGCCCGGCAGCACGGCGCTCTGGTTCCAGAGCGTCGCCGGCAGCGATGCGGCCAACCAGACGTTCGACGTCACGGTCGAAGGTCTCCTGCGCCACGCCGACTCGAGGAAGGGTCGCTACGGGCTCTACTTCGAGACCGGGCAGGGCGCGGACTTCACGAACGGCCACGGGCAGGGCATGGACATGGTCCTGCACGAGTCCCGCAAGTACGGGCTGGCGCGGCTCCTCTCCGCACGGGTGGCCGCCGCGCGCGGTGAACGTGCCTGGGTGCACGTCAACGACGTGGCGGGCTTCATCGGGCCGGAGGTGTTCCGCTCGAGGGACCAGCTGATCCGCTGCTGCCTCGAGGACCTCGTCATGGGCAAGCTGCACGGCCTGTGCATCGGCCTCGACGTCTGCTCGACGCTGCACATGGACGTGTCGCTCGAGGACCTCGAGCATTGCCTGGACGCTGTCGCGCCGGCCAACCCCGCGTACCTGATGGCGCTTCCGACTCCGATCGATCCGATGCTCGGCTACCTGACGACGAGCTACCAGGACCACGTGGGGCTCCGCGAGCGCCATGGCCTGC
>JAQCBR010000219.1 GCA_027621295.1 Planctomycetota bacterium
GGCACGCTCGCGCTCAACGAGAGCTACCTCTACACGCAGGAAGCCTTCGACGAGTACGTCGATCACCTGAAGGAGGACGGCGTCCTCTGCATCAACTACGCGTCGGAGACCTACCGGAAGCGCCTCGCGATCACCGCGATGGACACGCTTCGCCGGCGCGGCGTCGCCGATCCGACGCGCCACCTGATGATGGTGGAGCAGAGCAAGATCTTCGGTCTGCTCGTCAAGCCGACGCCGTTCACCGACGCCGAGTGCGCGCAGATGCGTGCGTTCCTCCAGAACGCCGACGCGGGCGACGGCCAGATGGACGAGTCGACCGGCATCGTCGTCTGGGTCTACGAACTCCTGAGCCCGCACCTGAGCCTGATGAAGGCGCCGCGGCCGATCTACCTGCCGGACGAGCAGGACCCGACCGACCCGGTGATGAAGGCCGCGCGCGGTGGACCGGAGACCCTCGCCAAGTTCATTCGCGAGAGCGACCGCGAGCTCGAGCCGGCGCCCGACTCGCGGCCGTTCTTCTTCAACACGGTCCGCAACGAGGACGTGCTGGCTCGCTTCGACTACGAGCTGCAGAAGCTCTGGCCGTTCGGCGACAGGTCGGAGCTCCAGGGCGTGGCCGCCGCCGGCACCGAGCAGTTCGCGCGGATGTTCCGACTGCTCTGGATCATGGTCGGACTGTCCGTCGTGCTGATCCTCGGCCCCCTCTTCGTGCTGGGCACGCGCGGCGTCGGCGCGTGGTCGACGCTGCCCTTCGCGCTCTACTTCGCAGCCCTCGGCGCCGGCTACATCCTCGCGATGAGCGGTCTGATCCAGCGCTACGTGCTGTTCCTCGGCCACCAGGCCTACGCGTTCGCGGTCGTGATCGGCGGCCTCCTCGTCGCCGCCGGCGTCGGCAGCCTGCTCGCCGGCCGCTTCGCGCAGAAGCCGCGCAAGGTCATGCTGGTCGCGGTCACGACGATCTGCGTGATGCTCTTCGTGCTCCAGCAGGGGCTCGACCCGCTCTTCGGCCTGACCGCCGACCTGCCGCTCACCGGCCGGATCACCGTCGCGCTCGCCGCCCTGTTCCCGCTCGGCGCCGCGCTCGGGACGATGTTCCCAACCGGCCTCGGTCTCGTCCGCCAGCGCTCGCCGCTGTTCGTGCCCTGGGCCTTCGGCATCAACGGCGTGTTCTCGGTGATCGGCACGACCATCGTTCTGCCGGGCGCGATCCTCTACGGCTTCCCGACGATGTCCCTGGTCGCGGGCGGGGTCTACGTGCTGGCGCTGCTCGTCGGGCTGCCGCTGGCGAAGGCGCGCGCCTGAACAGACTTGGGGCGCGCTTCGCCGGGGGTGGGTCCGCTAGGCTCTGGCCCCGATGAAGCGGCTGAAGATCGCGCTCGCGCTGATCGCCGGGTTCCTGCTCCTGGTGGTCATCCTGCAGAACACCGACACGGTGGAGACGCGGATCCTGTCGGCGACGATCTCGCTGCCGCGGGCGGTGCTGCTGTTCGTCGCGGTCCTGTTCGGCTTCGTCCTGGGCTTCGCGACCGCGCTCTGGCGACAGGTCCGCCATCGGCACGATGGGGCGGCGGCGACCCCTGGGGCAGCGCACCCGAAGGCGAAGTCGTCCGTCGGCCCTGCGAGCTGATCTCCGGCTCAGCCCTGGCCGGCGCGTTCGCTCATCGCGCGCGCCAGCTCGACGTCCTTCTCGGTGATCCCGCCGGAGTCATGCGTCGTCAGCCAGACCTCGACGGTCCGGTAGACGTTCAGCCACTCCGGGTGGTGGTCGGACGCCTCGGCGATCAGCGCGCAGGTCGCCATGAAGCCGAACGCTGCGCGGAAGTCCGCGAACTCGAAGCGCCGGTGCAGCTTGCTGGAGGCGACGCTCCAGCCGGGGAGCTCTTCGAGCGCGGCGCGGACCGCGTCGTCGGTGAGGAGGGGGACTCGGGACATGGCTTTCAGCGGAGCGTGGACAGGATGCGCGCCATCTCGGCGGGGGGGATGACTTCGACGCCGCCGTCCTCGGCCTCGCGGACGTCGATCGCCTCGAAGATTCCGTCCGGGCGACGCCACCAGAGGTCTGTGCTGATGGGGCCCTTCGTGCCCTCGACGATCCGGGCGACGTAGCGATGGAGGGCCGGAACGACCGTCCGCACGCGCGCGTCCTCGAACGGGTAGACGAACGCGCCGTGCCGCCACGGCACGGCGACGATCGCGCCGTGCTTGCCGAGCAGCTCGGGCCATTCCTCGAGGCCGAGCACCGCGGACGCAGCGTAGAACGAACGCCCGGTCAGGACGTGCAGCGTGCCGATGCCCTCGAAGTCCTTGGCCGTCACCTCGACGTCCTGCTCCAGCGCGCGCCGCGTGTTCGCGAACGCCACCGCGAGCACGTTGTCTGGCTCTTGGCCCCAGCGCAGCACGTCGTCGCGCGGCACGACGAGCGCCGTCTCGTCTCCGTCGAGGATCAGGATCGTGCGTGTGCCGGGCAGGTCGACGCGGTGCACGACATCCTCGGGGCGGAGCCCGGCATCGGCGAGGTAGCCCTCCGGGTGGATGCGGACCCGCAGCCGCGGGCGTGCCTCGTCGAAGGTCTTCGGGACCTCGACGTCGCCGACCGCAGCCCTGAGCGCCGCGACCGCATCGAAGTGCTCGGCGATCAGCGCGTCCCAGTCGTCGGGCGGCGTGACAGCCGCCCGCTCGGCAAGTCCCGCGACGACGAAGAACTGCTGTCCCCCCGGACCGTTCACCTCGAGCCGACCCTCGTCATCGAGACGAGCGGCCTGCCCCTCGTCCTCGAAGTGCGCTCGCAGCCGCGTGACGAACAGGAACTGCGCGTCGGCGCCACCGAGCGTGTCGAACCACGCCGGCTGGGTCTGCGGCAGGGTGTTCTCGACGGTCGGCACCGAGATGTCCCCACAGCCCGCGGCGAGCAGCGAGAAGGCGACGAGGGGTAGCGTGCGGATGATGCGGTTCATCGGGAGGCGGGGGAGGCGAACCCACGATCGCACGGGCGGGTTCGCTCCACAATCCCGCTGGCTCTCTGCGTCCTACCTCAACCCGGGAGCCGTCGCCGCGCGCCTCCGACGGGGGTCTCCGGGACGGGGTAGACTTGGGGCCCCGCTCGGCCCAACTCCGCGGCGCGCCGTGCCCAGCCGAGGTCGTCACCGATGCACGCAAGCCTCCACGTCATCCTCGCCGCCCTCAGCGTCTCGATTGCGGTGAGCGGTCAGGGCTTCGTCGACAAGACGGGCTCGCTCGGCATCGGCAGCATCCCGCACACGACGGCGGCTTACGGGGCGGGGCTCGCCTGCGCCGACTTCGACGGCGATGGAGACGTGGACCTCCTGGTGCCGAGCGCTGCGGGTCAGCCGATCGTCTACCTGCGGAATGACGGCGCGCAGGGCTTCACCGACGCGTCGGCGACGGCCGGTCTGGGCCTGTCCGTCCAGCCGACCGCTGTGGCGGTCGCCGACTTCGACAACGACGGGGACGCCGACTGCGTGGTGGCCAACTGGCGGAGTCCGCTGCAGTTCTTCGTCAACGACGGAACGGGCCGCTTCGCCGATCAGGCGACGATGCTCCGGATCACGCGGCCGTCGTCCGCTTGGAGCCTGTCGTTCGGCGACTACGACCGCGATGGCTTCGTGGACCTCTACGTCGGAAACCGCGAGCTGGCTTCGACCAGCTCGGGTGAACCGAACTTCCTCTACCGCAACCTCGGCGGGACGCGCTTCACCGACGTCGCGCCGCGCGCGGGCGTCGACCACATCGGGCTGACCTACGCGGCGCCGTTCTTCGACTACAACGAAGACGGCTGGCCCGACCTGTTCATCGCCAACGACAAGGGCGCGCTCGGCGTGCCGAACACGATCTACGGCAACAACGGCGACGGAACGTTCAGCGACGTAGGCCCCAACCTCAACGCGACGCAGGCGATCGACGGCATGGGCGTCGACTTCGTCGACGTGTTCTGCGACGGGGGCGTCGACGTGTTCTGCACGGACTCGCCGGCGGACCATCTCTTCCTGCAGTGGAATCCGGCCTCGGGCCGCTACGTCGACGACACCTACACGTTCGGCATGACCGGGCTGGGCGTGGGGTGGGGGACGCAGTGGTTCGACTACGACAACGACGGCTGGCAGGACCTCTACATCGTCCACTACGGCACGCCCAACCAGCTGCTGCGGCACCCAGGCAGCGCGATGCCCGGACCGTGGCAAGACAACGGCTTCCCGCTCGGCGTCGGCACGTTCTATCCCCAGTACACGGCCGTTCCGCTCGACTACGACAACGACGGCCGCATGGATCTGGTCCAGCGCTTCCCGGTCGGACAGCGCTTCCAGTCGCCGGTGGGCCTCTCCGTCCACCGCAACGAGTCCCAGCCGCAGGGCCACTGGCTGAAGATCCGAACGCGCGGCACCACCAGCAACCGCGACGGCCTCGGCGCGCGCGTCGTCGTCCGCACCGGCACGCACCGACAGCGCCAGTGGGTGAGGAGCGGAACGGGCTACCTGTCGAGCCGCGACATGCGGCTCCACTTCGGGCTCGGTGCGGCCGCCACAGTCGACTCCATCGAAGTAGCGTGGCCGTCCGGTCAGGTCCAGCTCCTGACCAACGTTGTCGCCGACCAGATGCTC
>JAQCBR010000220.1 GCA_027621295.1 Planctomycetota bacterium
GGCCCAGCCGGGCTGGGCGCGGCGCGCGGCGGCGATCGCGCGGTCGACGTCCCCGGCGTCGCCGTGCGCAACCTCGCTGAGGACCTCACCTGTCCCGGGCTCGACCGTGTCGAAGTAGCGCCCCGCCCGCGGCGAGCAGAACGTGCCGTCGATGTACAGCTCGTAGCGCTGCGCGATCGGCGCCACGGCCGCCGACTCGGGCGCCGGGTCGTAGGTCCAGCTCGCGCCGAACGACAGGCTCGGCGGTGCGCCAGCGGGCTCGACGCCCTGGGATTCGGTTCCGTCCACGTTCAATCCTCTCCGAACTCGTCGGGACGCGGGTAGACGCCGTCACGCAGCCGCACCCACTGCATCAGCACGTCGTTGAGCAGAGAGCTGGCGCCGAACCGGAACCATGCCGGGTCCATCCAGCCATCGCCGCAGGTCTCGTTCACCATGACCAGATAGCGGAGCGCGTCCTTGGCCGCGCGGATGCCGCCCGCAGCCTTGACCCCGATCCGGACACCCGTCTCGAGGTAGTGATCGCGGACTGCCTCGAGCATCAGCAGCACCACCGGCATCGTCGACGCGGGCGACACCTTGCCGGTGCTGGTCTTCACGAAGTCCGCGCCGCCGAGCATCGAGATCCGCAGCGCCTTCCGGACGTTGTCGTAGGTCCGCAGCTCTCCGGTCTCGAGGATCACCTTGAGGTGCGCGTCCCCGCAGGCCTCCTTGACGCGGCGGACCTCGTCGAAGACTTGTTCGCAGCGACCAGCGAGGAACGCGCCGCGGTCGATGACCATGTCGATCTCGGTCGCTCCAGCGGCGACCGCCTCGCGCGTGTCGGCCAGCTTGACCGCCATCGACGAACGCCCGGCCGGGAACGCGGTCGCGACCGAAGCGACCTGGACGGACGAGCCGGCGACGGCATCGACCGCTGTCGCGACGAGGTCGGGATAGACGCAGACCGCAGCCACCGACGGGAAGGCGTCGACACCCGGCAGCGGCCGGACCGCCTTGCGGCAGAGCGAGCGCACCTTGCCGGGAGAATCCATCCCCTCCAGCGTCGTCAGGTCGATCATCGCGGCGACCAGCTCCAGGCCGCGCCGCTTGCTGTCCTTCTTGATCGAACGGGTCGCGAGCTCGACGGCCCGCGTCTCCAGCGCCACCGCGTCGACAGGGGGAACCCGGAAGTCGGGCGTCGTCGTCATGAGTCTCGGGCGTTCTCCACGTCGGACATCCGGAATGGACGCGGCAGCAGGCTGCCGAGGTCCGTGTCCACGCACCTGCCGTCCCGCGCGATCAGGATCACCGCGCAGTCGTCGCCAGCGAACTCGGCGAGCACCTGGCGACAAGCGCCGCACGGGCTCCCCGGCGTCTCGCACCGGGTCCAGACCGCGACCGCGACGAAGCGCCGTGCGCCCTCGGCGACCGCGTGGAAGACCGCGTTGCGCTCCGCGCAGATCGACAGTCCGTAGCTCGCGTTCTCGACGTTGCAGCCGACGAAGACCCGACCGTCTTCGGCCAGGAGCGCGGCTCCCACCGGGAAGCGCGAAGCCGGGGCGTAGGCCCGCTCGGCCACTTCGCGGGCACGGTCGATCAGCGTCTGGCGGGTCGTCGGGTCGAGGGACACGAGCCGCGCATCATGCCGGTCTGCGCTCCGGCAAGGAAGGAGAGCCTCGCGCCCCGGCAGCGTTGCGGCTCCAATCCGCTCCCCCGATGGAACCGCGCCCCGACGAATCCGGAGACTCGGCTCGCCTGACCGCGCTCCGCGCGCTCGGCCACGAGGAAGGCCCGCTCCACGTCGGCGGCGTGTCCGCTGCCGAGCTCCTCGCGCGGTTCGGCTCCCCGCTCTACGCGTACGACGCAGGCGTCCTGGAGCGACAGATCGCGGCCGTTCGCAGAGCGTTCGGCCCCGACGTCTCGGTCGCGTTCGCGCTGAAGGCGAACCCCTCGCTGGCGCTCGCCGCTGTCGCGCGGCGCGCGGGCGCGGGCGCCGAGGTCGCGTCCGCGGGCGAGATCCTGCTCGCGCAGGCGGCAGGCTTCACCGGACCCGAGATCCAGTTCGCCGGGCCGGGCAAGTCCGACGAGGACCTCCGGATCGCGCTCGGCGCGGGCGCACGGATCCACATCGAGTCCGAGCGGGAGCACGAGCGCCTCGCCACACTCGCGCGGACGGCCGGCGTCCGCCCCGACGTCGCGGTCCGGGTCAACCTCAACGCCAGCCAGTCGGGCGCGCGGCTCCGGATGGCGGACAGCTCGAGCCGGTTCGGCGTCGACCGCGCGCGGGTCCCCTCGCTGTGCCGCCGCATCGTCGACGACGGCGCGTGCAGCCTCGTCGGACTGCACCAATACGGGGGCTCGCAGGCGTTCGATGCGGACGCCTGGGTCCGCAGCGTCGCCGACCTGCTCGCGATCGCCGCCGAGTCCGAGCAGGCGACCGGACACCCGCTGCTCTCGCTGAACCTCGGCGGCGGCTTCGGCTGGCCGGTCTACGACCGTGACCCGACGTTCGATCTCGACGCGGCGGGACGGGGAGCGATCGAGCTCCTCGAAGCGGCCGGGAGACTCGGCGCACCCCGCGAGGTCCACCTCGAGCTCGGTCGCTACCTCGCGGCTCCCGCCGGCGTCTTCCTGACCACGGTCGTCGACCTCAAGGAATCGGGCGGCAAGCGACACGCTGTCCTCGACGGCGGGATGCACCAGTTCGGCGCGGCCACGGGCCTCGGCGCGGTGATGCGACGCGCGTATGCGATCGTCGCGGCCGACGACCCCGATGCCTCGGACGGAGAGCCGGTGTCCCTCGGTGGCCCGCTGTGCACGCCCGCCGACCGCTTCGGAACGGGCCTCGTCCTGCCGCGCCTCGCGCTCGGGGATGCGGTCGCCGTCCTGCACGCGGGCGCCTACGGACTGACGTTCAGCCCGACGCGCTTCCTGAGCCACCCGAGCCCCGCCGAGGTTCTCGTCGACCGCGGAGAGGCGCGGCTGATCCGCCGGCGCGGCACGCCCGAGGACGCGCTCCGCGACCAGCTGCCTTGAACCGACGCGCGCCGCGCGCCGGAGCACGTCAGAAGTCGATCGTCAGCCGGACACCGTTGCTGGACGCGAGTCCGAGCGGCGTGGCGAGACTCAGCGCGAACCCCTGCGTCGCCAGCTGTGCTCCCGAGATCGACGGATCGTTCGGGATCGGCAGCGGCATCGTCACCTCGCCCACGGTCGACGGGCCGGCCAGGAACGCTCCGAGGTCCAGGCTCGACGCGTTGAAGCAGCCCGGCATGCCGGCGTAGGTCAGGTCGAGGCCCGGGTCGATGACGACCGAGCCGAGCCCGATGAACGCGGCGCCCGCGGTGTAGGCGATGTTCGAGATGCGGAGCGCGAACGAGGGGTTGCCGATGCGCGGCAGATCCGTCGCGCCGAGCGTGAGCCCGTCACAGCCGACCCCGTAGGGCGTCGCCGACGAGGCCGTTACGTCGATGCGGAGATCGTCGATGCCGTTGCTGACCGTCTGGCCGTGATAGCCGAACAGCTCGACGCCGTCGAACGTCAGCACGCCCGGGATCGTGTGGGCCGGAAGCACTTCGTCCGAGTCCGACAGCACGATCGAAGTGTCGGTCCCGTCGTAGGTGAACGTCGCCGTGATCGGCTCGACGACGTTGTTGGTCGTGAACTGGGCGTAGGTCGCGCCCTGGTAGTTCTTCTCGTGCAGGCCGACGGGCCCGTTGATCTCCTTGCCGATCATCAGCTGCTGCCGCACGCCGCCGAGCGTCAGCTCGATCCCGATGCCGCGGCCGGGCTGGCGCTCGGCGCGGATCAGCGTGAAGCGCATCACGACGTTGAGACCGACGGCCGTGGAGATCGGCGCCGTGAAGGCCCGCGGCTGCCAGGTCGATGCCGAGGTACCGCCGCCCTGGAACATGCACTGGCCGTTGATCACCGCGAAGCGGGTGTTGGCGCTCGAGTTGCCGACCTGCCAGCCGGACGGGTCCCAGCCGTTGCCGCCGGTGCCGACCGAGGACAGGTCGCCGTCCGCGTAGGTGAACGTGTCCTCGATCAGGGACTGCGAGGAGACGATGGCTGCGGACGCGAGCATCGCCGCGGCGACGGAGTAGAGCTTCATTCTCGGATTCCGGGAGAGAGAGAGGACGGCCAAGGGAAGACTACCCAACGGACATGAGTGCGGCACGCCGCCCGTGGCAGGATGGATGCGCCGCCGGCTTGCGGTCGAGCGGAGGCCCGACCGCCTCGCCTCAGAGGTCAACGCGCGGGCCCGATTGTGTTCCCATGGGACCCGACATGACTCGCTCTCTCACTGCACTCACCTTGCTCGCGCTGTGCGGGACGCTGACCGCGCAGGCCGGCAGCATCTCGTTCAGCAACTCCGACCCCAACGGCGGCGGCGTCGAAGTCCCCCATGCGGCCCAGCTCGTTCCCCAGAGCGGGATCACGATCGAGGCCTGGGTGACCTACGACGAGACGACGCTCGGCACGTCGACGACCAACCGGTGGCCGACGATCATGCGGACCGGCTTCCAGTCCCAGCCCAATGCGTTCAACCTCCGTGTCGACGCCGGCCGGAACGCGGACCGCATCCTCAAGTGGACGGTCAACGCCGACAGCCG
>JAQCBR010000221.1 GCA_027621295.1 Planctomycetota bacterium
TCGGGCGGCGGCAACCCCCCGGGTTCGCCCGTCCCCGAGCCGGGCACGATGCTGCTGGTCGGTTCCGGCCTCGCCGGTGCAGCGGTCGCTCGACGCCGCCGCAAGGAGAGCGAAGCGGCCGCGAACGGCGAAGAGACCGTCGCCTGATCGGACGGGCGCGCGCGGCGCGACCCTGATCGCCTGGGCCCCATCGCCGGGGGGCCCTGGCATCGCCTGGCTCGGAACCGATCCTGGGCCCCGACGGGCGACCCAGGATCCCGCGCACCCACCCGAGAGTGAGCGCTACGGGTAGATGCGATGCAGCATCCGCGGGAACGGGATGCACTCGCGCAGGTGGTCCACGCCGCAGATCCAGGCCAACGTGCGCTCGAGCCCGAGGCCGAACCCGCCGTGCGGAACGCTGCCGAAGCGGCGCAGGTCGAGGAACCACTCGAACGACTCGCGCGGCAGCTCGTGCTCGGCGATCCGCTCCTCGAGCGCGCCGAGATCGTCCTCACGCTGCGCACCGCCGATGATCTCGCCGTAGCCCTCGCTCGCGATCATGTCGACGCCGAGCGCGAGCTTGGGGTTCGACGGGTCGCGCTTCATGTAGAACGCTTTGATCTCGGCCGGCCAGCGGTGGACCATCACCGGGCGGTCGAACGCGGCGCCCAGCGCCGTCTCGTGCGGCGCGCCGAAGTCGTCGCCGTAGGGGAAGTCGGCGTGCCCGTTCGCGTGTAGGTAGGCGACAGCCTCGTCGTAGGTCATCCGCGGATACGGCCCCTTGGCCGCCGGCTCCAGCTTGGACGTGTCGCGCTCCAGCTCGGCGAGCTCCGCCCGACAGTTCTCGAGGACGCGGCCGACGATGCGGGAGACGAAGTCCTCCGCGAGCTGCATCACGTCGTCGAGGTCGTAGAACGCGGCCTCCGGCTCCACCATCCAGAACTCGGTCAGGTGGCGACGGGTCTTGCTCTTCTCGGCGCGGAACGTCGGCCCGAACACGTAGACCTTGCCGAGCGCCATCGCGCTCGCTTCGCCGTAGAGCTGGCCGCTCTGCGTCAGGTAGGCCTTCTGCTCGTCGAAGTAGTCGACCCCGAACAGCGTGGTCGTCCCCTCGCAGGCCGCGGGCGTGAAGATCGGCGAGTCGACGCAGAAGAAGTCGCGCTCGTGGAAGAAGCCCCGGATCGCGCGGATGACTTCGTCGCGGATCCGCATGATCGCCGCCTGCTTGCGGCTCCGGAGCCACAGGTGACGCTGCCCGAGCAGGAAGTCGGGACCGTGCTCCTTCTTGCCGATCGGGTAGTCCTGCGCGGCGACGTGGAGGATCGCGACCTTCTCGACCTCGAGCTCCACGCCGCCCGGCGCCCGCTCGTCGGCCTTGACGCGGCCGATGATCCTGAGCGACGACTCCTGGGTGAGACGCTTGCAGTCCTCGAACATCGCCTCGTCGACGTTCGCGCGGAGCACGACGGACTGCACGATCCCCGTGCCGTCCCGGACCAGCAGGAAGTGCAGCTTGCCCTTGCTGCGCATGTTGTAGAGCCATCCCTGGACCAGGACGGTCTCACCGACATGGTCGGGAAGGTGGCGGACAGACGTGGCCTTCAGGCCGTCGTAGCTCTGCTCGGTCATGGTGCGCCTCGTTTCGGCGCGAGGGAGGATAGCGTCCGAACGCCTCCGCGCGAACACGCTGGAGACACGGCGACGGCGCGGCGGAGCGAGGCGCTCGGAGCGTGTGACCGAATTGGGTCACACGATCTGCCGCGGCCGCGGAGCAGCCGGCCAGCAGGCAACCCGGGGCCGTGGACCGGTTCGGTCACGGCATCTCAGGTGAACGTCTGCACGACGCTGCGCAGCGCGACGTCGACGACCGAGCCGTTCCGCACGGTCACCGTCCCCTTGCAGGGCATCTCACCCTTGCGGGCCTCGACCCGGACGTCGATCCGGTCTTCGAGCCGCACGTGCCCGAGGTCGGTGAGCAGGCGCAGGTCGCCGTAGCCGAGCTGCAGGAGCCTCGCCTCGACCACGCCCGCGACCCGCTCGCCCGGCGTGGCCTCGACGATCCCCGGCGACGCCGCCTGCGGCGCCGGAACGAAGTTCTCGACGAGGTCCTGGTGGACGGTGCGCTCGAGGCGAGACAGCTGCTGGAGCAGCCCCACCAGGTCTTCGTGGAGCTGGCCGAGCTGCTCTTCGACGCGGTCCAGCCGCACCCGCTCGATGGAGTCCGACACGCCCTTGAGCCGGTCGTTCAGCGGCTTCAGACCCGAGATCTCCTTGAGGTAGCCCTCGAACCGGACCAGCCGCGAGTGGATCAACAGGTAGCCGATCAGCAAACCCGCGAAGAAGAGGCTGAACTGGAGCGTGGACATGGGTCTGTGGCAGGCGGGAGTGTAGCCTCCTGGCCCATGACCGGAAGCCTGCGCTGGCTCCTGGCCGCGGCGTTCGTCGTCCTGTTCGCGCTGCTGCCCTCCGCCGACGACCATCAGGTCGCCCTGCTCAAGACCCGCGCGTGGCTGCTCGACGATGACGGGTCGCCGCTCGCGGCCGCCCTCGCCGACGGCGAAGCGCCCGTCCCCGCCCTGCGGAGCGAGATCCTCCCGCCCGGACCGGAGGCTGCGGATCTTGCCGAGGCCTTCGCACGGACCGGTCGCGAGTGGGCCCGCAGCCACGGCCGCGAACTCGACGCCAGCGCACCGCCGCTCCGGCTCGAGCTCCGCGTGGGCGACAACGGATTCCAGGCGGCCCTGTCCGCTCCGGACGGCACGCCGGTCGGCGAGCCTCTCCGCTACCTGAAGGCTCCCGTCGAGGGTGAGGGTTCCGCGGGCTACTACCCGAACCGGTCGAGCCTCCTCCCCGCGTTCCTGGCGATCGTCCTCGCGATCATCACCGGCCGCGTGATCCCGTCGCTCCTGGCGGGCTGCCTCGCGGGGGCGTTCCTCTACACCAACCTGTCCCCGACGGCCGGCGTCGCACACCTCGCGGTCGGGATCGCCTGGGACCGCATCCTCACCGACTCGTTCAACCAGGAGATCCTGGGCTTCGTGATCTTCCTGTTCATGACCGTCGGCGTCATGGCGCGGAGCGGCGGGATCCAGGGGATGGTCGCGTGGGTCAGCCGCTTCGCGAAGGGACCGGTCAGCACGCAGCTCTGCAGCTGGGCGATCGGCATCCTGGTGTTCTTCGACGACTACTCGAACTGCATCATCACCGGTTCGACGATGCGGCCCCTGACCGACCGCAACGGCGTGTCGCGTGAGAAGCTCGCCTACATCGTCGACGCGACGGCCGCGCCGATCGCCGGGATCTCGATCTTCTCGACCTGGGTCGCGTACGAGGTGTCGATGTTCGCGCTCCAGCTGCCGGAAGTGACGCAGGCGGACGGGATCACGCCGTTCCGGCAGGCGGACGGTTTCGCCGTCTTCGTGCAGACGCTGCCGTTCCGCTTCTACTGCATCTTCACGATCGCGACGGTCCTGCTGACGATCCTGCTGCGTCGCGAGTTCGGACCGATGCTCGCCGCCGAACGGCGCGCCCACCACCAGCGCAAGCCGGTCGCCGACGACGCCCGACCGATGGTCGCCGAGGACCTGGACCGGACCGAACCGCCGGAGGGAGCGCCGCTGCTGGGCAGGAACGCGTTCCTGCCGATCCTGCTTCTCGTCACGGTCACGGTGTACCTGGTGTTCCGCCAGGGCACGGCGACGCTCGCCGCCGAGGACCCGGACGCCCTCTCGCTCCCACTCCTCGAACGCATCCCGAAGATCCTCGGCGGCGGCGAGAGCCAGCGCGCGCTGTTCTACGCGTCGATCGGCGCGTGCGCGCTCGCGGTGATCCTCGCGACCGCCCAACGCATCCTGACGATCGGTGACGCGATGCAGAGCGCTCTGCGCTCGGCCAAGTCCCTCGGCTTCGCGGTCATCATCCTCGTGCTCGCATGGTCGATCGGCGCTGTCTGCAAGGACCTGGGCACCGCGCAGTTCCTGACCGCCGCGTTCCACGGCTCGTTCCAACCGTGGCTCCTGCCGATCGTGCTGTTCGTGACCAGCGCTCTGGTCGCGTTCTCGACCGGGACGTCGTACGGGACGATGGCGATCCTGCTGCCGAACGTCGTCGTGCTCGCGCACGTGATGGGCAGCGAGGTTCCCGAGCTCGGCGGCGTCGGCCTGATGATCCTGACGATCGGTGCAGTTCTCGAAGGTTCGATCTTCGGCGACCACTGCTCTCCGATCAGCGACACCACGGTGCTGTCCTCGGTCTCGACCGGCTGCGACCACCTCCACCACGTGCGCACGCAGGCTCCCTACGCGGTCGCGGTGATGGTGATCGCCACGATCTGCGGCTACCTGCCAGCAGCGCTGCTCGGCCCGTCCTACTGGCCGCTCTCCTGGGCGCTGGGGCTGACCGCGGTGGTCGCACTGCTGCTGATCGGCGGCAGGGACCCGCGCCGCGACGACGCGCCGCGCTGATCCGCTCGGCAGGCGTCGTCAGTCGCCGAGGGACATCGCGAGGGTCTCGAGCCGCGCTGCGTCCGCGCCGAGCGCGCGGGCACGCGCCCACCACGCGACGGCCCAGGCCCGCTCGCCTGCCGA
>JAQCBR010000058.1 GCA_027621295.1 Planctomycetota bacterium
CTGGCTCGCCTTCGGATCGCGGGTTCCGCTGCGCTCCTGCTCGAGCGCGGCACGCTGACGGGGATCCGCTGCGTAGGAGGCCGCAATGCCCTCGAGCACGATCGGTCGGAGCGCGGCGCGCTCCGCCTCCGTTCGCTCGCTCGACGAGCCTGCCGAAGGCCGCGTGCTGCGCCGCTGCGCGATCGGACGCGGCGCGGCCTTCCCACCGCGCAGCCCCACCATCGCCCGACCCAGCGCATCGCCGATCAGCAGGTAGGTCTCGGCGTTGCGGTGGTAGTGGTAGTCCTGGTTCTTCGGTGACTCGTCGACCTCGCGCCAGAACGGCCGCGTGTCGACGGAGGTCACGGTGCCCGCGAACTCCGGATGCCGATCCGGGTCACCGACGGCCATCTGCGCATCGAGGATGCGCAGGAACTTGTCGGCCATGGCCGCCCCGCCGAAGCCGACGGTCGCAACCACGGCAGGCAGGTCCGGCGCGTCGAGGTCGCGGCGCACGTCCTGGATCAGGTGGACGAGGTGCTGCTCGTACTCGGCGATCGCCTGCTCCGAGCCGCTGTCCTTGTGACCCTGGAACCAGACGAAGCCTGCCAGCTCGTAGCCCTGGCCCTGGTAGCCGGGCACCACGTCCGCGATCCGCGCGAGCGTGTCGCGGACTCCCTTCAGCATCAGCCGGTATTCGGCCGCCTCGAACTCGTTGTCGGGATCGGTGCGACCGCTCGACGGCGGTCGGAAGTCGAACCCCAGCGAGCGGTTGCCCTGCGCGGTCTTGATGAGCAGGACCTGCTCGTCGTGGAAGTGGCCGAGCACGTGACCGAACCCGAGCTCGGGGCCGATCGACCTGCCGTTCGAGGTCGCGCTCAGCGGTGAGCCCTTGCCGCCCTCGGCAAGCCGCGCCTCCTGGAAGTACACGTCGTTGCGGACCGTCCACGCGCCGTCGTCGTCGATCAGCCACGGGAACTTGCCCTCCCGGCGCACGACCGCCTCCAGGTCACCGTGCCCGACCAGGTCGGCGCGCTCCATCCAGAACCTCGGCGGCACGCCGTCCGGAGCGTCGATCTCGAAGCGGTAGCGCTGGCCCGCGCGGAGCGGGATCGGCTCCGGCCCAGACCCTGCCGCGGCAGGCCGGCGGAACACCTCGGCGCCTTCGATCCGCATCACGCAGTCGGGGCGACCCTCGGCTCCGCAGCGCAGCCGGTAGGAGCCCGTCTCCGACACCTCGAGAAGGCCACGCGCCAGCGGCTCGTCAGTCTCCTCCCCGCTCTCGCGGAACGTCACGATGCGCCCGACCTTGAAGTTGCCGACGCGATAGATCGGCAGCGGGCCCTCGGGCACCGCCGGGTCGGAGCTGAAGAAGACGCCGCTGTAGACGTTCTGGGCGCCGCTCAGGTCCCCCATCCCGACCATGTTGGACTGGCCGGCGAGAACGTAGACCTGGACCGGTTTGACTGGGTTGCCGGAGAGCCCGTCGGGATCCGGGAGATCGACGGGGACCTGGGCTGTGGCCACGCTGGCCAGGGTGAGCCAAGCGGCGAGCGGCCGCCACGCGGCCCCGATGCGAGAGGGGGAGAGCATGCGGCCAGCATCCGCCTACGGACGCCCCGGGCAAGCACCGCGGTCAGCGACGCGCGGCGATGAAGTCGATCTCGATCCGCGCGCCGCGGGGGATCGCCGCGACCTGCACGGTGGTCCGCGCCGGCATCACCGCACCCTCCGGGAAGTAGCTGCGGTAGATCCCGTTCATCACCGCGAAGTCCCCGACGTCCGCGAGGAAGACGCTCGTCTTCACCACGTCCTCGAATCCGAGCCCGGCCTCCTCGAGCACCGCGCGCAGGTTGGCCATGACCTGGTGGGTCTCCGCCTCGATCCCTCCGTCGACGAGCTGCCGCGTCGCGGGATCGACGCCGATCTGGCCGGCCAGGAACACGAGGTCACCGAGGTCGACGCCCGGCGAGTAGGGGCCGCCGGGCGCATTGGCCCCCTGCAGAAGAAGCTTGTCGCGGCTGCCCGGGACGGCACAGCCCGCAAGGGCGACGAGGACGACACAGATCAGGACCAACGGCGCGCGCATGGCCGGGACGATAGCCGCTCGACCCGCGCGCTGCGGCCCGTCACCGAGGCGTCAGCGTGAAGTCCCGGACGCTGAACCCCTTCGCCTGTCCAGTGCTCCGGTGGCCGAAGCGCAGCACGTTCCGGCCCACGACGAGCTCGACGTCGACCGGCTCGGTGCGACTCCAGGCTCCCACCGTGTTGGGCAGCTCGATCTCGACGGGCGACGTCGTGCCGTTCGGCTTCACGACCAGGATCTGCTGCCAGCTCGGCGTGACGATCCGCGCGGTCAGCTGGTAGGTGCCCGCCTTCGGCGCGTCGAACACGTACTCGAACTCCTGCGCGCCGCCGTTCCGGCTGTAGTGGAGCTGCTTGCCGCCGAGCACCGAGTTCAGGAACAGGATCTTGCCGGTGCTCCTCGTCGGCGAGCTCGTCGCGGCGGCCGGGATCGTGATCGTTCCATCCACGGCGACGTCGATCGCGCGGTCCTCGTCGGTGATCACGACCTTGGCGATGTCGACGGTTTCCTTGGTCTCGTTCGCCTCGGCGATGTCCTGACCGACTGCGTCGAGCGCCTTGGACTTCGCCGCGTCGATCAGCGCCCGCTGCGCGTCGAGCGAGACCGCGTACCAGAACTCCGGCTTGCCGCCGAGCAGGCCGTAGACGGGCTTCTCGCCCATCACGTCGCCGATCCACTGCGCGCGCTTGACGCGGAGGAAGTGGTCCCCGGTCGCGCGCGCCTGCGTGTTCGCGAGGAAGTCGAGGTCCTTGCCGTAGCGGGTCTGCGTCCAGCCGCTGCCCCAGCCAGCGCCCAGGCAAGGCACCCAGCCGTCGGGCGTCCAGTGGACGAGCGCGGCGTGGCCTCTCTGCGGCCGCGCGGTCGTCGGGATGCCGAACGCGCGCAGCATGAACCGGCCGTAGAACGCGCGGCGACCGCAGACGCCGCCGTTCTTCAGGATGTTCTGGAAGAACTGCAGGTCCTGCTCGTCGTGCTGGTTGTCCTGCGACCCGTAGCGGATGTCGGTGCGCACCGAGTCGACGTAGCGCCACCGGTAGTCCGGGTTCGTGATCTGATCCGGGCGGTAGTTGCGGAGCGTCTCCCGTCCCCACGACAGGATCTCGTCGGGCTCCTCGCCGTAGACGACGAGGCGGTAGTCCCACACGGTCAGACCTGCGAACGCGGCGTCGAGCTCGCCGGCGAGGAACGCAGCCTCGTAGTGCCGGTAGCGCGCGATGGGATCGACGACGGCGGGCGCGTCGGTGGTCGTCGCCTCGGCGTTCCGCTGTCCGATCGGCGTCGAGTGCTCGAGCGCAACGGCGAGGGCCAGCCGCTGCAGCGTGCCTTCCTTCGCGCCGCTGCTCACCTGCTGGATCGCGTCGTAGATCTCGATCGCGCGGTCGTAGCGCCCCTCCTTGGCGCCATCGGCGACCGCCATCTGCAGCAGCAGCGCCTCATCCTCCAGCATGCCCTCGACGCGGGACTGGAACTCTCGGCCCTGCTGCGCGTAGGCCGCCAGCCGCCGCGGTGTCGCCTCTTTCAGCGCGACGAACTCGGCGAGCTCCGCGTCGAGGCGATCACTCGCGAGCAGTGCACCGACCCCCAGCCGGTCCAGCGCCTCGAGGGTCTCGACCCGAGCGGCGTCGCGCTTCGCCTCGGCTTCGGCGACCGCCTTCTCCAGCGCCGGCCTGTCGCCGACCAGCGCGTCGAGGTTCGCCTGACGCTCGGCGAGTGCCTGCTCACCGTCGCGGCGGTTCTGTTCCCAGTGGGCGAGCTCCTTCTCGGCCGCTTCGCGCGTTGCCGCGTCCTTCGCTTCAGCGATCTTCTTCCTGGCCGCGGCGATTCCCTTGTCGGCACCGCCGATCCACTTGCCCTTCGCGTGGCCGACGAGCGCCTCGGCGGTGCCGATCTCGCCGAGCCGCTTCTTCGCGACCTCGATCGCCGCGTCCGCGTCGAACTCGGCCTGGCGGGCTTCCAGGTAGGCCTGGCGCTTCGCGTCCGAGATGCGCGGGAGCCCGCGGCGGATCTTGGCTTCGAGCGAGCCGAGCCGCGCCTCGTAGCGCGCGGCGAACTTCTCGCCCGTGCGGTCCAGGGCGTCCTGGGCGCGGAGAGCAGGAGGCGCGGCCAGGATGCCGGCGGTGGCGACGAGAAGAGGAAGAGCGAGTCGCGTGGCGTTCTTCATGTGCAGGCGGTCGCCCCGGCTCGAGCGGGCCGGGCGGAGAGTCCAGAGCGAGTGAGCGCTCCGATCCTAACCGCTGCCCCCGGACCGTGTGGATCGCCGGCCGCCCGCTACCGATCGCCGCCGAGCAGCAGCGCGAGCGATTCGGCGGACGATGTCTCGGCGACGCGCCCCATGAACACGCCGGCATCGGGCAGCGCATGGGCGTTCCGTGGCCACTCCGCGCCGACGACCGGCGACCCGGCCAGCGGCGTCACGTCGTCGAGGAACTCCTGGTAGGTCGCGGCGAACGCCCCACGCAGCGTCGCGACGAGCTGGAGCGCGGTGTCGGTCGGCACCGTCGCGTCCGGCCAGGTCCACGTCGTCGCCCCCATCACGTCGCCGAGCTCCCAGTCGGTCTTCGGCGAGTCGGGATGCTCGTTGTGGCAGCTGACGCAGGCCGGAGCCCCGGCGAAGTCCGGGAACATCGCGGTGTGGAGCCCGGTCCGCTCGTCGACGAAGAACCGCGGCTCCCGCGAAGCGCGCACCTCGGCGAAGACCTCCATCTGCCGTGCGTCGAAACGATTCGACGACTCGATCGGCATGTCCGACCCGAGGAAGAGCCCCAAGGGATGCTCGGAACGGGCGACCCGCTCGGCCGACGCGCGGAGGAACAGTGCGGGCAGCGGGCCCGCGTAGACGTCCGGCTCCCGCCAGTCCTCGCGGAACTCCACGCCCCGCGGCTTGGCCTGCCCGACGATCTCCTTCGTGTAGAGCGTGCGTGCGACGTCGTTCTCGTGCGCGAGCATCGTCAGCACGGTCTCGACCGGGAATGTGCTCGACGCCTCGCTGCCATCCGGCAGCGGAGGTGGTGCCGTCACGAACAGGTAGACGCCGACGACGCCCAGCGACAGCGGCGCGATCAGGGAGGACGGAGTCATCGTTGGGGAGTGGATCGGGCTTCGTGGGTGACCGGACCGTAGGCGCGCGGGCCGGAGCCGAGATGCTCGAGGACGGCGTCCACGGAGATCGCATCGGCGAGCGACTCCGCGACGACGTGCGTGTGATTGCCGTGGAAGTCGTGGCACCGGAGACAGGTCGTCCAGTCCTCGCGAGCGACCAAGTCGGCGTGCGTGGGTTCGACCGGATCGTCGCGCACGTCGAGGTCACCGTGACAGGTCTGGCAGACGACGGACGGCGCCGTGACGCGCACGCCCTGGTGCTCGAGGTGACACCCGGTGCAGCGCTGGACCGGGCGCTCGGCGCGGGCCAGCGCGAAGCGCGCTTCGCGGAAGCGCACGGTCGGATGCCGGTCGTTCGGCCGGTCGTGGCAGTCGATGCACACCCGGTCGCCGACCGGGCGATGGCCGATGTCGGCACCGGTCTCCCGCATCCCGAGCGCGTGCTGCACGGTCGCCTGGAGCTGCTGGCGGAGCGATCCCTCGGCCCGTTCATGGCACTGTGCGCAGCGCATCTCTCCGTGGCCGGGAGTCGCCGGCCCGGGAGCCTGGATCCATCCGCCGACGGGCAGCCGCAGCAGCACCAGGATCCCGAGGATCGCCACGAGTCCTCCTCCGTACGCGCGGCGCCGGAGCGACGATGCGAGGAGCCGCCTCACACCAACGCCCCCTGGTAGCGGACCACCATCCACAGGTGCCAGAGCGCGAGGCCGGTGACCGTGCAGGACAGCACGACATGGGCCGGCAGCCAGAGGCGGAGCCAGCGCTCACGACGCACCCCGTCGCGGACCGCCGTCTTGTCGAACGCGCCGAGCACCGTGTTCGCGACCAGCGCCACGCCGAGCGCCAGCAGCAGCCCGTGGCCGAACGAACGCTGGTGCAGCAGCAGGATCGCCGGGGCCACGGAACCCGACGCCCGATGCCACAGCTCGAGCCGCATCGCGCGGTCGTACCTGCCGCGCCCGCGAGCGATCGGAAACAGCCACTGCACGGCAAGGACCACGAACAGCGCCCAGCCCGTCACCCAGCGGAACACGTCTTCGGAGGCGAGCGTGAGCCAGGCGTCGGGGCGCGGCAGCGCGACGGACACCAGCCATGCCACGGACAGCGCCACGGCCAGCTTGGCCCATCGCGCCTCGGCGACCGTCCGCTGGCGGGCGGGCGCAGGACCAGCTGCTTCGGCCGCCGCCACGAACCGCTCCTCGTGGATGCGGCGCGCGGGGATGCCAGCCTGCCGCAGCGCGGCGAACGCGACGTCGCGGTAGCCGTCGGGGCCGCAGACGAACCAGTCCACGCGAGGCAGCGAGGCGATGACCTCCCCCAGTGACGCTGTGGTGGGCAAGCCGTCTCGGTCCTCGTGATGCACGACCAAGGCAGCCCCGCGCTCTCCACAGCACTCTCTCAGCAACGGTTCGAGCACCGGCTCGGCGGTGCGGAACGAAGCGTGGACGAGGATCGGCCGCAGCGATGCGCCGGCGCGGAGCGCGGCTAACGCTGGCGTCAGCCCGACGCCTCCACAGAGGAACGCGACCGGGCGCTTCGCGGTAAGCCTCCCGAACGCACGGCCCTGCGGCCGCCCGAGTCGGATCTCGGCGGCATCGGGCGCGCTCGCGAGCGCGAGCAGCGCAGCCCCCATCCGTCCCCCGGGGCGGATCCTCACGATCAGCTCCCGCTGGCTCCGGTCTTCGGCCGGAGATGTGACCGTGTACGGTCGCGCGATCCAGCCGAACGGCCCTCGGACCGCGAGCACGGCGTGCTGGCCGGGCCGGCACGACGCGTCGAACTCGCCGCCGTCAGCCGGGCGCAGCACGATCCGCAACGCGTCGTCTCCGACCCTGTCGACGGTCGCACGCACGCGGACGCCACCGGGGTCACCCACGAGCCGGATCACGGCTTGGGCACATGCACCGCAGTGCGTGGACGCACCACAGTCAGCCGCCACCCGCTCGGCGTCGCCAGCGCCACGCGCCGCGCAGCGCTCGATGTCGGCCGCCGAGAGCGCGAGACAGCCGCAAACCATGCCAGCGCCAGGAGAGGCCGTGGCTTCCATCGTCGGGACCATGGGGTGCGTCCGCGACGCGGACGGGGCGAGAGTTTCGCGTTCTGGTCACTCCTGTAAAGCGTGGCCCTGGCGTTCTCGGTGTCTCTGCTGTCGGTGACCCCATGTCTGCCCTTCCGCCTGCAGCGGCAGCGGCGAAGATGGCGCGGATGCCGAACGCCCAGGCACTGTCCACCGCACTGGCCGCAACCCTCTGGATCAGCGCTGGCGGCAACGCCCAGTCGGACGTCGAACGACCCGCACGACCCAATCTCGTCGTCGTGTTCATCGACGACATGGGCTACGCGGACCTGTCCTGCTTCGGCAACGAAGAGTCCGAGACGCCCGAGATCGACCGCCTCGCCGCCGAGGGCATCGTCTTCGAGCAGTTCTACGTGAACTCGCCGATCTGCTCGCCCAGCCGCGTCGCGTTGACGACGGGCCAGTACCCGACGCGGCACCGCATCACCTCCTACCTCGCTCATCGCCAGGAGAACGAGCGGCGCGGACTCGCGCAGTGGCTCGACCCCGAGATTCCGACGCTCGCGCGGACGCTGCAGGCCGCCGGCTACCGCACCGGGCACTTCGGCAAGTGGCACATGGGCGGGCAGCGCGACGTCGATGACGCGCCGCCGATCACCGCCTACGGGTTCGATGCTTCGCTGACGAACTTCGAGGGCATGGGACCGAAGCTCCTCCCGCTGACCGTGAAGCCGGGAGGTGCTGAGCCGAAGCGCATCTGGGCGGGGGCCGAGCGGCTCGGCGGGCCGGCACGCTGGGTCGATCGTGCATCGATCACCGGCGGCTTCGTCGACGCGGCGATCGCGTTCATGGGCGAGGCGCAGCGCGAGGGCCGCCCCTTCTACGTCAACGTGTGGCCGGACGACGTGCACACGCCGCTGTGGCCGCCGCTCGACGACTGGGCCGAGGGCAAGCGGCCGCGCTACCTCGCCGTGCTCCGCAACATGGACCGGCAGCTCGGACCGCTGTTCGCGCGCGTCCGCGACGACGAGGCACTCCGCGACAACACGCTGATCCTCGTCTGCTCGGACAACGGGCACGAGCCCGGTGCAGGCACCGCCGGCGCGCTCCGCGGCTGCAAGACCAATCTGTACGAGGGCGGCGTCCGATCCCCGCTCGTCGTCTGGGGCCCCGGTTTCGTGCCGGAGACCGCGGCCGGGACCCGCGACCGCACCTCGATCCTCGCCGCGATCGACGTCGCGCCGAGCCTCCTCGCGCTCGCAGGAGTCCCCGACGCCGACGGACAAGCCTTCGACGGCGAAGACCTGCACGAGTCCTTCGTCGGCCGCGAGCCCCGCTCCCGCAACGCACCGCTGTTCTTCCGCAGGCCGCCCGACCGCAAGCAGCACTACGGGCTCGACAACCTCCCCGACCTCGCGATGCGGCACGGCAGGTTCAAGCTGCTCTGCGACTTCGACGGCAGCCGCCCCGAGCTCTATGACCTCGAGGTCGACCCGAACGAGTCCGCGAACCTCGCCACGAGTCAGAGCGAGAGGACGCGTCGCATGGTCGAGGAGCTGCTCGCCTGGAATGCCTCGATGCCCGAGGACCGCGGACCCGAGCTCGGAGCCACCGGACGCGGGCGCTGAAGATCGACGTTGCGTCGCGACGAGAGCGGTGCCGGACATTTCCGGGGACGTCGGACGACCGCTGCGCCCCGGACTAGGATCCTGCGCCCTGCTCCCTCTCCACTCCCGATCCCGTCGCATCATGTCCGACCCGAGTCCCCGTCCGATCCTCGCCGGCCTGATGGTCGCTCTCCTCGCCGGATCTGCGGTCACCCAGCAGTTCACGATCACCCAGAGCGCGGGGAACGACACGTTCGGCGGTCGGTCGCGCGGCCAGACGTTCACTCCCGGGATCGGGGTGACCCCCGCGCTCGGCGCACAGACGGCGCTGCCGCTGACGCGCATCACTCTCTACCGCGGCAACGCTGCGCCAGCGGCGTCTTCGGCCACGACCTACCTCAACATCTACGACGCGGACCCGAACGCGGGCGGCAACTTCATCGGCAGCTCGCTGCAGTCCATCGACACGCGCTCGCTGACGTTCCGCACGCCGATGGTCTGGGACTTCGACCAGCTCCCGCTGCTGGTCTCCGTCGAATACTGGGCGGTGATGTCCTCGACGAACGCCCCCGGCAACCTGGACGTCGAGGTCTCGCTCGAGACCGAGCCGCGCAACGGGCCGCCCGGACCGAACATCTACACAGGCGGCACCGGGCTGATCGCGAACATGGCGCCGCACCCGAACTCGGTGGACGCGAAGTTCCAGATGGAGTTCTTCGACGGTCCGCTGGCAGTGTTCCGCGGCTCGGGCAGCGGCTGCGCGGGTGCGGGCGCCGAACCCACGCTGTCCGCGGCCGCACCGCCGCGGTTCGGCCAGACGCTGCAGATCAACGTCGGATCGCTCGTCGCGGGCAGCGCCAGCTTCGTCTTCCTGGGCCTCTCCGACACGAACTGGAACGGCCCAGCGCTCCCTGTGCCCGTTTCGCTGTTCTTCCCGTCCGCGAATCCCTCCTGCCAGATCCTGGTCAGCCCCGATCTTCCGCTGCCCGGTGTCCGGACCGGATCAGTGTCGACGTCCTCGCTCCCGATCCCGACGACCCCGAGCCTGGGCGGAGCGCAGTTCTACTTCCAGGCCTGGCAGTTCGAGCCGACGACGGTCAGCGTGTCGGCGAAGGCGCTCGCCCGCATCGGCAACTGACGAGACCCCGCCGCGCGCGCCGCATCACCGCAGCGCCGACAGGGCACGCTCACACAGCTCCAGCGACCGCAGGTTCTGACGCGCCGAGTGGATGGGCTCGCGCCCGGTCCACACGGCGTCGAGGAACTCGGCCATCGCCCCGTGGAACGCGCCGGGGAACCAGGACCCCTCGAGGCGCGGCTCGCAGACGCCGGCTTCGGTGGCGAGGACCACGCGCTGGTCCTCGAGCGTCGGACCCGAGCAGCGCAGCGTCCCGCGCGTGCCGAGCACGGTCGTCGCGTCCTGCGGCCCCCACCTCGCGTCACCGTCGAAGTCGAGGCTGGCCTGCGCGTCGGCGAACCGGATGCGCACGCTGGCGCTCAGCGGCGGACGCGCGGCCTGCGATGGAGTCCGGAACACCGCGGCGTCGACATCGACCGGGTCGCCATCGATCAGAGCGGCAACGAGGTCGAACCAGTGGATCCCGAAGTCCCGGAGCACGAGATCCGGGTCCTCGTCGAACGCGGTTCCGACGACCCAGTTGTGATCCCATTGGATCGAGATCCGCACGGTGTGGACGTCGCCGAGGAGCCCGGCCTGGACCGCCTCCCGGGCCCATGCGAGGTGCGGCGCGAAGCGCCCGTTCTGGTTGACGGCGAGAGGCACGCCCGCGGCCTCGGCGCGCTCCACCAACCGGCGGGCCACTTCGAGATCCAGAGCCAGCGGCTTCTGGCTCAGCGCGGGGATTCCGGCGTCGATGGCGGCCTCGATCAGCGGTGCGCGGTCCGACGGGTGTGGCGTCAGATCGACGACGTCGAGACCTTCGACGGCGAGCAGCCCCGCGACGGAGTCACAGACCCGCGCCTCGGGGAAGAACGCCTCTCGACAGGCGTCGGCGCTCTCCCGCTTGCGGCTGTGGAGGGCGATGACGTCGTAGCCAGCGTCCGCATAGGCCCGCAGATGGACCCGCGCGATCCCTCCACAGCCGACGAGCGCGATCCGCGGGCGGCGCGCCAGGATCGGAGGTCGGTACGGCAGCTCCGGCGCCTCGAAGCGCACCGCATCCGGAACGGACAGTTCGTCGTTGCGACTCATGCTTCGAGGAGGGTCAGCGTGCGTCCCTCGGCCGCGCTGCGGACCGCGGTGTCGACGATCTGCTGACCGATCCGGGAGATGGCGGGAGTGCAGGGGCCGTCGACTTCCACGTCGTGTTCGAGCGCGTGGATGAGGTTCGCGATCGGGTTCGTGTCTTGCACCGGGATCGCGTCGCAGGGCACCTCGAAGCCCTCGGGGCGCTGCCGCGTCTGCACGTGGACGGTCGGCGCGTAGTCGAAGCTCGCGATCGTGCCGTCCGTCCCCTCCAGGACGAACCCGCAGCGCGGCTGCGGTTGGTGGGTCCACGGATCGGTGAACGTCCCCCAGCGCGTCTCGAACTTCGACAGGCCGAACGCGTAGCGCGCGATCGTGATCGAGTGCTCGTCGACCTCGAGCCCCGCCGGCCGATCGACGACGCAGGTGACGTCGATCGGCTTGCGGCCGCCGAGGAACCAGGTCCCGAGGGTGGTGCCGTAGCCGAGGTAGTCCAGCAGCGAGCCGCCGCCGTGCGCCCGCTGGTAGAACCAGCTGGTCGGCTTCTCGGCTGCGACCTCTTCCGGCGGCTTCGTCTGCTTGTCGGCTCCGTGCCAGAGCGGGCCGCGGTTGCCGTCGTAGTAGTGCACGCCGACGACGTCGCCGATCTGTCCCTCGTCGACGAGGCGCTTCGCGGTGCGATGACTCGGCACCCAGGCCAGGGGCCAGTTGATGACGAGGCGCCGACCGGACCGAGCCACGGCGGCGGCCATCCCGTCCGCCTCGGCCAGCGACGCGGCGAACGGCTTCTCGACGATGACGTGGACGCCGAACCGAGCGACCCGTTCGGTCCAGAGCCCGTGGTGGGCGGCCGCCGGGCACAGCACGACGATGTCCGGGCGCGTATCCGCGAGGCATCGTTCGACGTCCGTGTACACGCGCTCCTCCGTCACGCCGAAGGCCCGGATCGCCCCCTCCATCCGCGACGGCTGCTCGTCGCAGAGACCGACGATCTCCACGTTCGGGTGCTCGGAGGCCGCCCGGAGGTTGTCCCCCATGTGGAAGTGGTCGAAGTTGACCCCGGCGATCCGGTAGCGACTCATCGACCACCTCGCTTCGCGCTCTGGTCGCGGTGCGGATCGAGCCACGCCCTCTGCGCGTCGCCGCGCTCCGTGCGCGCTTCGAGGAGGGCCGAGTCCGGCAGCTTCGCCAGCGGCGTGTAGCCGGGGTGATGGTGCGCGATCACCGGTTCGTTGCGCGCCGCGTTGTAGCAGCAGATCAGAGCCCAGCGCCGGCGACTCGAGGTGTTCTGGTCCGACCGGTGCAGCAGGTTCGGGTGGAAGAACAGCGCATCCCCGGCGGCGAGCTCGACGTGCTCGACGCCGTATCTCGCGACCACGTGCGCCACGCGCTCCGGATCTGCACCCGCTTGGTCTCCCGTCCGGCCGTGGTCGATGCGCCCGAGCCGGTGGCTCTCGGGCACGACCTGCAGACAGCCGTTCTCCCGCGTCGCCGGATCGAGCGCGATGAACACCGAGACGAGGTCGGGAGCGAGGAGGCCGTTCTCGTACCAGTAGCCGTAGTCCTGGTGCCACGCCCACGCACCTCCGACCGCCGGGTCCTTCAGGATCAGCTTGGAGTGGTAGTGGTAGACCTCGCCTCCGAGGATGTCCTCGGCGCGCTCGACGAGCCGCGCGGTGCACGCGAGCACCCCGTAGATGTCATCGCCGGGGTGGTTCCACAGGGCCAAGCGGACGCGCCCGCCTTCGCCGTCCGCGCGGTCGAAGGCGTGGGCCGCGAGATCCTGGTCCCTCTCCGCCGCGGCGACGACCCGCGCGGTCTCGGTCGCGTCCAGCAGCTGCGGGATCGTGACGAACCCGCGGTCGAGGTAGCTCTGGAGTTCCTGCGGCGTGAAGCGCATCGGGGAATGCCGCTGAACATACGCGCGATGGCTGCCAGCGCCGCGGCCCTGCCGCCAGCCTGGCGGGAGCGCCCCCGTCGCGCCCCTCACCCGTGCCGGCCGACGGCCATTCGCACCGTTCCACGGGCCCCGTGCTTCCGCCCGGCGACTCATCGGACGAACATGGGGCCATGGCGCTCCGCTGCGGCACCCACTCCGGCTCGTTCCACGCCGACGACGTGCTGGCCTTCGGGCTGATCCGGACGTTCGAGGACCCGGACGCCGTCGTGGTGAGAACCCGCGACCTCGAGGTCCTCGACACCTGCGACGTGGTCTTCGACGTCGGGGGGATCTACGACCCGGAGCGCGGCCGGTTCGACCACCACCAGAACGAGTACCAGGGACCGCTGTCGTCGGCCGGCATGGTCCTCGAGTGGCTCGAGGGCCGCGGCCGGATCGAACCCGAACTCGCGCTACGCCTCCGCCGCGAGCTCGTCGACTACGTGGACGCCGTCGACAACGGGAGACACAGCCCGGACGGCCGCATCCCGTGCTTCACGTCGATCGTCGGCACGATGAACAACGAGCTCGACGACGGCAGCGGCCACGACGAGCGCTACGCCGAGGCCGCCGACCTCGCCACCCGCTACCTCCGGGGCATCGCAGCAGGCCACCGCGCCGACGCCAGGGCGCGCGCCACCGTCCGCGCCGCGATGGAAGCCGCGGTCGAAGCCGGCCGCCGCACGATCTACTTCGACGCCTACGTGCCCTGGAAGCCGGCCTACTTCGACCTCGGCGGACGCGACCACCCGACCGACTTCGTGATGTTCCCCGCCGAGGACACCTGGCGCGTGATCGCGATCCCCCCCGAGCTCGGCAGCTTCGCGAAGAAGGTCCCCTTCCCCGAATCCTGGGCCGGCCTCACCGACGCCGAACTCGAAGCCGCGACCGGCGTCGAGGGCGCCCGCTTCTGCCACAAGAACCGCTTCATCGCGGTCTTCGCGACCCGCGACGCTGCCGAAGAAGCGATGCGGCGGGCAGGACTCGGGTGAGCGACCCGCGTCAGCGCCGCTTCGCAGACACGGTCTCGCCCATCAGTCCGAGCAGCGCGTTCGCCAATCCCTCACCGATCAGGCAGTAGGTCTCGGCGTTGTTGTTCCAGTGGTAGGCCTGGCCCGTCGGGGACTGGTCTGCGGGCCGGTAGAAGTCACGCGTCGGGACGAAGGCGGTGGTGCTGCGGAACTCCTCGCGCGCCGGGACCTCTGCCTGGGCCTTCATCAGCGACAGCGCGCGGGGATGCGTCTCCTCGCGGCCGGACATGCCGGTCTCGGCGAGGGCGAACGGCAGCTCGGGCGCGTCGAGGTCCTTGCGGATGTCGCGGATGAAGTGCGCGAGATTCTCGGCGTAGGCGTCGTTGTGGGCCTGGTTGACGCGGTCGTTCCAGCCCTGGTGCCACGCGAAGCCGCAGAGGCGCTGTTCGCGGCCGGCGAGGCTCGGGAACCGTTCGCCGAGCTTGGCGCGGACGTCGCGGACGCGCTCGACGAGCTCGGTGTAGTAGGGGCCCACCTCGCCACCCGCGCTCGGCGGGCGGAAGTCGACGGCGAGGCTCTTGCCGCCCCACGCGATCTTGATGAGCAGGACCGGCGCGTCGATCGCGTCGCCGACCACGTGGCCGAACATGAACTCGGGCCCGATCTGCTGCTCGTTGCCGCCGAAGCCCGTGGACAGCGGACCGTCGTGCTCGAGGTAGGAGATGAACACGTCGTCGCGGACGACGAAGTCCCCGTCCTCGTCGACGAGCTTCGCGTACTTGGGCTCCGCGTCGGCGCCCTTCGCGATGTACTCGAGGCTACCCGCCCCGCCGTTGCGGTCGGGGCGAGCGACGACCTCGCCCGCCCCCACCATGTTCGACTGGCCGGCGAGCACGAAGATGTGGACCGGAGGCGCGTCCTTCTGCTGGGCGGGGAGCGAAGCGGCGAAGGAGAGAGCGACGATGAACGACAGCCTGTCGAGCATGGGCAAGACCTTGGGGGGCGAAGCAGGTGCGGAGAGATGCGGAACTAACCGGCCGCGATGCCCTGGATCTCGATCCGGGCTTCGGGGTCGAAGAGCGACACGACCTGGAACATCGCCATCCCCGGATAGTGGCGGCCGCAGAACTCCTTCCAGACGCGGCCGAACGCGCGGCGGGCGTGAGCGTAGTCGTCGCGGCTCGTCACGTAGAAGTTGAGCTGGACGACGTCTTCGAACGCCAGCCCGGCCTCGGCCAGGATCACGCCGATGTTCGCCATCGCGCGGTGCATCTGGCCGACGAGGTCACCCGGCTCGGCGACGCGACCCGCGGCGTCGTAGCCACACTGGCCGGCGAGGTAGAGCGTCCGCGTGTCCCCTCCCTCGACGAGCCAGGCGTGCGCGAAGCCGATCGGTTCGGCGAGGGACTCCGGGTTGATCGGCTTCTTCTGTGCCATGGCGATGGGCTGCGATGATCGAGATCGCATCGTGCAGGAGCAAGCGTCCGGCCTACGCTGTGCGGCCCACCGTGAACGAACCCGCCCCGACCTTCCCGCTCGAACTCCTGCCGTGGATCAGTGACGCGCTCGCCGAGTGCGCGCGCGGGCAGAGGCCGCGTGACGCGGTCCAGGCCGCGATCCGTGTAGCCCAGCTCGACGACGGACAGGCCGCGCGCCTGAGCCGCTCGGTCTACCGCGCCGTGCAGCAGCTCGTCCGGCTGGAGTTCCTGACCGGCGGCTTCGACAAGGTCGACCGACCGCTGCGTTCGCTGGCGCTGGGCGTCGCCTCGGCGGTGGCCGACGGCGAGCTGGCTCCCGAGGACGCTCGCCGGCTCTGTCCCGTCCCAGGTCTCGACTGGCGCCGCGTCGCGGACTCCGAGGCCCGCATCGGTCGCCTCGACGACACGCTGCGCCGGTTCTCGATCGAGCACGGGCTGCCCGAGCCGCTGGCGCAGCGCTTCCTCGACGAGTTCGGTGAGGAGGCCGCTGCGGTCATCGTCGCCCTGAACGCGACGCCGCCGCGGACCATCCGAGCGAACACGCTGCGCGTCGCGAGCCGCGAGGCCCTCGCGGAGGAGCTGGCGGCCCACGGCGTGCACTGCCGCCCGACCGAGCGCGCGCCGCACGGCCTGGTCATCGACTCCGATGCGGGGATCTTCCGACTCGACGCGTTCCGAGAAGGTCGCTTCGAGCAGCAGGACGAGGCAAGCCAGCTCTGTGCGATGCTCGTCGCGCCGCCGCCTCGGGGCCGCGTGCTCGACGCCTGCGCCGGCAGCGGCGGCAAGACGCTCGCGCTGGCCGCGATGCTGCAGAACCGCGGTGAGATCCTCGCGGTGGATCCGAACGAGGATCGGCTCGAGGACCTCGTCCAACGCCGGCGTCGCGCCGGGGTCGACGTCGTGCGATCGCTGACGGTCAACGAGGACACCTGGACCGACGAGGTCGCGCAGTTCGCCGGACGCGCGGACCGGATCCTGATCGATGCCCCGTGCAGCGGCGTCGGCTCGTGGCGCCGGCGGCCCGAGGCGCGGCACGCGTTCGACGAGGCAGGCCTCGTCCGGATGAAGCGCGTCCAGGAACGCCTGCTCGACCGATCGCTCGCATCGCTGCGGCCCGGCGGCCGCGTGATCTACGCCACCTGCTCGCTGTTCCGCGAAGAGAACGAGGCGCAGGTCGAGGCCGCACTCGCACGACACCCTGGCGTGACCCTGATGCGCGCGGTCGAGGTCCTCGGCAAGGGCCTCGCCGAACCAATCAGCGACCCGAGCGGGACGTTCCTGAAGCTCGCCCCGCACCGGCACGGAACGGACGGCTTCTTCGCCGCGGTGCTCCGTCGGCCTCCCGCCACGCGCTGACAGGCTCAGGCCCGGCGACCCCAGGGGGGTCGGCCCGCTGTTCGGCGTGGAACGCCTCTGCGACTTTGGGGCAGCGCGTGACGGGCAACGCCTTCAACCCGCCCAGGTCCGCATCCAGGACTCGAGCGGCCCGCGCCGACCTCGGGCGTCCCATACGGTCGCCCACCCGATGGCCAGCACCCAGAAGCAGAGCGTCGCGAACCCGGTCTGCACCAGCTTGGGCAGGGCTGCGAGCGTGGGGACAGCTTCGAGCAGCGGCACGAGCACGAAGAACAGCAGCAGGATGTGAGCGACGTAGAGGGTCAGCGCCATCCGGCCACACGCGCGGAACGGACGGAGCCAAGCACCCGCACCGCGGTGGACGACCTCCAGACAGGTCGAGATCACGACGGCCGCGATCCCGGACGCGGACAGCACATACAGGGGGCCGGGCGGAATCGGCGAAGTCCCCCAGAAGGACTCCGGCGCGCGATACCACTCGGTGATCCGCGCCAAGAAGCCCCGCGTGTCCGCCGCAGACCCCAACCAGGCAGCGAGTCCGAACGCGGCCACTGCGACGATCCCTCCGAGCAGGCCGCCCCGGCGCCAGACGATCGGCTCGCGGAGCCCGGCTCTCCCCCACGCCATGCCCATCCAGGCGAACGCCATCCACGGCAGAACAGGGTGCAGCCCGTTGAACAACTGGTTGCGCACCTGCCCGATAGGCGTCCAGAACGTGGTGTAGTCGAGCTCCAGCCAGTTCCAGTCCGCGCCGTAGTCGAGGAGCGCGAACGCAGCGATGAATCCCAGGCCCGCGGAAGCCGCCAGAACACCGAGGAGCCGCGGACCGGCACCCAGCGTGGCCACCCCGAGCAGCAGGAACGCGGTGTAGTGGTGCAGGATGTCCCCTGGCCAGAGCTCGTACCAGCCGTAGCCGAGCACGCCCAGGAACACCGCTCGGCGGAGAAGCACGCGCCGGTCGTCGAGCAGCGTGAACCCGATGCCGGCCAGCATCACGAACAGCGCAGCTGCACGCCCCTGGGGCACGTCGAGGAGCGCGCGCAGCGCGCTGGGCTCGTCGACGCCGAAAGTCAGCACCACGTCGTAGTTGACGACGGCCATGCCGAGCACGGCGAGCCCGCGGGCCGCGTCGAGCCCCGTCAGCCGGGGCGAACGAAGATCGGTCGCGGCATCCATGGCGGCCATCGTGGCCGGGCCCCACTGTTCCATGTCACGAAGGTCTGGCCGTTCGAATTCCGGCCTTGCGCGGTCACATCGAGTGCTCCCGAATCTCTGCCATGCCGGAAGCCGACGTGAGATTCCCAGACGGCCGACTCGTGACCCTCCGAGGTAGCGAGCCCGCGGCAGCCGGCACGAGCGAGCGCGACCCGCTGCCTCGCCTCTGCTTCGCCGCCGCCCACGTGGTGATGAATCCCGACTACGCGCGCCTCGGGCACGGCCCGGATCGACCTGGTGCTCCGGAGGTCATCGCGGAGCACGTCGACTGGGACGCGACACTGGAAGTCCGTCGACGCATCGGCGCGCACGGCTTCGGCATCGCGGAGGCGATGGACACCGCCCAGCGTTTCGAGATCGGCTGGCCGGCCGCGCGGCAGCTGATCGAGTCCTGCGGAGAGCTGGAGCTCGAGGGTGGGTTCGTCGCCGGCGCAGGCTGTGACCAGCTCAACGTTGCAGATCCAGGGCGCTCCGACCGGATCGCCGCGATCATCGAGCAGATCGGCATCATCCAAGCCGCCGGCGGACACGCGGTCCTGCTGCCCCAACCGTGGCTCTGCGCGAGCGCCCACGGTGAAGAGGACTGGGTGTCGTTCTACCGCGACGTGATCCGCGAGGTCGAAGGCCCGCTCGTCATCCACTGGCTCGGCGAGATGTTCCACCCAGGGATGCGCGGGGCGTTCCCTGGCGACAGCTTCCGGCGGATCATGGGTCTCGACCCGAGCAAGATCCGCGCGTGCAAGCTGTCGCTGCTCGACGCGGACTTCGAGGTCGCGACGCGGCGCGCACTCCGCGCGGACGGGCAGCTCGTGCTGACCGGCGACGATTTCCACTTCGGTGCGCTGATGGTCGGTGACGGAACCGGGCGCGCGACCGAGACGGTTTCCTTCGGCGCGCGCGAAGTCGGCATCGGCGACTTCAGCCACGCGCTGCTCGGTGTGCTCGACGCGGTCGCCGCGCCGGTCGCGTCGGCTCTCCGCGATCTCGCCGACGGCGAGCGCTCGCTCTGCGAGGAACGCATGGCGGCCTGCGAGAGGCTCGGCCGCATCGTGTTCGAAGCGCCGACCTCCGCCTACAAGGCCGGGCTCGCGCTCCTGTCGTGGCTCAATGGCTGGCAGGATGTGTTCGTGATGCCGAACGGCGCGGAGCGAGCGCGCGACCTCGACCACATCCGCAGAGTCGTCGAGGCCGCGAGCGGTGCCGGAGTGCTGGAGTATCCAGATGTCGCGGCGGCGCGACTCAGCGAGCTGTTCGCCGCGAGTCGCACCTGATCCGACCGGGCTCAGTTCGGGAGGATGACCGCGTCGATGACGTGGACCATCCCGTTCTTCGCGCTCAGATCGTTGCCGATCACGCGGGCACCCTGCACGGTCATCTGACCGTCGGTGATCGCGAACTCGACTTCCTGACCCTGGAGCGTCTTCGCCTTGCCCGCGGTGATCGCGGTGCGCGCATCCACGTTGCCGGGGACGACGTGGAACGTGAGGATCGCTGCGAGCTTCGCCTTGTTCTCGGGCTTCAGCAGCGACTCGACGGTGCCGGCCGGCAGCTTGGCGAACGCCTCGTCCGTCGGCGCGAACACCGTCAGCGGGCCGTCGCCGTTCAGCGCTTCGACGAGGCCAGCGGCCTTCGCGGCGGCGAGCAGCGTGTTGAACTTCCCGGCCTTCGCCGCGAGCTCGACGATGGTCGGCGCGGCGGGCGGCAGCATCACGGTGTCGATCACGTGGATGACGCCGTTCTTCGCGGCGACATCGGTCGCGACGACGCGGGCGCCCGAGACGCGCACGCCGTCGTCACCGGCTTCGATCGAGAGCGCGGGGCCGGCGAGCGACGTCAGCGACTTCGCGCCGACGACCTTCGCGGCCGGGAGCTTTCCGGGCACCACGTGGTAGGTCAGGACCTCGATCAGCTTCGCCTTGTTCTCGGGCTTCAGCAGCGACGCGATCGTGTCGTCACCGAGCTTCGCGAACGCTTCGTCCGTCGGGGCGAAAACGGTGAGAGGGCCGTCACCGCTCAGCGCGTCGACGAGGCCGGCGGCCTTGACCGCGGCGACCAGGGTCTTGAACGAACCGGCGCCGACGGCGACTTCGACGATGGTGCCCGCCGGGCGCTGGGCGGATGCCTCGGCGACCTTCGGCTTGACGCTGTCCTGGGCAGGAAGGGCGACGGCGAGGGCGCCACCGAAGGTGGCCAGAATCGTGGAGAGGGTCTTCATGCGATCTCGAGGGTTTCTTGGTCTGGGCGGGCAGCTGGCCCGCAAGTTGTGGATGCGCCGCGCGACGCACGTCGGTGCGGGGAGAGGATCGACCTCTCCGCGACCGTGCAGAGGCTCGGGCGCTTGGGCGGTGCTTTCGCGGCGGCGTGCGCGCGCAGATGCGTGAGCGGTGCGGAAACCGTGACTTCGTTCTTCCACAGGAACGGCTGCATCCGAAGGCCAGCCTCTCGCGACGCGGCCGGACGACGGCTCGCCCGCACGCGGAACGGGCGAGCGCCGTCGGCAACATCGACGCCTGGGATTCCGCCTGCTGGCGAATTCACGCGCGGAGCACCGCGTTGCCGCGTCGCTCGGCTCCATGCTCGAGCTTCTCATCTGCCAGACGTCAGGCGGATCGGCGCGGAGCGAGCGGAATCCTGCCCTTGGAGGTTCGTCATGCGCGCCCTGAACCACATCGTCGCCACGTTGGTCGGTGCTGTGGGACTCGCGGTCTCCGTCCCTGCCCAGGCGTCCGTCACGCCCTACGGCGTGAGCTGCGGCCCGGTGCTCGCTGGAGACATCCACGAGAACCCGAACCACTCGACGCTCACGCTCCAGGTCACCCACGGTGAGCCCCATGCGCTCGCCGCCATGGTGATCGGGGTGCGCCCGCTGGTCACGCCGCTCCCGTTCAGCTCCTGCCTGTTGCTGACCGAGGCCTACTACCTCGAAGCGTTCCAGCTCAACGGTGCGGGCATGGCGTTCTGGCACCTGACTCTGCCGACTGGCTTCCACGGCGAAGCCCGACTGCAGGTCCTCGAGGTCCTGCTCGGCGGTGTCGCCGGACTGGAGCTCATGTCCAGCAACGGTGTCTACGTGCTCGTCCCGCCTGTCTGATCCGACGGTGGCGGGAGGATGACGACGTCGGCTCGGCCAGCTGCTTCTGCGGCCCGAGCCGGCACGTCGTCCGCGATCAGCTGCCGGTGCAGGATCTGGACACCGAGCATGTGGTTGATGACCGCATCGAGCTGGACCAGCTCGGCGCGGGGCCGGGACTCGTCGGCGTAGAGTGCGAGGATCTCCTCGACGCCTCGCTGATCCAGGAGACCCGCGTCGGCCACCGCAGTGGGCGACAGATGCTCGGCGGCGAGTGCCTGGAGCGCGGCGCGCTTGGCCGGATCGGTGTGGGCAGGCGGCGCCATGAACGCGAACTTCTCCCGCTCGTAGAGGACCTTCGGCAGCACCCCACGCACGGCCTCCCGCAGCACATGCTTCTCCCGCGCACCGCGGATGCGGTGATGAGGAGGGATCGTCGCGGCGTACTCGGCCAGGTGGTGATCGAGGAAGGCGGGCCTGGCCTCGAGCGAGTGCGCCATGTCGACCCGATCGCCGCCCCATGTCAGGATCTGGCCCTCCAGCATGGTCTTGATCCACACGTATTGGGCAACGTCGAGAGGGTGTCGGCCCGCGACGGCGTCCGGATCGAGCCTGGACGCGATCGCCGCACCGGGCCGGTAGTCCACGAGCGAACGCCTCCGGTCCTCCTGTACGAGCGGCAGGACTCGTGCAGCGGCGTGGAGCCACGGCTGGAGACAGGTAGGAGTGAAGCCACAGACCCGAGATAGATCCGGGTCGTCGACCAGGCTCGGCGGCAACATCGCGCCCTGGAAGACCTGGTTCGATCGTGCGAGCCCCGACTCGAGGAGCGCGCGCTCTTCCGCGGGCAGATGGTCGAGCCCGTGTCGGAACAGGTCCGCGCGGAAGCTCGGATAGCCCGCGAACAGCTCGTCCGACCCCTCCCCGGTGATCACCACCTTGTAGCCGACGTCGCGGACGTGACGACTCATCAAGAACTTCGCGACGCCGAGCGTGTTGTAGATGGTTCGCTCCGTGTGCCAGTGCGTGGCGACGAAGTGGTCGTAGAGCGACGTGGCGTCCAGCCGCAGCACGTCCTGCTCCGCGCCGACCGACCGCGCCATCTCCTGCGCGATCGGCGTTTCGTCGTATTCGGCGCTGTCGAAGCCGATGGTGAACGCTCGCACCGGGTCCTGGCGCACCGCAGCCGACAGCCCGAGCATCGAGCAGGAGTCGATTCCCCCGCTGAGATAGCAGCCGACCGGCACGTCGGCGGCGAAGCCTTCGTCGACCGGTGGTGTCTTGGTCTCGAGCACCCGGTAGCAGAAGACCCTGAACAGCGCGTGCGGGTCCTTGTTCGGCAGGTAGGGCTCGGGATCGGTGACCTCGAGGAGCTTCCAGGCGTGCGCCCGATCGAGCGCCTCCATCCGCGATCGGACGGACATCGCATCCTGCTCGCAGAAGTCGACGCGCATCGTGAACGCAACGACCCCGCCCGGCTTGACGACGCGAACCACCTCGTCGAGCGCGTGCGCCGGCGCCTGACCGTAGGAGAACACCCCCACGAGCGCCGCTGCGTCGAACGAGCTGCAAGGGAACGCGTCGAGTGGTTGCCCGAGATCCACCTGCTCGAGCCTCGTGTAGATGCCCTTGTCACGGGCGCGGGCGAGCATGTCCTGCGACAGGTCGATCCCCGTCAGGTTGCGGTATCCGAGCGAAGCGAGCGCCTCTCCCGCAGCTCCCGTCCCGCATCCTGCGTCCAACACCGGTGCCACGTCGGCGAACGGTGCGTAGCGGGCCAAGACCTCTGCGGTGCGAACATGGCCGAAGAAGCCGATCGCATCGTGGTCTTCGTCGTAGGTCGCCGCCCAGTCCCGGTAGAGGCGGCGTAGGTCCTCGCGGCTGTGTGCGGAGTAGGCCTGCGTCCAGATGCGGTCGAGGCGCTTCTGGACGTCGGCGGGGGGATTTGGGGTTGGGCAGGAGGCATCGGTCAGGAAGCGGAGCGCGTCGGTCGCTCGTCGGGCGGGTTTCCGATCGGTGGACGGAGAGAAAGGGGACGCGCGGCCGACTCCGCGCGGGGCTGGGTGGGGTGTTCGTGGCGGCGACGCGTCGCGCGGCCGAGCGAGAGTTCGGCAGCCCGGCAGGCTGCGAACGGTGCGGTCGCGGAATGCATGCCGACGTCAGTTCGGACTGGGGTCGGGTGCGAGGCGATCGGCGAGCGGCATGACGACACGAGGCGACGCTGCAGGCTCGGACGGCGACGCGTACTGGTCGAACGCACGCGCATCTGCGACCAGATGCGGAGCCGCGTCGAGCTCCTCCGCGTCCATCAGGGACGCGATGCGCTGGAGATTGGAGAGCATCATCAGCTGCTCCCACTCCTCGAGGCTGCCGAGGGCGACGCGGAACCGATCCTGGAGGAGCGACGGTGCCCGCGAGAGCACACCCTGCCCGGACTCGGTCACGGTGACGATGACGGTGCGACGATCCGCAGCACCCCGAGACCGGACCACGTAGCCGCGCTTCTCCAGACGAGTCAGGATCCCCGTCATCGTGGCGCCGCTGAGGTGCACCGTTCGCGCGAGCGCGCTGGCGGATACAGGCCCCAAGCGGGCGGCCTCCTGGAGGGTCGCCAGCTGGGGTCCCGTCAGACCGAACTCGTCGACGAGCCGCCGGGAGTGAAGGTCTACGGCCCGCATCAGACGGCGGATCGACGCGACGATGCGATCCTCGAGATCGAGAGCTGGGTTCGGCTCCACGGGCATAGACCTTCGCACACATGTCCTTCGCATGCAAATGACTTGGTGGGGACCGGGCACGCCCGTATTCGCCCGTATGACCGTTTCAAGGGCATCCAAGCCGGGCCGATCCCGATGCATTCGATTTGCTTACAAAGCACTTTTGGGGCGTAGCCTGACGGGCCGTCGGGTTCCGAATCCGGGATCGACGCGCTTCCCATGGCATCGAGGCCCGGTGCGGCTCGCACCCGCCACGAAGGCACGGAGCGGAGGATGCTCCGGACCGAAGCCGATCACTCGTCCATGGGTCGCACAGGGATTTGGACACTGGCCGCAACCTGCCTCGCCCTCGGCTCGGCAGCCTTCGTCTCCGAGCCGGATGACGGGAGCGCGCGGGACGCACTGGATCAGTGGCTGAGGACCGCCCTCGCGGCCCGCAACTCCGCCGACGCCCGAGTCGCGCCTGCCCACTGCCAGCCGCCTGGACCGGGCAGGGCCTTCGATGCCTACGGCGAGGCTGCCGCATCGATCCGATCACTCGGCGCCGCGGCGCACGATCGCGCGAAGCAGGAGCTCGCGGTGCCGGTCGACCAACGGTCCGTCGAGGTCGACCCGGCTTGGTCCGCCGCACTTACGGCTCTGTCGGAAGGAGCCCGACGAAGTGATGCGAGGTATCCGCTGGACCTGGACGCGCCGCTCGACACCCAGGTTCCCGACCTGCTGGCCTGGCGCACGCTGACGAACGTGGCCGGAGCCGAGGTGCGGCGACGCATTGCGACCGGCGACTCCGAAGGCGCGGTCGCGCTGGGCCTCGACGCGCTGACGATGGCGACGGACGTGCTGCGAGCCCCTCTGCTGATCCAGCAGATGATCGGCTGCGCGCTGGTCGCGATCCTCACGGACCAGACCTTCGACGAAGAAGCGCTGTCACACCTCGACGACGCGAGCCGCGCGACCCTGACCCGAGGCCTCGCGGTGCTCGACGACGCGACGCGCACCTGGTGTGACGGCAGGGCGGAAGCCCTGGTGATCGGGACACAGGCGCTCGGCTCGGACGGCAGCCGCGACTCGGTCCGCGCGGCGCTCGCGCTCGCGACGTTCTGGGACGAGGTCGCGGCCGCGCCTGCATCGGGATGGCAGACCCGCCAGAGCCAGCTCGAAGCGATCGCAGCGCGCCATCCCGACGAGCCGATCGCGTCGGTCCCCGGCGTCGTCGTCAACTGTGAGCGGATGATCCGCCAGGCGGCGGCGCGGATCCGCCTCCTCCGCCTCGCGGCCGGGGACGGCACCGTCACACTCGAGGACCCACTCGGGGACGGGCCGTTCCTCCGTCAGGAGACGGCCGAGGGCGCGATCGTATACCGCTGCCGCGACGAGTCTGCCAACGCCGTATCGCGGCGCGTCGCCCCGCGCTAGCGCTGCCGCGAGGCAGCCATCTCGGCAGCGAGCTGCGCCTGGTAGGCCGCGTGCCGCGCTTCGTCAGCGACCGCACTCGCCGCGTAGTAGATGAGACCGAGCGCTCTCCGACCCCTGGTCGGATGGCGGTTCTCGTCGGCACGGTGGATCGTCCGCGCATCGTGGGCCAGGAGGTCGCCCGCCGCGCAGGGCATCGGAACCTCCCGCTCACGCTCCCCCATCGCTCCGTAGTCGGGGATGTGCTGGCTGAACCCGAGCGTGCCCGAGCGGACGTGCGCGCGCAGCCCGTCACGGTGCGAGCCGCGCACGTAGCGAACGCAGCCCTGCTCCGCGCCG
>JAQCBR010000222.1 GCA_027621295.1 Planctomycetota bacterium
GTCGCGTGACCTCGGCCGGATCGGGTCGACGATCAACCGTCACCTGTTCAACTACTCGAGCACCGACCCGTACGTGAACTACGAGACCGACGAGAACTACTTCTCGACGACCTTCTACTCGCTCGGATCCGGCGTCGTCACGAACGTGATGCCGTGGATCCCGGGTCTGTGAGGAACCAACGCCGACGATGAAGAGGGGGCCTCTCGGGGTCTCTCTTCGAGCTCGGGGACGTGAGTTCAGAGACGTGAGCTCAGGGATACGGTCGGCCTCGGGCCGGTCGAAGACCCGGGTCGTCCGACCGTCCTCGGCACGGTCACCGAGCGGATCGAGCGGGCTGCGCGAGCAGCCCGTTCTGCGTTACAGCGATCCCCTCGCCGAGCTGCCTTAGGGCGTCAGCCTTCCTTGACCCACACCGCGATCGCCCGCTCACGCGGCGGGTCGACCTGCAGCGTGTAGGTCTGGCGGGAGACCTTGCGCAGGTTGCCCGCCAGCATCACCGGGGGGTGGTCGTCGGCGGTCAGCCAGAGCACCAGCCGGCCGCCGGGTGCGAGGAGCGGGTGCGCGGACCGGGCCACCACGACCGGGTCGGCGACGGCGCGGGCGGTGACCACGTCGAACGCGGAGCAGAGCTCCGGGTGCTGGGAGCGGACCTGGTCTGCGTCGAGCCACGCGGCCTCCGCGTGGAGTCCGGCGTGCGCGACGCAGCGCCCGACCGCGTCCGCCTTCTTGCGCGTGCGGTCACAGAGCAGCGTACGGGCCTCCGGCCAGAGTGCGGCGGCGGCGACACCCGGGAAACCGTTGCCGGTCCCGAGGTCGAAGAAGCTGCTCGCTCCGTCCGGGCAGGCGAGCGCCAGTCCCAGGGCGTCGACCGCGTGGAGCCAGAGCGCCGCTTCGGGGTCGCGGATCGCCGTCAGGTTGACGCGATCGTTCTCGGCGAGCATCGCGTCCAGGTAGGACGCGATGCGCGCGCAGGCTCCGGCGTCCGCGTCGACGCCGATCGTCGCGGCCGCCCGCGCCAGCGCGGCCGGATCGGTCTTGCTCACGACCAGACCTTGAACTCGTTGTTCGCGAGCTTCGACTCGTAGTCCCGCAGGTCGCGTGCGACCACGCCACGCAGGAAGTACAGGCCGAGGATGTTCGGGAACGCCATGATCAGGATCATCAGGTCCCCGAACTCCAGCACGTTGGTCGCACTGACGATCGATCCGAGCACGACGAAGACCAGGAACAGGATCTTGTAGGCCATCGACGAGCCGGGTCCGAACAGGTTGGTCCAGCAGCGCTCGCCGTAGTAGCTCCACGAGATCATCGTCGAGAACGCGAAGAGCACGACCGCGACGAGGAGCACGTAGGGGAACCAGACCGCGACGCCGAGGAAGTCGACCGACTGGAACGCCGCGCGGGTCAGCGCAGCTCCGTTGTTGTTCGCGATCAGCTCGACGTGCGCTCCCTGCGGGTCGTAGACGCCGGTGATCACGATGACGAGAGCGGTCATCGTGCAGACCAGCACGGTGTCGATGAACGGCTCCAGCAGCGCGACGATGCCCTCGCGGACCGGATACTCGGTGCGGGCCGCGGAGTGGGCGATCGCTGCCGAGCCGACGCCCGCCTCGTTGGAGAACGCGGCGCGCTTGAAGCCGAGGATCAAGGAGCCCAGCACGCCGCCGTAGATCGCGTCGCTCTCGAACGCGCCCGACAGGATCTCGCCGATCGCCCGCGGGATCTCGCCGGCGTGGCCGAGGATCACGACGAGGCAGGCCAGCACGTAGATCCCGCACATCGCCGGGACGATCTTCTCGGCCGTCTGCGCGATCCGACGGATGCCGCCGATGATCACGATGCCGACGACGATCGCCATCAGCACGCCGTAGACCCAGCCGTTCTGCTCGAAGAACGGGACCTCCTGCTTGAGGATGCCCAGCGACTGGTTGACCTGGAACGAGTTGCCGCCGGCGAGCGAGCCGCCGATGCAGAACACCGTGAACAGGAGTGCGAGCACCGAGCCCAGCGGACCGGCGCCGACCTCGCGGAGGCCGTCGCGCAGGTAGTGCATCGGGCCGCCGGACACGTGGCCCTCGGCGTCGATCTTGCGGTACTTCTGGCCGAGCGTGCACTCGGTGAACTTCAGCGACATCCCGAGGACGCCGGCGAGGACCATCCAGAACGTCGCGCCGGGACCGCCGGTGCCGACCGCGATCGCGACGCCGGCGATGTTGCCGAGGCCGACCGTCGCCGACAGCGCCGACGCGAGGGCCTGGAAGTGGGTCACCTCACCGTGGTCGTTCGGGTTGTCGAAGCGGCCGCGGACCACCTCGATCGCATGCCGGAACAGGCGGAGGTTCGCGAAGCGCCACGACAGCGTGAAGAACACCGCGCCGATCACGAGCCACAGCACGACCAGCGGGAGCTGGCGCACGACCGGGCTGCCGGTCGGGCCGAGGATCGTGTTGCCGTCCGCGTCGACCTCGGGGGCCGCGTCCGGGCCGCCGAGGAGGTTGTAGAACGGGACGTAGGCGACCACTTCGAGCGCCGAGCCGAACCACTGGTCGATCGCGCCGCCCTTGTCGAAGAAGCCCGGCTCCTGTTGGGCAGCGGCCGCGGGCGGCTCGCCGCCTTCCTGGGCGGTCAGTTGGGTGGGGCCGGTGAGGACGAAGACAGCGAGCAGCGAGAGGAGGAGTCGCATCATGGCGTCAGCGGGGCCGGGGGCCCGGGGAGCGAGCGCGGTGAGGGAGCCGCTCCGGCTATCGTGGAAGTTCCGCCGGGCCAGCGTCAACCGCGGGCCCGATCCGCGGCGAGGATTCGCCGGGCGGTGTCGAGGTCGAAGCCGTCGGTCATCCGGAGGATCCCCGGCACGCGTCGGAGCCAGGTCGTCTGCCGGCGGATCAGGCGGTGCGTGCTCCGCCGGATCCGGTTCCGCAGCTCCTCCTCGTCCTTGAAGGGGCGCTCCAGGTGGCGGAGGCACTCCGCGTAGCCGATCGCCGCGGCAGCCGACGGCGAGAAGCCGACGTCGTCACGGATCGAGCGGGTCTCGTCGACGAGCCCCCGGTCGAGCATCGCGCGCGTGCGGACCTTGACCCGCTCCCGCAGGTCGTCCCGGTCCCGGTCCAGCCACAGCACCCGGCAGGGGACGCGCCAGCCGTCGGCATGGAACGTGTCCTGCTGCTCCGAGATCGGGCGGCCCGTCCGCTCGAGGACCTCGAGCGCGCGGACGAGGCGCTTGCGGTCGTGGACGTGGATCCGCGCCGCAGCCACCGGGTCGCGGGCCGAGAGCTCGCGGTGCAGGCAGCCTGGTTCGCTGTCCTCGGCCTCCTCGAGCCGCGCTCGGAGCTCGGGGTCCGCGGACGGCCCCTCGAGCATCCCCTTGAAGAAGGCCATCAGGTACAGGGGCGTGCCGCCGACGAAGATCAGCGGTGTCGCCGCAGCGCGGTCCACGACTCCCTGGGCGAGGCGGCACCAGGTCGCCGTGTCGAAGGGCTCGTCCGGTCCGACGACGTCGACGAGGTGGTGCGGAACACGGGCCCGCTCCGCGGCGGAGGGCTTCGCGGTGCCGATGTCCATGCGGCGGTAGACCGCCATCGAGTCCATCGAGACCAGTTCTGCGCCCGCCTTCTCGGCGAGTTCGATCGCGAGCGCGGACTTCCCGGACGCAGTCGGTCCGGTGACGACGAGGATCGGTTCGGTCATCGCTGGGTCCGCTGCCTCGCCGCGTCGCGGATGCCGTAGGCGACGTCGAGCGCGTCGAGCACCGCGCGCCGTTCCGCGAGCGACGGCGGCGCGCGCTCGAGCTCCTCCCGGAGCATCGGTGCAACGTCCTCGAGGCGCGTGGCCTCGCGGGAGTCCAGCTCGAGCACGTGCACCCCGAATCGCGTCTCGATGGGCTGTGACGGTTCACCCACCTCCAGGCTGTCGAGCGCCCGCTGGAAGGCCTCTCCGGCGAACCGCGCGAGCCCGTCGGGCACGGGCGTCGCTCCGAGTCCTTCCAGCCCTCCGGCCTCGATCGCGGACTGACGGATGCGCGCTGCTTCTTCGCGGGCGAGCTTGCGCACTGCCTCCTCGGACAGGGGCGGGCCCCTGCGGGCCGCCTCGACGCGTTCCCGGACGCCGGCGTAGCTCACGACGACCTGGCGGGCCGACGTGCGGATTCCCCCGGGTCCGTATTTCTCCTCGAAGAGCCGAGACACGTCGGCGTCGGTCACGTCACGGCGCTGGCGGACCAGGACGGCGGTGCGCGCCTCGCGGAGGGCGAACACGGTCGCCGCGCGCAGAGCCTCCTCCGCCGTCAAGCCCTGCACGTCGAGATGGCGTCGCCAACGCTCCCGATCACCTCCGTGCTGTTCTTCGATGCGGCGGTCGATCTGGGCCCGGGCGGTGGCATCGGGGGAACTCAGGGCGTCCCTCAGGTCCGAGGGGATGCGGCCTTCCGGCAGCGCGCGGACCGCTCGCTCGAGCGCCCTGTCGGTCAGCATCTCCTCGCGGCGGGTCCCGCCGGTCACCTCGGCGAGCCACGCCGCGTACTCGGCGTCGTGGACCGGCTCCAGGCGGCCGCC
>JAQCBR010000223.1 GCA_027621295.1 Planctomycetota bacterium
CAACAGCTCCCTCAACGACTCCATCAACTCGACCTTCGCGTCGGTCGGCGGATACCAGGTCCCGGGTGACGCGACCGTCGACGAGACGATCGTGCTCGACCCGCCCGGCTCGGGGACCATGGCGCTCTCGCCCGGCATGGCGTTCCAGTCCCAGGTCGGGTTCACGGCGCCTCCTGGCGTCAACGTGACCGGGGTCGGGATCCGGTTCGGCACGTCGGGGCCGATCAACGTCCTGCCGCTGGCGGCGCTGTCGTTCCACAGCCGCTCCGGGTCCGGCTTCGCGCAGCAGATTGCCAAGCGGGCCAAGTTGGAACGTTCTCGGTTGCCGTCACCGCTGCGGCCGAGCGTCGGGCTGGATCTGGGAATGGGCTTCCCGAGCGGCGCGAACACGGGAAGCGACTCGTGCGACTCGATCGCGGCGAGTGATCAGATCTCCGGGTTCGCTTCGTTCCCCGCGTCCACGGTTGGCGCAACGGACGGAACGGTGGCCTCCGGCATCTGCTCGAACACGAGCTATGGCGATATCTGGTTCCGCTGGACGGCCGAAGTCTCCGGCAACGTCACGTTCACCACGACCGGCGCGTCCGACCCCGAAATGGACACCATCCTGACGGTCTGGCCGGACAGCACGGGTTGCCCTGCGGCAGGCACGAGCCTCGGCTGCAACGATGACTACCAAGCGTCGACTTTCGAGTCCCAGGTCAGCCTCGCCGTCACCCAGGGCACGAGCTACCTGATCCAGATCTCGAACTTCCTGCCGCCCGCATTCGACCCGCCCTGGGCTGGAACGCTGGTCATCGCCGCGGACTCGAGCGGCGGCGGCGGCGGCGGCGGCTCGGGAGGCACCGGCAACCTCGCCTTCCAGATCCCTGCCGACATCTGCAGCCAGCTGTCGAGCATCTGTCACCAGATCCAGTGCTACGAGTTCGCGGTCACCGACGCGGGCACGATCTCGCGCGCGAACATCATGGATGTCGCCATGCAGTGCGGGAACTGCGACGAGCCTTCCTGCCAGCAGCTGATCCAGGGCTGTCAGGGCGGTGGCGGCGGCGGCGCGTCCGGCGGCGTCACGTGGTTCGGCTCGTGGAACGGCTCCTGCGGACAGAACTGCAGCGGCCAGTCCCCGGCCGGAACGTTCGCGCTCTACGTCGATCCGAACGGCCAGGTCGACGGCGTGGCGGTCGATCCCCAGGGCGTGAGCACGATCGTCACCGGCAGCTTCGACTCGAGCGGCAACGGTGCGTTCGGTTCGGCGGGCGGCAGCTCGTGGACCGGTTCGATCTCCGGCACCGGGGCGAACCAGATCCTGTCCGGCACGTGGACCGACAGCTCGGACCCGTCCTGCCCGTGCAACGGGACGTTCAGCGCGGTGCAGGATGCCGGCACCACTTCGTTCCAGGGCTCCTACTCCGGGAGCTGGAGTGGGAGCTGCGCCTGCGGCGGCTCCGACAGCGGTTCGTGGAACTTCACCGTCGATGCGGACGGCAGGCTGACCGGCTCCTACACCGGCGGCTCGGCGACCAACCGAAGCCTGTTCGCGATCGTGATCTCGCAGACCGGCACCATCATCGGCGGGACCCCCGACGAGGTGGTGTGGCTCGGCCAGTTCAACCCGAGCTCGGGTGCGCTCATCGGCGGCTCCGTCGTCGACAACACCGACCCCGCGTGCCTCTGCGCAGGCACCTGGCAGCCCAACTGATCGCGGCCGCAGTTCCTTGACGCCGATGGGAGATTCGAGAGCCAAGAAAGCCGCCCAGCGCGGTGCGTTCTGGGCTTCCATCGGCGGAATCGCAGGAGCGGCGATGGCGTCGCTCCTGCTCTGGGCCGACCCGACAGGCGGGTCGGCCCCTATCGAAGCCGCTGCACCTGCTGCGGCCGCAGCGTTGGAGCCGACCGGCTCGGCGAGCGATGCGGACCCGCGGGCGGCACAGGCCACGCCGCAGCCTGCCCGCGCTCCGGAACGAGCTCGATCCGAGCCGACCGAGGACGACCGCCCACGCACCGTGGAGCACGAGGCCGAACCCTCGTCCGGACTGTCCCTGCGCGGCACCGTCCGCGACGCGCTCGGTCGCCCGCTCGCGGACTACCCGGTGACGGTGCTCCCGGAGTCGGAGAGGGGAAGCGACTCCGGGTCCTCGCCGTGGGTCACGCGCACGCGCGGCGACGGCCGATTCGTGGTCCGCATTCCCGGCCCAGCCCGCGTCCATCTGCACGCGGGCACCATCGCCAACCAGACGGGCCCCCTGGTCTTCGCGACCGTCCCCGTCGAACACGGCCGACACCTCGAGCTGCGCGCGGAGCGGACGAGTTCGGTCCGACTCACGCTCGTGCCCGCACTCGACGCGGTGCCTTCCGGCGCGGTCGTCGAGCTGACTCCTGCAGGCGATCCCGACACGGGCCTGCGAGCCGTGACCGACGCCCATGGCGTCGTCGAGTTCGAAGACCTGGTCAGCGGGTCGTGGTTCGTGACCGCACGCACCGCCGCCGGCTGCTGCAGCCGTGCTGAGATCACGCTGCTGCCGGGCGACAACGAAGTCGCGGTCGCGCTGGTCCGCATGCCCGGACGCTGAGTCGAGCGCTCCCGCGTCAGGACGTGGGGAGGCCCCCCTCGTCCGACCGCAGCCCCTCGACCTGCACGACGCGGTCCTCCTCGGCGATCCACGCCGACAGCGGGTTGCCGTAGACGCAGCCCGAGTCGAGCGCGACGACCTTCGGCGTGAGGTCGAGTCCGCGCCGCGCCCAGTGGCCGAAGACCACGCGGCGGGCGCCACGGTAGTGCTCGTCCCAGGCCACGAACGGCGGGTCCGGAACGGGCCAGTCGCTGGCCGGGCGCCGGCCCTCCTCGTCGCAGTAGCGGACGGTCGTCAGGTACCACGCGTCCGGGTCCTCCGACGAAGCCCGGCGCTGCGCGAGCTCCATCAGATGGGCTTCGTCCCAGGCCGGATGCAGCCCTGCGTGGACCTGGATCAGGTCCGGGAAGATCCGCAGGAGCGGTTGGGCCGCGAGCCAGGAAGCGAGGGCCGGATCGGGGATGCGACCGTCGCGCAGCCACGCGAGGTCGTGATTGCCGAGCACCGGGCGTGCGTCGAGGTCGCGGAGGAGCCGCAGCACGCCGAGCGAGTCCGGACCCTTGGCGACGAGGTCGCCGACCGGATGGAGCACGTCGCCGCGCGCGGGGTCGAACTCGACGGCCTCGAGCATCCGCTCGAGCGGCTCGCGGCATCCCTGGATGTCACCGATGAAGATCCGACGCACGGCGGCCGATGGTCTCCCCGCGCGCCTTTCGCGTCACGCGCAGAAGGCGCGCTGTGCTGTCACGGGAGCCTTGGACCCGGTAAGAGTCGTGCCGTGCAGTCTGGCGGAACGGCGCAGAGGTGGACTCCGTGAGCTTCCTTCGGGCAGCCTCGTCGATGTCCGCGCTGACCCTGCTGTCGCGGATCCTGGGGCTCGTCCGCGACGTGTGGACGTCGCACCTGCTCGGCACGAGCTGGGTCAACGGCGTGCTGCAGCTCGCGTGGATGATGCCGAACATGCTGCGCCGGCTGTTCGGGGAGGGCGCGCTGTCGGCGGCCTTCGTGCCGGTGTTCGCGCGGACCGTCGACCAGAAGGGCCACGAGGCGGCACGCGGGCTGCTGGCTTCGGTCTTCGGCGCGATGCTGCTCGGCATCGGCCTCCTCTGCATCGCGGTGGTCTGGACGACCGGCTGGCTGCCTCCCGAGACCTGGCACCTGAGCCCGGCTCCCGACGGCGACATGGCGGGCCCCGCGACCGAGGCCGAGGTCGGCGGCCTGCTCAACCACCTGCTCGCGCTGCTGTTCCCCTACGCGCTGCCGGTCTGCCTGCTCGCCGTGCTGGCCGGCGCGCTGAACGTCTTCGGCGTGTTCGCGCCGGCGGCCGCAGCACCCGCGCTGCTCAACGTGTTCGGGCTCGCGGGGCTCCTCCACGGCTCGCTGCGGAGCCCCGACGACCTGGCCGGCATCGCCACGACGGTCGCCGTCTGGCTCCTCGTCGGCGGGGTGTCCCAGCTCGCGCTGGTCGTGATCCCGCTCCGCCGGAAGAACTGCATGCCCGCGCCGCGCCTGCCGCGGAAGGGAGACGGCAGCGGAACCGTGTTCCGCACGATGCTGCCGACGATCCTCGGTATGTCGCTGGTCCAGCTGAACGTGTTCATGGACCAGGGCCTCGCGGCCTGGCTGCTCGGCACGGGGTCCAACTACCACATCTTCCTCGCGAACCGGCTCCTGCTGTTCCCACACAGCCTCGTCGCTCTACCGCTCGCGATCGCGGTGTTCCCGAAGCTCGCCACCGACGCGTCGCGAGCCGACCTCGAATCGGTCCGCACGCAGCTCGACCGCGCGGCCGGAGCGACTCTGTTCCTCGCCGTGCCGGCAACCGTCGGCCTCGCGCTGATCTCGGACACGCTGCTCGACGTGGCGTTCGTCCACGGGCGATACACGGCGGACGATGCGGAGACGACGCGGTGGACGACGATCGCGCTGATCGCCGGTCTGCCCGCGCTCGGCGCGAGCCAGCT
>JAQCBR010000224.1 GCA_027621295.1 Planctomycetota bacterium
TCCACCCGAACATGCCGATCCAGTCGCCGCTGTCGGTGTGGACGTTCGACGGGACGCTTCCGCCGAAGCTGCTGATGGGGCGCTATGGCCGCGGGATCATGTTCCGCCACCACAACGCGCTGCCGATCGACCCTGCCGCGAACAACGGGTTCGGCTTCCACACGCTGACGACGCACGAGCACAACGGCCACAACCCGGCGGAGAGCGACGGCTTCGCGCACGCGTACATCTACCCGGGCCAGTTCTACGACTACCGCTGGCCGATGATCCTGGCGGGTCACGACACGATCAATCGTGACGCGAGCGACCCTCGCGCGGGCTACCCGGACGGGAACGGCGGGATCGTGAACATCCCGGGCGACTGGCGCGAAGTGGCCAGCACGCACTGGTTCCACGACCACTCTTTGGATCACACCGCGCAGAACGTCTACAAGGGCAACGCGGCGATGTTCAACTACTACTCGTCGGTGGACCGCGGCAACGAGGCCATCGAGGACGGAGTGAACCTCCGCCTGCCGAGCGGGTCCGCGCTGGACTGGGGCAACCGCGACTACGACGTGAACCTCAAGTTCGCGGACAAGGCGTGGGACCGGGAAGGCCAGCTGTGGTTCAACCCGTTCAACACGGACGGGTTCATCGCGGACCGCGTGACGGTGAACTGGCAGTGGAAGCCGTACTTCGACGTGCGGGCTCGCCGCTACCGGTTCCGTCTGCTGAACGGCTGCGTGGCGCGCTACTTCAAGTTCGCGCTGGTGAAGGCGGACGGGACGCCGGTTCCGTTCCACATGGTTGCGAACGACGGCAACATCATGGAGCACGCTGTGGCGTTCGACGGGACGCTCGGAACGACGGCGGGGATCCTGCCGGAGCTGGCGATCGGCGAGCGCTACGACATCGTCGTCGACTTCAGCCAGTTCCAGCCGGGTGAGCGTCTCTACTTCGTGAACGTGCTGCCGCACATGGACGGCCGGAACCCGGAGCAAGAGATCGTTCCGATCCAGAACATCCTCAACGGGACGTACAACCCGGTCGCGGTCGACATCGACGGCGACGGCCTGGCCGACCAGTGGCAGGGCGGTGACCCGTGCGTGACGACGGTGATGGAGTTCCGCGTCCACGCCTACGCGGGCCAGGACCTGTCGATGGATCCGGCCGACTACGTTGCGGGTGGTCGGAAGATGGTGCCGCTGCCGCGCCCGTCGGCGAACGAGCTCGCGAACGCGCGCCACCACACGTTCCACTTCGGTCGCTCGGACGGCACGGACCAGATGCCGTGGACGATCGAGACCGACGGCGGTCCCGGGATGATTGCGGACTACACCGTCGTGTCCGTCGCACCGAACCTGGGAGACCTGTCCGCGGACGGCATGGGGCACCTCGAGATCTGGCGTTTCGACACCGGCGGCGGCTGGGACCACCCGATCCACGTGCACTTCGAGGAAGGCATCGTCCTGTCGCGAGACGGCCAGATGCCGCCGGAGTGGGAGCGCTGGGCGCGGAAGGACATCTACCGCATCGGCAGCGGTCCGGACTCGACGCGTGAGATCGAGATCGCGCTGCGCTTCCGCGAGTTCGCGGGGACCTACGTCGAGCACTGCCACAACACGATGCACGAGGACACGGCGATGCTGTTGCGCTGGGACATCGAGAAGCCCGGCCAGCTGTCGCTGCTGCCTGCGCCGATCCCGTCGTGGGAGGGCGTGTTCACGGTGCCGTCGACGGCGCTGCCGCTGGCGCGCGTCGGCGATGGCACTGGCTCGACCGATCCGATGCGCAACGTCGAGAGCCCGTCGAGCCGGGCAGGCCGTCTCGGAGTCACGCAGGCCGCCTACTCGGCGCAGCGCGGCTGGACGATCCGCGGAACGCTGTCCGGGACGACGGGTGAGGTCCACGTGCGGGCCTACCTCGGCGGACTCGGCGAAGGCCCGGCGATCGGCAGCGCGCGGGTCGTGAACGGCTCGTGGCAGATCCGCGGCGACGGTCCGCCTCCGGGCAACTTCGCGGGGATCAGCGTCAACACCACGAGCGGGACCCGCGTCCACGACGTGAACTTCACGGCCGGTCGCTGACGCGGTGCTCCGGCGCGCCCTCGCGTCGGAGCCACATCGACATCCACCTGAGCCGACACCATGAGACTCGCAACCCTGGCCCTCGCCTGCGCCGCTGCAATGATCGGCGCGGACGGCCAACTCACCGCCCAGACCAAGTCCCACGCGGGTAGCCGCTGGGGCGCCGACTACTTCCCGAACGTCGAGCTGACCAACCAGTTCGGGGAGCCGCGCCGCTTCTTCGACGACCTGCTCGAGGACAAGGTCGTCCTGATCAACTTCATGTACACGAGCTGTCCGGACGCGTGTCCGCTCGAGACGGCTCGCCTGAAGGAGGTCTACGAGATCCTCGACGGCCGCGTCGGCGACGACGTCTTCTTCTATTCGATCTCGATCGACCCGGCGATCGACACGCCCGAGGTCATGGCCGAATACGCGGCGCGCTTCGGCACGGGCGCGGGCTGGGAGTTCCTGACCGGTGATGCGGAGGACATCCGCTCGATCCGCAAGAAGCTCGGGATGATCCAGCCCGACGAAGAGCGGCTCGAAGAGCACACGCTCAGCATCATGATCGGCAACCAGGCGACCGGTCAGTGGACGCGCCGTTCGCCGATGGAGAACCCCTACATGCTCGCCAACTACGTCGGCGGGTGGCTCCACAACTGGAAGGGGCCCGCGACGCCGCGGATGCGCATGGACGAGGCCCCGGAGCGGCTCCGCAACATCAGCCGGGGTGAAGACCTGTTCCGCACCCGCTGCTCGGCGTGCCATGCGGTCGGCACCGAAGGTGCCGGGGCTGCGCGTCCCGGCCCGGACCTGTTCGGTGTGACCGAGCGTCGCGACGACGCTTGGCTGCGTCGTTGGATCGCCGAGCCCGACAAGGTCCTGGCCGAGGGTGACCCGCTCGCGCACGAGCTCCTCGCGCAGTGGGGCAGGGTTCCGATGCCGAACCTCCGCCTCGATGCGGAGGACGTCGATGAGATCGTGCGCTACCTGGCGGACGAGACGGAGCGGCAGGCGTCCGAGGCCGCGGCTGCGCCGGCGGCCGAGAAGGCGAGCTGCTGCGAGAAGGATGACCTGCTGGTCCTCGAGCGAGATCTCGCCGCGGACGGCGAAGACGCGCCGGCACCCAAGCGGAGTCCGTTGCTCGCGTCGATGGCAGGAGCTGCGCTCTTGCTCGCACTGGCCGGAGTCCTGCGCGCCCGAGCTGCGTGAGAGACGGTCCGGCGGGCTGGCGATGCGGCGCTGACCGAGACGCGGGCAGCGCCGCTCGGCGTAACCACACGACCGGATCCCTGGTCGGGCTCCGGCGGGCATTGTCCGGATGCTGGACAGCAGCGTGTCGTGATCTTGGTCACACGCCGCCTCGTGGGATTCCGCCCGGCGAATAAGTTTGGGTTTTTCGGTACGCGGACTGCCGAAAGTCCCGGGCGGAACCCGGTGCCTCGCTGCGGAATGCCGCGTTCCACAGAATCCGTTCCCATCGGGGTTTGGGGATGGAGTATCGCCTGACCTGCCACGGCCGCTCCGAGCTCCGCAGGCGCGGTTCTTTCGGAATGTTGATGTTGGAAGGGCCGGTGCCCTCGGGCACGGAACCGATGTGGCTGTGGGCACGAGCTTTGCTTTTCGGCTCCAGCCCGAGAAGTCGGGCACCTGCCCACTCCTCACTCACCAGCCTTCCATGTCACTCCCCTCCTTCCCTCGCCCCAGGCATCCAGCCCTTGGCCGCCCGGCGTCCTCGGTCGTGGCCGCGGCGCTCCTCGCGGCGGTCGCGTCAGCCCAGGTCCAGCCTCCGGTCGACGTCCCGACCGGCGGGACTCCGAGCCCGCTCTTCGGCGCCCAGCCGTTCACCCAGAAGCTGCTCCGCTTCGAAGAGTTCGGCACCTACGACTTCCCGACGGTGCGCCCCAACAGCGGCCCTAGCCTCCCGCAGCCGACGACGACGTCCGGTTGTCCGGACGGGCCCGCCCTCGACCTCTTCCTCGAAGGTGCCGAGGTGATGTTCCCGTGGCCCGGCCGCGGTGCGAACGAAGTTGACATCAACCCCTGGCAGGCGCAGATCGAGTCCTACCTGGGCCGTGCGATCACGGACCCGCCGTGCGATGGCCGTCCGTTCGGCGAGGGCTGGTCGCACCAGCGCTGGGACGAGTTCCCGATCGAGGAGTGCTTCCAGAGCGTGCAGACGGGTGCGCGCGTGAACGGCGCGTACCGCGACCACGTGCAGATGCACGGCTACGCGGTCGGCGAGTTCGGCCGGGGCGGTCTGTATCACAACACGACGGGCCTCCCAGGCTTCGACGGGACGACGGCGGGGATCGAGGTGCGCATCCACCCGAACATGCCGATCCAGTCGCCGCTGTCGGTGTGGACGTTCGACGGGACGCTTCCGCCGAAGCTGCTGATGGGGCGCTATGGCCGCGGGATCCT
>JAQCBR010000225.1 GCA_027621295.1 Planctomycetota bacterium
TCTGGTGCACGCCGGACTACCTGGGGTTCGGATCGGATCAGGACTGGTTCCGAATGCCGATGACCCCGCACCTCGCCCGGAAGATCGCCGAGGCCGCCGACGCCGCGCTGCCGACGCGGCGCATGGTCGACGCGATCTGGGCCGCGGCCCGCCTCAAGCTGCCGCCAGTGCCGATGAGCCCGAGCAGCTACCCGATCCAGGACGTGTCGGTGTTCCACCTGCACCATCAGCGGATCGAAGCGCAGCGCCAGGGTCGCCCGCTCGGCGAGCTGGTCGGCGGCACGAAGAAGGACGTCGTCGACTCCGCGCTGATCGCGTCGTGGCCGGGACGCGTCTGCATCTACGGCTGGCACCAGACCAACGGCAGCCCGATCCAGCCGCTGTCGAAGGTCCACGGCTCGACCTACGTCGACTACAGCCACGGCATCCGTCTCGTGGACCGACGGGTCGAGGTCGACGGGGTGCCGATGACGATCGAGGCCGTGCTCGCCGACCCCGTCCTCCACCCGCTGCTCAGCGACGAGGGGCCGATCGGTGCTGTCGACTACCCGGCGACGACCGTCGAGTCGTTCCCGTGGCACGACACGTTCCCGGCGTCCGGCCCGCAGCGCTCCGCGTGGCGCCCGAAGTTCGTCACGCCGATCCCGGTGACCACGTCGCCGGCCCCGCCGAGCGGGGACCCGACCGCGCTGCGCATCCTCGACCCGTCGGGCGGAACGGACAGCTTGCGGATCGATCCGGGCGGCGTCCGCGACGTCGCGGTCCAGGCCGACCTGCTCTGCGAGCACCGCCCCCACCTCGCGACGGACGGCTTCGAGCGGATCGGCGTCTTCGTCCGCGACCGCGCGCAGGGTGCGTTCGACGGGACGCTGAGCCAGCAGGGCGCGTGCTACGCGCTGACCTGGGACTCGGACACCGGCCGCGTCCGCTGCCTCCGCGCCGCGGGCGGGCAGCTCGTCGACCTGCTGCCCCAGCCTCGGCTCGTGACCGGCACCGCGTGGCGACGCTTCCGCGTCGAGGCGCGCGGCGACCTGCTCCGGTTCCACCTCGACGGTGAGCTCCTGCTCGAAGTCCAGGACGCGACCCACCCGGACGGGGCGTTCGGGATAGGCGTCCACGAGTACTTCCGCACCAACGCGAACGCCCGCGGCGCGCGCGCCGACTCGTTCCACGCCGACGTGCCCGACGCGTTCGGGCTGTCGCTGCGGCGCGGCTACGGACCGGGCAGCCTCGACGTGAGGCGAAGGCGTGCGGTCCCCGGCGACCTGTACGTGACCGCGCTCACGGTCGCGCCCGGGGCCTTCCCGAACGGGTGGTTCTACGGGCTCGACCCGTCCCTCGCCGACCTCGGCACGCAGCTCCTGTCGGCCCACCCGCTGTTCCTCGGCGGGGTCGGACCCGACGGCCGTGCCGACCTGACCGTGCCGCGGCTCCCCACGGGGATCGACTTCCAGGGCGTCGCGCTGACGCTCGATCCGAGTCTGCGCATCGTCACGGCGTCCGAGCCCACGTCCGTGACGCTGCGCTGACTCCCTCGGTCAGCGCAGGGGTCGGAGCTTCGGCCGTTCCGTCGACGCGCGGATCGCCACGATCGCCTCGCGCACCGCGGCGGCCTTCTGCAGGCTCAGCCGCTTCGGGAAGTCCGGCTCGTCGTTCTCGAACCAGGCGGCCGTCTCCTCGAGCTGCGGGATGAACGCCTGCGCGTGCGCGCCGTAGCCCTTCAGGATCTCCAGGATCTCGGGCGTGCGGTGCTCGCTCGCGTGCGGCTTCTGATGACGCACGTAGAACACGCAGGCGGCGAGGCCCTCCTCGACGTGGTGCTGGGCCATCAGCTTCAGCCCGTCCACGCGGACGCCGTGGGCGAACATGATCCCGCTCGGCGACGGCTGCATCGTGGCTTCGTAGATCTCCGGCAGGAGCGGTTCGAGCCAGTCGAACGGCAGGTTCGCGTAGACGTTGGAGACCGCGCTGCGCGCCCGGCCGTCCTCGTTGCGGAGCCCGGCGCGGATCGCTGTGTGGAGGGCCTTCCGGTCGACGCCGTCGAAGCCGTGGCGCATCAGCCCCTCGCGCCGATCGAACAGCGAGAAGCACAGGTAGCGCTGCTCCATGCCGCGCGGGTCCTTCCCACCCGGAGTGCGGCTCAGTGCCTCGAGCAGGTCGGGCAGCGCATCCTTCGCCTTCGCGCCGATGCGGGCGAGGGCCTTGGCCGCGAGCACGCGGACCCAGAGGTCCTTGTCGCGGAGCGCGCGGCGGAGCGAGGGCACGGCGTCCGCCGCAGCACCCCGCAGGTGGGCCAGTCCCTGGCACGCGCCCTGGCGGGTCGCCGTGTCCTTCGACGCAAGCCGCTCGATCAGGACCGGGACGACGTCCGCACGACGACGGGCGAGCGACATCGCGGCGCGCTCGCGCACGACCGGTGACCAGCTGGCGAGCCGCTCGAGCTGCTCGGCTTCGCCCAGCGCGTCGTCGTAGCTCGTCCGGTCCTGGTTGTCCCAGCCCCGGCCGTCGTCGATCCGGGCCTTCGCCTCCTTGGCCGTCAGCGCGCCGACGCTCGTGCCGAGCCTGCCGGTCAGCATCAGCTTGCGGCGCGGCATCGCGTAGCCGAGCAGGATCGCGCCGGTCGCGTCCCAGCCCCGGTAGCTGTCCGGCTTCTCCTCGGGAGGACCCTGGTGCGCGAAGGAACCATCCCATTGCCGGGCCATGTCGAAGTACGACCCTCCGAACTCCTCCATCCACGCCCCCGCCGCGTGCTTGCCGCCGCGCGCCACGCCGGGCAGCGCCCAGGCCACGTTGAAGAAGTTGCCCGTGTGACCGGTGTCCCGCTCCGGGCCGTGCGAGGCTGTGCACATGTCGACGAAGAAGGACGCGGCCGCCTTCTCGCCGAGCAGGTCGAAGAGCACCGCACCCATCCCGCACTTGCCGTTGTCCTCGTGCGTCTCGATCCACGGGTCGTGGTCACCGTACGGGATCGCGCCCTTGCCGACGTAGAAGCGGAGCAGCTTGGCGCTGCGCTCGATCGCCTCCGCGACCTCCGCGTCCCGGACGCCGGCCTCGCGCGCGAGGCGGAGCCCGATCGTCAGCGGGACGCCCGGGGCGTTCATCATCCCGTAGCCAGCGAGGCGACCGTCCGGCTGCGCGAACTTGTGCCCCCAGGAGCCGACGCGGCTCTGGCCCGACGCCGCGTGCAGCGCGAGGCGCCGGAGGCCCGGCATCACCGACTCGTCCCCGGTCATCGCCACGTACTCGGCGAGCAACATGCAGACGTAGCCGTAGTACCAGGTCTGCATGCTGTCCGCCTCGAAGCCCGCAGCCCACTGCGCCTCCTTCGCGACGAGCGGCCAGTACTTCTCTTCGCCGCTCGCCAGGAGCGCGAGCGCGTTCAGGCAGCGGGGGATCACCGGCGGGCGCTTGTCGGACGCCTCGAGCTGCCGCGCGATCGCGTCGAGCCCCGCATCGAGGATCCGCTCCGACTTCGGGCAGTCGAACGGCGCGGTCGCGCTGTAGCTGCCGAGGACCGGCAGCTCGATCACCACGTCCTCGGCCTGCCCACTCCGCCAGCGGCGCAGCGCGAGCCGGCCGCCGCCGACCTCCGACTCGGCCACGGTCAGCGCACGACCGAGCGCGGTCCGCGGGTCACCGTCGAACGCGTCTCCGCCGACGCCGAGGATCACGTCCCCGACCGCCAGCACGCCGTCCGCCGGCGAGCCCGGTGCCACCGCGGTGACCGCGATCTGCCGCGCGTGCTTGGTGACCATCCGCTCGCTGTGCATCCAGCCGCGCGCGCCGGTCGCGCCGAGGTTCCAGTCGTGCGTCGCCTTCTCCGGGATGCGATCGCCCCGGGTCAGGTCGGGCACGCCCTGCTGGGCTGCGACGGGGGTCGCCCCCAGCAGGAGGGTCGTGAGCGCGGGGCAGAGGACGAGGGACAGCGAGGCGGGCTTCACGCCGCGCATCCTAGACGCTCGTCGTTCACGCGCATGCCCCGACTGGGCCGGGTCCCGCTCAGCGCGGACCGGGCGCCAGATGATCGACGAAGTAGCGCGCCATCATCGTCCGCAGGTGCACGGTCGTGCCCTCCCCCTCGCGGATGCCGTGCCGGCGGTGCGGGTAGCTGAAGTAGTCGAACTGCTTGCCGAGCTCGACCAGCCGGTCGACGAGGCCTTCGACGATCTGGACGTGCGTGTTCAGCTCGCCGGTCCCGTGGACGATCAGCAGGTCGCCCGCGAGTCCCTCGGCGAAGTGGATCGGCGCGGACTGCCGATAGCCGTCCGGGTTCACCTCGCGGTCCCGCATGTAGATCTCCTGGAACCACGCGTTGTAGAGGTGCGGCTGCGGCTTGGACGCGACCGCGATCCCGACGTCGTAGAGATCCGGCCGGCGGAACATCGCGTTCAGCGTGTTCGAGCCCCCACCGCTCCAGCCCCAGATGCCGATGCGCTCGAGGTCGATGTAGGGCCGCTCGGCGGC
>JAQCBR010000226.1 GCA_027621295.1 Planctomycetota bacterium
TGCGCCCGCATCCGCGGTTCCCTGCTGGTTCTGCACGACCTGCCAAGCGGCGCCGGAGAGGCGGACGCGCTCGAGCGCGGTCTCGGCCATCACCTTGCCGGCCGCCTCGACGATCGAGTCGGCGTCGAGGTGGTGGTAGCCGAACACGTGTTCGGGCGTTCCGGACTTGCTGAACTTCCGCGTCGCGAGGGCGACCTGGCGGACCCCGGCGATCGAGCCGAGGTTGTCGAGAAGGCCCGGCTCGCCGTCGTGGATCGACACGATCGGGATGCGCCGGCCCGCGAGGTCGATCGCGTCCTGGGCGCCGACCGCCCCGTCACCCTGCGGCTTGAGGTGCAGCGTGCCGTCGACACCGAGCGTGTTCCGCAGGTGGTGGTAGCCGTTCTGGTCGCCGAGGATCCCGCAGAGGAGCTCCGGGGACGAAGCGATCATCACGTTCGCGAAGATGCCGCGCTCGAGCAGCTTCTCGGCGGCCGCGCAGGTTTCTTCGGCGAGTGCGCCCATCGTCACGAGGTGGACGACGTTCTCGCCCGGCTCGTAGCCCTTGTAGCCACGCCAGTCCATCAGCCAGTAGGCGCCGGCGAGCGTGTGCTCGCGAACCGTGGCCATGATCTCGGCGTCGGACTGGGTCGGGACCTCGGCCTCGAGCAGGCCGCCGTCGCCGTGCTGCGCGGCGAGCAGGGCCCCGTCGGGCAGCTCGTTCTTGAAGCGGACCTGCCGGCGCAGGTTCTTGATCAGGAGGTCCTGCCGCAGCGCGCGCGTGACGGCGCGGACCAGCACGCCGGTCCGTCCCTTGTTGTCGCCCGTCACGTGCCGGCGCAGCGCGTCACACAGGATCCAGTCGAGTTCGATCGCGAAGGAGGGCTCCCACGTGATCAGGTTCGGCATCTGGATGTCGGACTTCCAGCTGTGCTGCGCGCCTTCCGGCGCGAGCGTCACGCCCGAAGGCGTGCCCAGCAGGATGAAGCTCGAGCCCCAGTAGAGATCGTAGTACAGCTGGTCGAGCGCCCGTTTGATGAAGAAGTCGTAGACCGTCATCATCGGCAGCAGCGGAATCCCGCAGAACTGCCCGAGCTTGCCGAACGAGCCTGCGGCCGACATGCAGTTGGCCTCTGCGATCTCGAAGCGGATGTGCCGGCTCCACGCTTCCTTGGTCGGAGCGACCTTCGGACGGAGCCGCTCGCGCATCTCGAGCACTTCCTCCCAATCCTGCTCGGCCTCCGGTCCGAAGACCTTCGAGTCCATCGCGGGATTGATGTTGGTGCTGGTGCCGACGTCGGGGGCCATCGTCAGCACGAGGTCGGCGATCGCGTTCCACCGCTGTTCGTCGCCAGCGAGGTCCTTGCCAGCGGGCTTGCCTGCCTTGGACAGCTCGTCGTGCACGCCGATGCGGACGAGCTTCGCGGCGAGCTGGCCCCACATCCACTGCGTGTGGGCCATCGGCGCGAGCTTCAGATTGATGCCGAGCGAGTCCGGCAGGCCGCCGACGGCCTCCAGCTCGGCCCGGACGGTCGCGAGGTTGGCATCTCGCCGCGCTTCTTCGGCGGCGAGCCCGGCCTTCCACGCGGCGGAGCGTCCAGCCAGCCACTGCGCCTCGAACGAGTCGGCGGCGAGGCGCTGGTAGGGCCGTTCCCAGGTCAGGCCTTGGCCCTCGAGCAGCTCGCGCACCTCGTCCTCGTCGGGCAGCGCCGAGTGGTTGCCGGTCGCGGCCTCGCAGCGGAGTCCGCGGCCCTTGACCGTGTGCGCGATGATCATCGTCGGGCGCAGCGGATCTTCCTTGCTGCGCTGCATCGCTTCGATCAGCACGTCGAGGTCGTGGCCGCCGGTGTCACGCCACATCCGGACCACGTCCTCGTCCGACAGGCTCTCGACGAGCGGGCGGGTGTCCGCCTCGACGTCGATGCACGCCGCACGGATCGCGGCGGCGTCCTTCTTCCAGAGCAGCGTCTGGTAGCGGAAGTCGCTCATGCCGCCCTCCAGCACGCGCTTGAGCGCCTGGCCGCCCTTCTTGCGGAACAGCGACTCGCGGAACCGTCCGTGCCAGAGGTGCAGGACCTGCCAGCCGTTGGCGACGCAGGTCCGCTCGATGCGGTGGGCGTCGGTGCCTTCGAGTCCGCGGGCGTTCGGCGTCCGCGTGCCGTCGAGGCTCTGCCGGTTGAAGTCGACGATCCACGTCACGTTGCCGAGCTCGCGCTCGGCGGCCTCGGGCAGCGCCTCCATCAGCGAGCCTTCGCGGAACTCGCTGTCACCCATCATCGACCAGAAGTGGGCGTCCGGCAGCTCCCAGCCGTGGGCCTGGGCGTAGCGGTAGGCGAGCGCCAGGTAGATCGAGTTGACAGGGGGGATGCCGACCGTGCCGGACGGCAGGATGCGCCAGAAATCGGGGTCGAACTCGGAGTGGTAGGACTGGAAGACCGGCGCCCCGTCGTGGGGGAACGAGCGCAGCCGATCCATGACCGCCTCGGCCTCAGCCTCTTCGAACCAGCGGCCGTCCGCGTGGCGGAACAGCTCGAGCTGGTGGAAGAGCGCGTGGTCCATCGGCGCGGCGTGCGGCTTGCTGCAGAAGAAGTCCTGCGGCTCGCGCACCACGAGGTGGAGCGCCGAGTGGATCTCGAGGCAGGACGCGCAGGCCGCCGGGTGACCGCCGACCTTCGGGTCGCCTTCGGCGGCGTCGGTCCGGTGGTTGGCGCGCCAGATCATGGCGACCATCTGGGCGAGGGCGCGCTGGTTGATGCGGCCGATCAGCTCGTAGTCGGGCTTGTCCATCTGGGGGGAGGGGTGTTCCGAGGTAGGGGGCGCCGCGCGGGTGCGCGGGCGGCCGAGGGGAAGGCCTGGACTCGGGAGGGGTGCCGGCGCCGAGGGTTCACCCGGGGGCGGGCGATCAGCGCCGGACAGCCGGGCCAAGTTAGGCCGAAGCCCCGGGAGGTTCCACACCCGAAACCGGGTCCGCGGCGCTGCGGATTGACTCCCCGCGATCCCTCCCTAACCTCTTGCGCCCTCGCAAGGGGAACCCGAGCGCCATGCCTCTGCCCCTCGTCGCCATCGTGGGCCGACCGAACGTCGGCAAGTCGAGTCTGTTGAACCGCTTCGCGGGGCGACGCGTCTCGATCGTCGAGCCGACGGCCGGCGTGACCCGTGACCGGATCGTCATCCCGGTCGAACACCGCGGCCAGCGCTTCGAGGTGATGGACACCGGCGGCCTCGGGCTCGTCGACGAGGAGCGCCTCAAGGAACACATCGAGGCGCAGATCCAGGTCGCGCTCGAGGCCTGCGACGCGGTGCTGTTCGTCGTCGACGGCAAGGAAGGTCCGGTGCCCGGTGACGAACTCGTCGCGCGTCGTCTTCGCCGCCTTGGGCACCCCGTGGTCCTCGTCGTCAACAAGACCGAGTCCTACGCGGAGGAGCAGCTCGTCGGCGCGTGGGAGCGGCTCGGTTTCGGCGAGCCGGTGCCCTGCTCGGCGCTCGAGGGCTTCGGGATCTCGGTCGTGCTGGACCGGGTGATGGGCTTCCTGCCCGCCGACGAGGAGCCGGAGGAGCACCGCGACGCGGACCTTCGCTTCGCCGTCGTCGGCAAGCGCAACTCGGGCAAGTCGACGCTGATCAACCAGCTCGCCGGCGAGGAGCGCGTCATCGTCTCAGAGATCCCGGGCACGACGCGGGACTCGGTCGACGTGGTCTTCGACGACGGCGACCGCCGCCTCGTCGCGATCGACACCGCGGGCCTGCGCAAGAAGAGCAGCATCGAGGACGCGATCGAGATGTTCAGCCACGCGCGCGCGCGGGCGAGCATCAAGCGTTCCGACGTCGTCCTCCACCTCTTCGACGTCCGCGAGCCGATCTCCCAGGTCGACAAGAAGCTCGCCCACGAATACGCGCGGCTCCACAAGCCGGTCCTGATCGTCGGCAACAAGATCGACCTCGCCGACTCGATCGACCTCGAGAAGTGGGACGCCTACATCCGGCAGCAGCTCGCGCTGCTCCACTTCGCGCCGGTCGCGTTCATCTCCGCGAAGGAAGGCCAGAACGTCCGCGACATGGTCCAGGTCCTCTTCGACCTGATGGAGCAGTCGGGCACCCGCGTCGGCACCGGCGATCTCAACCGCTCGCTGCAGGAGGCGAAGCAGAAGCTCAGCCCCAAGAGCCGCGGCAAGATGCCGAAGCTCTACTTCGGCACGCAGACCGCCGTCCACCCGCCGACCTTCGTCATCTTCGTCAACGACCCCGCGCTGTTCCGCGGCAACTACGAGCGCTACCTCGCCAACCACCTGCGCTCCCGCTTCGGCCTGGAAGAAATCCCGCTCCGGGTGGTCTTCCGCGAGCGCACCCGGGCTCGGCCCGGGGACGCCAAGGGCGCGCCGGCGCGGCCGAGTTGAGGTCGGGGTCGCGGGGTCTCGGACTCATCCTGAGCCCGGAACCGGGCCCGGAGTTGGTAGGGCGTGCCGAGCGAGGGTAGTCTCC
>JAQCBR010000059.1 GCA_027621295.1 Planctomycetota bacterium
CCGCTCGCCTGCCGACAGCGCCGCGGCGCACTGGTCGAGGGCGAGCGCGGGCGACGCGTCGAGGGGTTGGATGAAGGCCCGAGGCGCCGAAGGGAAACGACGCCCGCCCGGTCCCGAGACCTCGACCGAGACGACCCCCGCACGCTCCGCGCGGACGGTCCCCTCGAAGCGCACGCCCCCCGCACTGACGAACGCGACGGGGAGGCCGCGGGGTAGAGGGCCGGGCCGCGGAGGGCCGACGCCTCCCGGGTCCTGCCGGCCGACGCCCCAAACGATCCCGGCCGTCGCAGCGGCGTCCCGGATCACGCCACGCGCGAGCGTCGCACCGGGGCCATCGATGCCGAACAGGGATGCGAGGGCCTCCGACGCGGTCGCCACCTCGCCGACGGCGGCGGCCCGCAGCGCCGCATCGACCTGCGCCTGGACGCGTCCGCAGAGCTCGACCCAGGCGGAGCGCAGCCTGGACCGACCGTCCGAGCGCAGATCCAGGCAGCCCGCCGCTTCCGCCGCGTCGAACGCAGCCCGCAGATCCTGGGCAGCCATCGTCCGGATGCATCCCCACAGCCGGTCTGCGTCCGCGCGCCGGCGGAGCTCGGCGGGGTCTGGTTCGGGCTCCGCAGGATCCTCGGGCGGACCGTCGCCCGCTTCGGGGGCCGCGACGGGCCCGGGAGTCGGAACCGGAACGGTGGGCGCTGCGCCCGCCGAAGGCGGATTCGACGGCCGTTCCGGAACGGCCTCCGGCCGTGGAGCCGGAACGGGCTCGGGATCGGGGCTCTCGGCCTCGACGTCCGGAGCGGCCGCCAGTGCCTCGCGACTTCCCGCGTCGACGTCGCCCTTCGCGCCGTCCTCGCGCGCACCGTCCCCGTTCATCGGGAGGACCGTGAGCCCACCCTGCACGCCGAGCAGGAATGCGGCGATCAGGATCGCGAGCATCGCGCGTCGCGACCGTCGGAAGCGGGGCAACCCGGCCATCGACGCCATGTTCGCGGACGGCGACCCTGCGTGCACGTTTGCATCCGCCGTGGCCCGCGCCATGCTGACCCGATGCGCGGTCCCCACGCCTGCTCCGGCACTGTTCTCGCAGCCCTCGGTCTGCTCGCCGGGCTCGGAGCCTGCGGCGTGACGCCGAGCGTCGAGGAGGTCCGCACCCGCGACCTCGGCTTCCTGACGGGCCGTTGGACCGGCGCGAACGGGGCCGGCGAAGTCCTCGAGCTCGTCTTCTCGGAGCCCGCGGACGGCGCGATCCAGGGGCAGTTCGAGATCCGGAAGGGCGGCGAGACGATCGTCGAGTCGCGGATGCGGATGATCGCTGGCGTCCGGGGCGTCGTGCTGATCGGCTCACTGGACGGCGAGCCGCGACGCAGCTACGCGCTGGTCGACTTCGGCCGTGGCGAAGCCCGTTTCGCCAGCGCCGAGATCCGCTTCCCGGCGGACATCCGCTTCGAGCGCTCGGGCTCCCATCTGACGATGACCGTCCGGGGCGAGACCGGACTCCGCCAGGTCCAGACCGACGTGTACGAACTGCGGCAGGTCTGACGCGACCGGGGAGCCGCCCCACGGCGAAATCCTCGCGGCAGGTGGCAGCCGATCGGCTACCTTCCCCGCCCCATGTCCGGCTCGAACCGCGTCCAAGACGGCAAAGTCGTCCTCGTCCACTACCGGCTCACCCTCGACGGCGTCGACGAAGTCGTCGACTCCACCGAGGGGGACGAGCCGATGGCCTACCTCCACGGCGCCGACAACATCGTGCCCGGCCTCGAGCGCGCGCTCGAGGGACTCGGCATCGGCGAGACCATCGCCGTCACGCTGGAGCCCGGGGACGCCTACGGTGAGCGCGAGCCGGACGCGATCCAGGAGATTCCGCACGACGCGTTCCCGGATGACCTCGAGATCGAAGTCGGGATGCAGCTGACCGCCGAGGACGAGGACGGCGAGCTGACCCCGCTCTACGTCCGCGCGATCGCCGAGGACCACGTCGTGGTCGACACCAACCACCCGCTCGCGGGCGAGACGCTCCGCTACGAGGTGACGATCGTCGACATCCGTGACGCGACCGAGAGCGAAGTGGAGCACGGCCACGCGCACGGCGGCGACGGCCACGACCACCACGACTGACGAGCGTAGACCGACCGATGTCACCGAGGCCGACCCGAGACCCGTCGACAGCGAGCCGTGCGGCTCGGGTCTTCGTGGCGCTCGCGTGGCTGGCGGTCTTCGGTCACCTGGCCATGTCGACGCACCACGCGTCCGTGGCCCACGAACACGGTGCGGACGGTCATCTGCACCATGTGTGCGCGTCCCATGCCGACCCGGTCGGCTCCGGCAGCGAAGACGGCGACGACTCCCCCGATCCGCGCGAAGGCGACGGTGACGGCGAGCCGTGCCCGCTCCAGAAGCCGTGCGTCGACACGGGACTCGGTCTGCACCTCGCCGGAGACGCGTGGACGCCCTGGAACCCGAGCACGCCCCGGCTGCTCATCCAGCTCGCCGACGCGAGCCCGCTCGACGTTCTCGACGTCGCTCCGAAGCAGTCTCCCCCACGATCCAGCCCTCGGTCCTGATCGCGGCGTGCCGCTGCCCCTCCACCTCGTCGAGGTCGAGGGTTGCTACGCCGTATCCATGCGGAGCCCGTCTCCGCCCACCGACTGCTGGATTCGATGGAAGCCTCGACACTCCGGCCGACGCGCGAGCAGTTCGACGCGTTGGTCCTGCCCCACCTGAACTGCCTACACCGCGCCGCGAGACGCGTGCTGGGTTCCGACGACCTCGCCTGGGACGCGGTCCAGGAGACGCTGTTCCGCTTCTGGCGGAACGGACGCATCCCGGCCGAGCCGCGCGCAGCCCTGCTCCGCGTCGTGCACCCGACCAGCCTGCAGATCCTCCGGTCCCAGCGGCGCCGCACGAACCACGAACTCGACGCCCGTCACGACCACGCGTCGCGCGAGGACTGCGACGATCCGGTCTGCGTCCAGGAGCAGGCCGAGCTGACCGCGGAGCTCCACCGCGCGATCGACGGGCTGCCCGAGGCCTGCCGGGACGCGTTCCGGCTCCGGATCGACTGCGAACTCAGCTACGAGGACATCGCGGAAGCGCTCGAAGTGCCGGTCGGGACCGTGCGCTCGCGGATCGCCCGCGCGCGTGACCTCCTGGGCCGGGAGCTGACGAGGCGAGGAGCGGTCGAAGAATTCTTCAGCTGCGACCGAACCCGACTCCCGCGACCGGCATCCATCGGGCGTCCACGTCCAGCGGCCCGTGTCCGCTGGACGCCTCGTGACCCGACGCGAACTGACGACGATGCCCTCCCACCACAGACGTAGCCTCGCCAGCGGAGCGATCCTGCTCGCGTTCGCCGCAGCGGCGAGCGCCCAGGACCCTGCCGAGCAGGCCCGCCGGAACGCTCTCGAAGCAGCCCTCGCCGAGATCCAGCTCGAAGACTCGAGGGTCGCGGCGCCCCGTGCTCCGACCGTGATCCCGTCCAGCCAAGCAGGACTCGGGTCGATCGGCCCGTTCCGCCTGCTCGACCTCTCGTTCGACCTGCTGACCGCAGCAGGCGGCTCGACGGAAGACGACGAGAGCCTCCAGTCCCTCCAGGGTGGCGGGCACGATCCGCGGAAGCGCGGCTTCACGATCCAGAACGCCGAGATGGCGATCATCGGTGCGATCGACCCCTACTTCCGAGCCGAGACGAACCTGATCTGGTTCATCGATCCCATCGAGGGCGAGACGGTCGTCGAGCTCGAAGAGGCGTTCCTGACGACGACGAGCCTGCCCTACGGGCTCCAGCTCGAGGTCGGCCAGATGTTCACCGAGTTCGGCCGGATCAACCCGAACCACCCGCACAGCTGGGACTTCATCGACCAGCCGTTCGTGCTCTCGCGCGTGTTCGGGCCGGACGGGATCCGCGCGCCCGGTGCTCGTCTCTCGTGGCTGGCGCCGCTGCCGTGGTTCGCCGAGCTGCACGTAGGCGTGCAGAACGCGAACGGAGAGGCGATGGCGAGCTTCCTCGCGAACGACGAGTTCTTCGAGGAGCGCGCGATCGGCGGCCGCGCGTTCACCGAGCGTCAGGTCGAGAGCTTCGCCGACATGCTCTACCTGACGCGCATCGTCCAGTCCTGGCAGCCCAGCGACAGCACGACGATCGCACTCGGCGGCTCGGCGCTGTTCGGACCGAACGCCAGCGGACCGGACGCAGAGACTCGCATCTACGGCGCCGACCTGATCGTCCGCTGGAACGACGGCATGGGCGGCAGACAGGCGCAGGAAGTCGTCTGGCAGTCGGAGTACGTGCACCGCGACTACGAGGCCGGCGAGTTCACGATCGACCCGGACATCAGCGTGCCCGGCGACACGCTGCGCGACTCGGGCTTCTACTCCCAGCTGACGTGGCGCTTCGCACCGACCTGGAAGGCCGGCGTACGCGTCGAGCGAGGCACCGGCAGCGGCGATTCGTGGATCGAGGATGCTCCCGACCGGGAAGCCGACCCGTTCCGCTGCGACCGCACGCGGATCTCGCCGCTGCTCCAGTGGCAGGCGACCCACTTCTCGCGTGTCCGCCTCCAATACAACTACGACGAAGCGGATTACCTGGAGTCCGGCGAGGCCCACTCGATCTGGCTCGGCTTCGAGGTCGCCCTCGGTTTCCACCCGGCCCACAAGTTCTGAGTCCGAGAGATGCGCTACGCCCACTCCCTGCTGTCCGTCCTCGCCCTCGCGACGACCTCCCTGCCCGCACAGACCGCGCTCTCGGTCTGCGCGACCACGCCGAACCTCGGTGCGCTGATCCGAACCGTCGGAGAAGGCACGCCGATCGAAGTGAAGGTGTTCGCCCGCGCGACCCAGGACCCACACTTCGTCCGCGCACTGCCGAGCTTCATCAAGGAGCTGTCGCAGGCCGACCTGTTCGTGCTCGTCGGCCTCGAACTCGAGAGCGGCTGGGTTCCCGCACTGCTCGACCAGGCCCGCAACGCGGACGTCCTCCCCGGCGGGCGCGGGTACTTCGACGCGTCGACGGCGATCCGTCCGCTCGGCGTGCCGAACGTCGACGTCGACCGCACCTTCGGCGACATCCACGCACGCGGCAACCCGCACTACCTGGTCGACCCGGTCTCCGGATCGATGGTCGCGGATGCGCTGGCCGACCGGATGGGACAGCTGCTCCCCGCACACCGCGAGCGGTTCCGGGCCAACGCGGCCGCGCTGCGGTCCGAGCTCGGCGCGATGCTCGTCGGCGAGGAGCTCGCGGCCGCCTACGACTTCCGCAAGCTCGCCCAGCTCCGGGCAGCGGGACGTCTTCGGGCGTTCCTCGAGGCCCAGGAGCAGGGAGACGCGCTCGGCGGGTTCTACGGAGCGATCCCGGAGGGCGAGGACCTCCCGGTTCTCGCCGACCATGACGCATGGCGCTACGTCGCCGCCACCATGGGGCTGCGAACGATCGGCTTCCTCGAACCGCGCCCGGGCATCCCGCCGACGACCGCCCACCTCCGCAGCCTCGTCGACCTCGCGGCCGCGGAGAAGCCGAAGGCCCTGCTCCACGCCCCCTACTTCGAGGCCCGAGCGATCGCGTTCGTCGTCGAGGCCACGGGAGTCTCCCCGGTCGAACTCGCCCACCAGGTCGGTGCGCTGCCGGGGACGGAGGACTACGTTGCGCTGGTCCGCACCAACCTCGGGCGGATCGTCGCATGTCTGACCTCCGGATAGCCACCGCGTGACGGCGATCGAGCAGGAAGCCGTCCTCCGTTTCGAGGGAGTCGACCTGGCGCGGGGCACACGCCCGGTCCTCGCCGGTGTCGATCTCTCCGTGCACGCTGGAGAGATCTGGTTCCTGATCGGGCGCAACGGCACCGGCAAGTCGACGCTGCTCGACGCGGCGCTCGGACGCCTCGCCCCGCAGCGCGGGCGGATACACCGCGCTGCCGGGCTGGCGTCAAGACGGGAGGTCGGCTACGTGCCCCAGCGCTGCACGCTGGACCCGACGCTGCCGACCACGGTCGAAGAGTTCGTGCAGCTCGGTCTCGTGGGGCTCGATCTCGCGCCCGGCGAAGAACGCCAGCGCGTGGCCGAAGCGCTCGCAGCCGTGGAGCTCGCCGACCATGCGGACCGTTCGTTCTGGGCGCACTCCGAGGGACAGCGCCAGCGCATCCACCTCGCGCGGGCCCTCGCGAGGCGCCCCAGCTTCCTGCTGATGGACGAGCCGACGGCCGCGCTGGACCCCGCGGCCGCGCGCCGCTTCTTCGACCGGATCGCAGCCCTGTCCTCGGGGCGCCCCGGCGACGCCCGCCGCATGACGGTCCTCTGCGCGACGCACGACCTCGACGCGGTCGAGCGGCTCGGGACACACGTCGCGGTCTGCCGCCGCCAGGGCGAGTCGTCGCGCGTCGACGTGCACGCGGGCGCGGACAACGCGGCCCGCTCGGCGCGTGAGGCGTTCGAAGCGTGATGGACGCGATCACGCTGTTCCTGGACTCGTGGCCGCTGTTCGGCACGACCTACGTGACCGGCTGGCTCTGCGCGGTCCTGCTCGGGCTCTGCGGCGTGACGGTCGTAGCCCAGCGCCAGGTGTTCCATGGCGTCGCGACCGCGCAGGCCTCTTCGCTCGGCATCGCCACCGCGCTCTGGCTCGGCCCCCTGTCGTTCCTCGGCGAGGGTGGACTCACGGACCACCACGACCTCCACGGTCTCCCGCTCGTGGCCGGCATCGTGTTCGCGGTCGCCGCGTCGGTGTGGACGTCCCGCCGCTTCGCCGGGGAGACGCCGGACGCGGTCGGGGCATGGGTCTTCCTCGGATCGTCGAGCCTCTCGGTGCTGCTCCTCGCCCACAGCCCGCACGGGCTGGAAGAGGTCGAGCGACTGATGTTCTCGAACCTGATCGGCGCCGACGGACACGACCTCTACAAGTTCGGGGGCCTGACCGCGGCGACGGCAGTCGTCGTGTGGCGGGCTCGACGGCCGCTGCTGCTGGCCACGACGGACCCGAGCACCGCCGAGGCGCTCGGGCTGCCTGCCCGCAGGATCGCGACCGCGGTGGCCGCCTGGGTCGGCCTCGCGATCGGCCTCGCCATGCATTCGGCCGGGACGCTCTACACGTTCGGCTGCCTGACGCTGCCCGCCCTGACGGCCCGGCACCTGTGCCGCACGATGACCGCGATGTTCATCGTCGCGCCCGCGCTCGGCCTCGGCTCGGCGCTGGCGGGCTTCGTGCTCGCGAACGCGTTCGACTACCCGCTCGGTCAGTTCGTGGTGGCCGTCCAGGCGGCGTTCCTGGCTCTGGCCTGGGCATGGCGTCGACTCCGGCCCCGCTGACCCACGGCGTCGTCCGACAGCCGGGAAGCGCGCTTCGCGGGCTGGCACCGGGCTCCTAGACTGCTCGCCCCCGCATGGCCTACCTGATCGCCAGCCTCCTGGCCCTCGCCTTCGGACCGTTCCTGGCGATCTGGGCGCGCCGATTCCGGCCCTCGACCATCGCCGTCGACTCGTTCGTGCTGGTCGTGCTCGGCGGGCTCGTGGTCCTCCACATCCTGCCCCATGCGCTGGAGGCCACCGGGCTCTGGGCCCTGCTCGTCGCGGCCGCCGGATTCTTCGTCACGGGCTCGGCCGAGCGGAGCCTGCGCAGCGGAGCCGGGGCGAGCCGGCTCGGGCGCCGGATGTTCTTCGCGCTCGCGCTCGCCGGTCTCGGCATCCACGCGGTGATCGACGGGATGGCGCTGGTCGGCGCCGACCTGCCGCATGACCACGCGGCCGGAGAACCCCACGAGCATGGCTCGATCTGGGCGCTGGCGGTGCTCTTGCACCGCGTGCCGTTCGCGATCAGCCTCTGGTGGATCGTCGCGCCGTTGATCGGAGTGCGCACCGCCGTGCTGTCGATGACGGTGATCGCCGTCGGCACCGTGATCGGCTACGCGGTCGGCGAGGACTTCCTCGCCACTGCATCCCCGTCGACGCTCGGTCTGTTCGAGGCGCTGCTCTGCGGCACGCTGCTCCACGTGGTGCTCCATGCGGACCTGCCGCCTGCGCCGAAGGGCGCGGACCCGTGGCTGACGCGGGTCGCGACACTCTGCGGGCTCGCCGGCGGCGGCGCCGTCGTCGCTCTGGTCGAACACGGCCACGACCACGGGATCACCGCCGCGGGCGACGGCCACGACCACGGCATGGGCGCGACGTTCCTCGAACTCGCGCTCGAGAGTGCGCCCGCGCTCCTGCTCGCCTACTTCGCGGTCGGACTCGCCCACGCATTCCTGCCAGCCGACTTCCTCGGCGGCCGCGCGCGGGGCAAGGGGCTCGGCGGCGCGCTCCGCGGCGTCGCGATCGGCATCCCGCTGCCCGTCTGCTCGTGCGGGGTGGTGCCGATGTACCGGGACCTCGTCCGGCGGGGAGCGGGCGTCGCGGCGGGGATCGCGTTCCTGGTCGCCACCCCGGAACTCGAGTTCGCGGCGATCCTGCTGACCTGGAACCTGTTGGGACCGGACATCGCCATCGCCAGGACAGCGACCGCAGCGCTGCTGGCGCTCGGCGTCGCGGTCGCCGTGGCCCGATGCGCGCCAGCGACCGCGGAGGCTGCGGACACGCCGTCGATCGACGAGCGGCCCCTGGGTCTCGGTCCGCGCGTCCGGCGCGCACTGCACACAGGGTTCATCGAAGCGGTCGACGAGACGTCGGCGTGGATCCTGCTCGGCCTCGGCGTCGCCGCCTTCCTGACGCCGCTGCTCGACCCGTCGGCGCTCGCAGGGGTCCCGTCGCTGGTCGCGGTGCCGGCCGCGGCGCTGCTCGGGATGCCGCTCTACGTCTGCGCGTCCGGCTCGACGCCGCTCGCCGCGGTCCTGGTCGCCAAGGGGCTCTCACCGGGCGCGGCGATCGCGTTCCTGCTGACGGGTCCGGCGACCAACGTGACGACCTTCGGGATGCTGTCCCGCCTCCACGACCGGCGCACCGCGACCGCCTTCGCCCTGCTGATGTTCGTCGGAGCGACGCTCGCAGGACTCGCGACCGACGCGCTCCTCGCGGCGGACCCCGCTCCGCCGGGTGCCGCCGGCGAGCACGTCCACCAGCACGGATCCGTCCTCCAGTGGGTCTGCCTCGCCGCGCTCGCGCTCGTCGTCGCCGCCTCGCTGCTCCGCCAGGGCATCCGACGGTACGTCGGGCAGCTCCTCGACACGCCGTCGCTCGCCGAACTCACCGGCAGCCCCGAGCACGACGATCACTCGCACTCCTGCTGCCACTGACGTCGGGGCAGGCTAGGCGCGCAGCTCGTCGAAGCGCCCGTCGCTGTCGCCGAAACGGTCGACCGGCGCACCGAACGCATCGAGCAGCGTCGCGTAGAGGTTGCAGAGCGGCGTGTGCCGACGCTTCCGGAGGTGGCCCTGGTGGCGCAGTCCTGCGGCCCCTCCACCCGCGAGCAGGATCGGCAGATCGTTCGGGTCGTGGCGGTTGCCGTCCTGGATACCTGACCCGAAGAAGAGGAACGAGCGGTCGAAGAGGTTCGAGTCGCCCTCGGGCGAGCGCCTCAGGCGCCCGCAGAGCTCGGCGAAGCTCTCGACGAACCAACGGTTGATCCGCTGGTACTGGACCTTCTTCACCGCGTCGTTCTCGTGGTGCGACAGCGGGTGATGACCGCCCTCGACGCCCTCCAGGAACGAGAAGTCGCGCCCGGAGACCGCGTTCCCGTACATGAAGGTCACGATCCGCGTCGTGTCGCTTCGGAACGCGAGCTCGACGACGTCGAACATCAAGGAGACGTGCTCGACGAAGCTCGACGGATCGGCGGGGAATTCACGATCACCCACCACCGCGCGCACGCGCGCCTCCTCGCGCTCGTCGAAGCGCTCGATGCGCCGCTCGAGCGAGCGCACCGCATCGAGATACTCGTCGACCTTCGCGCGATCGGAAGCCCCGAGTCGGGAGCGCAGCCGGGCCGCATCGCCGAGAACCACGTCCAGCACGCTGCGGTCCGCACGCCCACCGAGCTGGGCGTTGCGGAACAGACGCTCGAACGCGAGCCGCGGTCGCGTTTCCTTGACCGCCGGTCGGTCCGCCGCGCGCCACGAGATCGTCGCGCCGTAGACCGTGCTGTAGCCCATGTCGACGATGTGACGCGGAGGCTCGATCCCGAGCTCCAGCGACGGCAGGCGCGTCTCTCCCCCTCTCTGCGCAGCCGCCACCTGATCGACGGAGATCCCGCAGCGGAGGTCCTTGCCCCCCGTCCGACGCACCGGCGCCCCGGTCAGCAGCGCCGTCGTCTTCACGTAGTGCCCCTCTCCGGTGTGGCTGTTCGCGTTGTGCGTGCCGGTGAGCACGGTCACCGCGTCGCGGATCGGCTCCAGCGGCTCGAGCGTCGGCGACAGCGTGAAGTCCGTCCCGGCGTCGGTCGGCGTCCAGGCCGACGGCAGCACTCCGTTCGGCATGAACAGGAACGCCATCCTCGTCGGCCCCGCCGCGCCAGCCCTGCGCGGCGCGAGCGCCTCGAGCCAGGGCAACGCCACCGACGCTCCCGCACCGCGCAGCAGCGCGCGCCGGGTAGGGCCCGCAGTGGGGTCCATATGGAGCCGGAGGGATCGGAACGAGGACATGGTGTGGGCCCGCGCCGACGCCACGTCGGCGGGCGGGGTCAGGGATTGCGACGGTGACGGAACGGGAAGCTCCGCACCAGCGCGAGGACGAGCGTCCGGCCACGGTACCCAGCCTCGCGGACCTCGTCGACGACCTCGTCGAGGACGGCCTCGTCCGCGCCGACGAGCGGTCGACCGAGCGCATAGACGAGCATCCGCTCGGCCATCGTTCGGACGATCTGGTCCTGCCGACCGAGCAGATGATCCTTCAGACCCTCGATGCCGGACAGCTCGGTGCCGTCGGCGAGGCGTGCCGTCGCGTCGACCGGCTGGCCCTGCGCCTCGGTCCGCCAAGCGCCGACCGCATCGAACGCCTCGAGCGCCAGACCGTAGGGGTCGATGCGGTCGTGGCACGCCGCACACGTGGGGTCCCGCCGATGCCGCAGCAGACGCTCACGCAGCGTCAGCCCGTCCTTCTGCTCGTCATCCTCGGGCAGGACCCCGGCGTTCGGGGGCGGAGGAGGCGGAGGCGTGCCGAGCAGCTCCTCGAGGACGAATCGTCCGCGCGCGACGGGGCTCGTGCGGAGCGGCGTCGAGGTCGACGTCAGCACGGCAGCCCAGCCGAGCACGCCGCCGCGACGCCGATCCGGCAGCGCGACTCGACGCATCTCGGCTCCCTCCACGCCAGGCAGCCCGTAGTGCGAGGCGAGCACCGCATCGACGAAGGTCGAGCCTGCGTCGATGAGCTCCGTGACAGGTCGATCTTCGCGGAACAACGCGTCGACGGATCGAGCAGCCTCCTCGTACATCGAGCCGCGCAGCTGCTCGAAGCGGCGGAAGCGCCGCACGTCCCGGGCCGCGGACCGGAGCCCCGCGTAGCCGAGCCACTGGGCGCCGAACTCGTCCGCGAGACTGCGCGAGCGCGGATCGTCGAGGAGCCGGTGGACCTCGGCTTCGAGGACCGCATCGTCGCGCAGCTCACCGCGATCCGCTCGGGCGCGCAGAGCCGCGTCCGGCATGGTCCCCCACAGGAAGTACGAGAGCCTCACGGCGAGCTCGTGTTCCGAGACCGCGAACGCACGGTCGGCATCCGCGCGTTCCGGCTCGACGCGGAACAGGAACTCGGGGGACAGCAGAGCCGAGGCCAGCACCGCGCGCGGCCCCTGCTCCGCTAGCCCGAGCCGTGCCGCCACTTCTTCCTCGCGCGCGGGGCGACGGAACGCGCGGGCGAGAAGCCCACGGACGCTCGACTCTTCCGTGTCCCCGAGCACCGACGCCAGACCGCCCGGCGCCGCGGCCAGCGCATCGAGCGCCAGCTGGGTTCCCTCCCAGTAGCGCTCGATCAACAGCGGTGACAGGAACAGCACATCCCCGACCGTGTCGAAGCCGTGCCCGCGCGGGTCTTCGGGAAAGAGCCGCCCCAGTCCCGGCACCGGGACACCGAGCAGGTCTTCGACCGTCCGCACGTACTGGGTCCGGTTGAGGCGCCGCAGCACCGCGACCCCGGGATCGGGCGGCCCCGCGTCCGCGGCGGCGCGCCGCACCGATCGCAGCGCCGCGACGAACGCGTCGCGCTCCCCGTCCTCGGGCTGGCGGCGCGCGCTGCGCGGGGGCATCGAGCGCTCGTGGACCGCTGTCTCCACGCGGCGCCACAGACGTGCATCGTCGCGGAACCCGGCCAGGTCGCGCTCCACCGCGGACTGCAGGTCGATGCCGCCCTTCGGCTCGTCCCCCCGGTGGCATCGCGTGCAGTAGCGCCGCAGGAGCGACTGGAGCTGTCCGCGTGCTTCGTCGGGCGATGGAGCAGCCTGCGCATCGAGCCCGTGCGCGAACGAGCCGAGCAGGATCGACGTGAGGAGCTTTGCTCGGACCGACGCGCGCACGCCCGGATCGTCGACGCATGCCCCAGCTCCGACAAGGGGCCCCATGGTCCGCGAATGCCACATGTCTCTTCGGTCGGGCACGGGCTATGCTCCAGTTCGCCTTCCGCCCATGCCTGCGATCCTCGACGCTCTGCAGACGAAAGAGTTCGCGAAGCTCGCAGCCCTCTTGCTGATCGCCGCTCCGGCGGTGCTCGCAGGCGCGTGGTTCGTCGCGGCCAGACCTCGCGCCGCGCTCTGTGCCGCCGTGGCCCTCGCGTCCACGATGACCTACTCGGCCTTCGACCCATGGTGGGCCGAACGCTCGGACGTGCTCACCTGGATGCTCGGCTACCCAGCGCTCTACGGCGCGACCGCGAGCGCATGGCTCGCGACCCTGTTCGGCGCGATCCGCGTCGCGAGGGGAACCGGGTCCCCACCTTCACGATGGGTGCTGGTCACCGCGCTGCTCCTGGGCGGATCCATCTCCGCCGAGCGGGCGATCCGGGACGGACTGCCCCGCGGGGCACGCGGACTCCCGTTCGACTCCGTCGAATGGCAGCTCGACCGCGACGACGACCGCTCCAGGGTGCGGATGCTGCGCGACCTGACGACACGCGTGCTGCCTGGACTCGCGAGGGACGACGTCCTCGCTCGGCTCGGCGAGCCGGAGAGCTCATCGCCCAGGCTGCTGACGTTCTACGTCGGACAGGACCCGGACTGCCTGATGCCGATCGACCCGCTCATGCTCGAGGTACATTTCGATGCCGCGGGGCGCTGCGTCGGAACGAGGATCCGCTCGACCTGACCCGTCGGATCGCCTCCACGAACGCGGGCTCGATCCTCCCGCGGCCCGGCTCCATCATGGAGACATGCGGTCGCCCTCCCTGCTCGTCTGCCTGACGCTCGCCCTCCCCACCCTGATCCCGGCCCAGCGCGACGGCGATGCGCGCGCACCGAACGTCGTCGTCGTCTACACCGACGACCAGGGGTGGGCGGATATCGGCACGCAGGGCGCCGAGGGCTTCGAAACGCCGCACCTCGACCGCCTCGCCCGGGAGGGCGTTCGCTTCTCCGACTTCTACGTGTCCCAGCCGGTCTGCTCGGCGTCACGCGCGTCGCTGCTCACCGGCTGCTACGCGAACCGCATCGGCATCCACGGCGCGCTCGGCCCGGGCAGCCGCAACGGGATCGGCGACGAAGAGCTGACCTTGGCCGAGCTCTGCAAGCAGAAGGGGCATCGGACCGCCGCGGTCGGCAAGTGGCACCTCGGCCACCACCCGCGCTTCCTGCCGACGCGCCATGGCTTCGACGAGTTCTACGGCATCCCGTACTCGAACGACATGTGGCCCCACCACCCAGAGAACCCGAAGGCCTGGGGCGACCTGCCGACGCTCGACGGCGAGGAGGTCGTCGGGCTCAACACCGATCAGAACCGGTTCACCGGCGACTTCACGAAGCGCGCGGTCGCGTTCATCGACCGATGCGCAGCCGAGGACGCGGGCTTCTTCCTCTACGTCGCGCACCCGATGCCGCACGTCCCGCTCCACGCGTCCGACGCGTTCCGCGGTCGGACCGAGCGAGGTCTGTACGGCGACGTGATCGAGGAGATCGACGCTTCGGTAGGCGCGATCCTCGACGCTCTCGACCGCCACGAACTCGCCGACGAGACGCTCTTCATCTACGCGTCCGACAACGGTCCGTGGCTGAGCTACGGAGACCACGCCGGATCGGCCGGCCCGCTCCGCGAGGGCAAGGGCACGACGTTCGAGGGCGGCATCCGCGTGCCTTGCCTGTGGCGATTCCCGGGGAGGATCCCGGCCGGCCGCGTGCAGAGCGAGCCGGCGATGACGATCGACGTGCTGCCGACCGTGGCCGCACTGCTCGACGCCGACCTGCCCGACCACGCGATCGACGGCCTCGACATCTGGCCGCTCGTCACGTGCGCGCCCGACGCGAAGTCACCGCACGACGCGCTGTTCTTCTACTACGGCCAGGGCAACCTCGAGGCGATGCGATCCGGCCCGTGGAAGCTGCACTTCCCGCACGGCTACCGCTCGATGATCGGTCGGGAGCCCGGCGAGGGCGGCATCCCCGGCAAGTACGACTACGGCGTCCGCACCGGGGTCGCGCTCTACCACCTCGGCGACGACATCGGCGAGACCACGAACCTCGCCGAGCGGCACCCGGAGATCGTCGCGCGCCTCGAGGAACTGGCGGACGCCGCGCGCGCGGAACTCGGCGACGGGTTCCGGAAGCAGAAGGGAGCCGGCGCACGCGCCCCTGGCATGGAGCCAGCGCCGCGGAAGGACGAGCCGGAGGTCGCACGATCGGCCCCGCGCAACCTCGTCGTCCTGCTCGCGGACGACCTCGGCGCAGGCGATCTCGGCGCCTACAACCCGACGTCGAAGATCCCGACGCCGAACTTCGACAGGCTGGCCGCCGAGGGCATGCGCTTCGACGACGCACACTCTCCGTCCTCGGTCTGCACGCCGACGCGGTACGCGCTGCTCACCGGCCGCTACGCGTGGCGCAGCCGGCTGAAGCGCGGCGTGCTCGACGGCTGGGGCCGCGCGCTGATCGAGCCCGGTCGCGCAACGATCGCCTCGATCCTCGCCGACGCCGGCTACGACACGGCGTGCTTCGGGAAGTGGCACCTCGGACTGGGCGCATTCGACCCGGAGCGCCCGAACCTGCGCGCGGACTTCGACGTCGCGCGCTTCGACACCGGACCGCACACGCAGGGCTTCCAGACCTCCCGGATCATCCCGGCTTCCCTCGACTTCGCGCCCTACTGCTGGGTGACCAACGGCGCCCTCGAGCAACCCCTGTCCGAGCAGACACCGGGCAGCAAGCGACGTTGGGACGGCGGCGAGGGTTTCTGGCGGGCCGGCCCGATCAGCCCGGGCTTCGTGTTCAACCAGATCCTGCCGGAGACGGGGCGTGACGCGGTCCGCTTCCTCGCGGGCCGCAAGCCGAGCGACCGGCCGTTCCTGATGTACGTGCCGCTGTCCGCGCCGCACACGCCCTGGGTCCCGACCGACGAGTACGAGGGGAAGGCCCAAGCCGGCCCGTACGGCGACTTCGTCGCCCAGGTCGACGCGACCCTGGGCGCGATCCTCGACGCGCTCGATGCCGCTGGACTCGCCGACCAGACGATGGTCGTCGCGACCTCCGACAACGGCTCCCACTGGCGGCCGGAGGACGTCACCCACTACGCGCACGACGCGCACAACGGCCGCCGCGGCATGAAGGCCGACATCCACGAGGCGGGCCATCGCGTGCCCTTCCTCGTCCGAGGGCCCGGGGTCCGGGCCGGCGCGTCGACGCAGGCCCTCACGGGCCTGCTCGACATCTTCGCGACGTTCTGTGATCTGGCGGGCCTCGACCTCGCCGAGGGCACGGCCCCGGACTCGGTCTCCTTCGCCGCGACGCTCGCCGACCCGAAGGCGCAGGCCCGCGACCATCTGATCCACCACTCGGCGGACGGGATGTTCTCGATCCGGATGGGCCCGTGGAAGCTGATCGAAGGCCTGGGCTCGGGGGGGTTCACCGCTCCGAAGCGCCAGAAGCCGGTCGAGGGCGGCCCCGAGGGCCAGCTCTACGACCTCGTTACGGACCCTGCCGAGCGGGAGAACCGCTGGTCGGAGGAAGCCGCCGTGCGAGACCGACTCCGCAACCGGCTCTCGCGGGTCCGCGGAGACGATTGACGGTCTCGGGTGCGCTCAGCCCGCAGAAGGCCCGATGCGGGTTCGGCGGCGCGAGCGCCGGGGAACCGAGGCTCGATTCGGGAACCGACAGGTCCTCGACGCGCGCTCGGAGCCTCGTTCGGCGATGCTGGGGGCCGATGCGTGCGCTGGCCCTGATCACACTCGCGCTCACCGGCCTGACGGACCGCCCGGCGCGTGCCCAGTCCTTCCTCGAACCGCGTGGCCGCATCGCCGGCGCGGTCGGTGAGGCTGTCCTCGCGGTAGAAGCGTTCGGACCGGGTCGCGTCGTCGTCGCGACCAGCCGCGACCTCGTCCTCTTCGACACGAGCCCGCTCCCGGCCGCAGCGCCAACCGAGATCGGCCGCGTCGCGGGTGCAGCCGGCACCCGCCTTTCGACCGACCCGACGCGCGACCTGATCTGCGTGACGGACCTCGCCGCGTCCGGCAGCCACGACACGGTCGGCGTCTCGATCTTCCGCGTGACGCAGGGCCAGCTGAGCGTCGCCGCGCGCTGGTCGGAACCCCACCTCGTCGCGGCCGGCACCTGCTTCGACGGCGACCGGCTCTACATAGCCTCCCACCGCGCGGGACTCCGGGTGCTCGACGTCGCCGATCCTGCCCAGTCGGTCCTCGCCGCGTCTCTCGGGGCCCCACTCCTCGACGCGCGCTCCGTCGCCGTGCAGGGACTGTACGGATTCGTCGCCGACGGGGTCGGCGGACTGAAGACGCTCAACCTGACGGACCCCAGCGCACCGACGGTGAACGGCGGGGAGGACCCGACGACAGCGCTCGGTGCGGCGCTCGACGTCGCGCTGACCACGCATCCGCAGAGCGGCCCGCTCGTCCACGTCGCCACCGGCACGCCCGGGATCGCGACCTACGTCTCCGGGTCCAGGACCGGCAGGATCACGCTGCGGGTCGCCGGGACCGCGGTCGCGCTTTCGGCGTCCGGCGACCGCGTGGCCCACGCGTCGCTCGACGGTCTCGGCGTCACGCGTCATGCGTCGGGACCGTTCCTCGTGCCGTCCTGCGGCGAGCGCCCCGCGGGATCGACGGCGGACACCTGCGTCGACGTGGCGATCTTCGACGGGACGTTCGTCGCCGCTGCGCTCGGCAACGGCGGGCTCGCGTTCTACGAGATCGTCGGCGCGGCGGCGGCGACGATGCCGGACATCGACTGCAGCCGCGACGTGATCCGCATCGATGCGAGCGGCGAGTCGAACCCGCTCCGCGTGCGCAACGCCGGCGCGACGCCGCTCGTCGTGCACAGCATCACGACGAACCGGACGGACTTCGTTCCCTCCTGGAACGGTGGTGTCCTGGCTCCCGGCGAGTCGCAGACGATCGAAGTCACGCACGGCCCGGGCACTCCGGCCGGGACAGCCCTGCTCCGGATCCAGACGAACGACCCGGACGAGCCGATCGTCGAGCTGCCGATCATCGCGTCGACGAGCGGCCCCGACCCGGGGGAGAACGCGCCGGCGATCGCGGCCGAGGGTTACGCGCCGGATCCGACGAGCGGCCAGCTGACCGCGCAGGGCCCGATCGACGCGCAGAGCCTGCTCGGCAGGTCGGTCCTGGTCCGGCGAGCGCCGGCGGGCACCGCCCGCTCGTGGCCGCTCGAGACCGATCACGTGCGCGCGGTCGCCCGCGCGTTCGGCGACCATCCGGGCGTCGTCATCGGGCTCGTCGAGGACGGCGCCCGAACCGCCGAGGCGGACTACATCGCGGCGTGGAACGCCCGACGGCCGCCCAGCGGAGCTCCGGTCCCGAGCCTCTGGTTCGATCGCAGCGGCGCGACGTCCTCCGCCTACGCGCTGCCGGCGCTCCCGCCCGACGACGACGCGGTGCTGATCGGGCCCGACGGGATCGTCACCGCCGTGTTCGACCGGGCGCGCCCGCGCGAGATGCTCCACGCGCTCGCAGCATCGGCCGTGCGCCCGACGGGCGCCTCTGATCCCGAGCCGCCGGCCGGGGGCTTCGCGCTCGTCGAAGAGCCGTCGATGGAGCTCTGCTACTTCGACGGCTACCGGACCCGATGCGACGTCCGCTACCCCGACCCGCTCCACGTGCCGCCGCCGCCGGGTGGCTGGCCGGTCCTGTTGATGCCCCACCCGCTGCGCAGCTCGCGGACCGCGAACGCGCGGAGCGCCCGCGAACGCGCCGGAGAGGGCTACCTGACGATCGTCTACGACATCCGTGGGCACGGCGACGCGCCCACGCTCAACGCGAGCGGCGGATCGACGTTCGTCGGCCCGGTCGAACGCGCCGACATGGCCGAGGTGCTCTGGGCGGTCCACGATCGCTTTCCCGAGGTCTTCGATCTCAGCCGGATCGGCGTGGCCGGCCTGTCCCAGGGCGCGCTGCACGCACGCGCCGCGGCGGCTTGGAGTGGCAGGGAACTCCCGGAGCCGCGCGGCAGCGTCACCCACTTCCCGCACATCCGGGCCGCGGTTTGCGACTCGGCGCTCGGCACGGACGAAGAGCTGCTCGGACGAGGGGCGAAGGTCTTCGCTCCACTGGGCGTCGACCCGTTCCTCTTCCCGAACGGACTGGTCCCCGACCCCGCGTCGGCGGCCGAGGTCACGCAGGCGTTCCTCCAGCAGGACTTCGCCGCCTGGGCGGCGTTCCAGGCGGCGCGCGATCGCGGCGAGGGAGACCTGATCGCACAGTCCCGGGTGCCGATCCTCGCGCACACGAGCTGGCACGACGACTACCTGACGCCGACCTCGCTCGTCGACCTCCTCGCGACGCTGCCCCAGGCGACGCCGCGCTCGATCCTGATCGAGACCGGAGACCACCGCTCACCGTCGAACTTCATCACGCGCGCGCTGCGGACCGAGCGCGAGCTCCGCTGGCTCGCGCGGTTCCTCAAGGACCGCGAGGACGAGCTGCCCGAGCAGACGACGTTCCACCTAGGCGTCGTCCCCGACGACATCGGCGGCTACCTCGGTGGCCTGACGCTCTGGCCCGCCCGCCAGGCGGCCGACTGGCCCCAGCGGGCGATTGCCGCACGCGAAACGCTGCACCTGCGGACCGCCGCAGCCCTCGACCCCGTTCCGCCGACCGGACCCGAACCGGCCGATCAGGTCCAGCACCAGGTCGCACCCGGATTCGACCCGCAGGCCTGGATCGCGACCGGCAACGACACGCAGGCGGTCCTCGCTTCCATTCCCCTGTCCCAGGTCCTGTATCGCACGGCGCCGCTCAGCGACGACCGTGAACTCCACGGTCGGCCGGTGGCCGATCTCTGGATCGACTCGGCCGCGCCCCACCTCCAGCTCGGCGTCGCGCTGCTGGACGAGGCTCCGGACGGGAACACCCGCTACCTCACCGGCGGACAGCTCGCGCTGCGTGACCGCGCGCCGGGGTCCGAGTCGGTGCGGATCGAGCTCGGCGGCTGCGCGACCACCGTGCGTGTGGGGCACAAGCTCGTCCTCGCCGTCGAGAACCACGTGTGGCATCGCCCACCGAACCAGAGCCTGCTCCGCACCGCCCCCTACTTCGACAGCTACGCGGTCGACGTGGTGCACACCGACCTGCGGCCGTCGACGCTCGAGCTCCCGTTCCTCCCGCGGCCGGGGTTCAGCATCCGTGCAGCCAACACCCGCGTGTCCGCGAGCCAGGGCGGCACCACCTACCTCGAGCTCCGCGGCCACACGTCGCGCGCTGGCGCCCCCTACGCGGTGCTGATGAGCCTGTCGGGGACGACACCCGGCACCTCCGTGCTGGGCTCCCAGGTCCCGATCAACTTCGACGCGATGACCCAGGCCGTGCTCGCGGGCGCAGGCCCACCGGCCCTGCCCTCGTTCGTCGGGACCCTCGGCATCGACGGCCGCGCGAACGCCTACTTCGTCGCTCGACCCGGCCTGATCCCAGCCTCACTCGCCGGGACCGAGATGGCGTTCTCGGCGGTGACGTTGACCACGGAGGGACTGGTCCCCGCGACGTTCACCGACGTGCGCATCTTGCCCTGACGAGCCCTGGCGAAGTCGGCCGGCAGCCCGTCCGCTGCTCGCTCGGCGGCAGCTCCGCGGCTGGGGCAGGCCCGTGACGCCGACGTGCGGGCGAGGGCACACAGCACGGGGCAGGAGGATCGGCGCAGCGGGATCGGGGCACGAGGGCCGCCGCGACCTTCTCGACCGGACTCTCTCGCCGGGCTTCCGGCAGGGTCACAGGAGAAGGAGGCGGGAAAAGTGGTCGGGGCGAGAGGATTTGAACCTCCGACCTCTGCGTCCCGAACGCAGCGCTCTACCAGGCTGAGCCACGCCCCGACACGATTTGGGTCGAGGAAGCTAGCCAGCCCCCCGACTCGGGTCAACGCTCCTTTTTCGTCGCCCGAGGCCGTCCGACTTCAGCGCAACACCGAGGAAACCTGGGTGCTGGCTGGAACCGACGAGGCGCGGCGCTACGGATGACATCCATGCGGAATCCCCTCCTGGCGCCCGAGATCCGAGAGCTCCTCCAGGAGGGGCGTCGGGACGATCTCCGGCACCTGCTGGAGGAGCTCCACCCCAACGACGCGGCCGCCTACCTGGCCGCGCTGACGCCGGAGGAGATCGGCCAGGTGCTCGGCCTGCTGCCGAGCCGCCTCGAGCGCGACGTGTTCTGCTACTTCGACCCGGAGGTCCAGGAGGACATCCTGCTCGGCGCTGGCCGGGCCCGGGTCAAGGCGCTGCTGATGGCGATGCCGTCGGACGAGCGCTACGAGTTCCTCGACCGGCTCGACGACCGCATCAAGAACTCGCTCGTCCCGCTGCTCGAGCAGGCGGCGCGCGCGGACTTCCTGCGGCGCGAGCAGTACGAGGACGACCAGGTCGGTTCGATCCTCAGCACCGAGTACTGCGCGCTCAAACCGGAGATGTCGGTGCTCGAGGCCCTGGCCGAGCTGCGCCGCCAGGAGCCGAGCCGCGAGACGATCTACTACGTCTACGTCGTCGACGACGAGCGCCGGCTGATCGGCTTCGTGTCGCTGCGCGATCTGCTGACGTCGCGGGATCGGGAGCGCATCGGCGACCTGATGAAGCACGAGCCGATCCAGATCCTGGTCAGCGAGGACCAGGAGGAAGCGGCCCGGCTGATCCGCGAGTACGACCTGCTCGCGCTCCCGGTCGTCGACGAGACCGGACGCCTGTGCGGGATCGTCACCTACGACGACGCGGCCGACATCGCCGAGGAAGAGGGCACCGAGGACATCGAGCTGATGGCCGGTGTCACCGGCGAGGCCGAGGAGCCCGGGGGCTACCTCGCCGAGCCGGTGTGGAGCCAGCTGCGGCGTCGCGTCCCGCTGCTCGCGTTCCTCGCGCTGTTCAACCTGAGCACGGCGACGGTCATCCACGCGTACGAGGCCGACCTGAGGCCGGAGTTCCTGCTGGCGCTGCTCCCGGTCGTCATGGCGACGGGCGGCATGGTCGGCGGCCAGGCCAGCTCGCTGATGATCCGCGGCCTGACGATCGGCGACGTCGAACCCGGCGCGCTCAGGGCCGTCCTCTGGAAGGAGGTCCGCGTCTGTGCCGGCATGGCCGCGATCCTCAGCACGATCATCTTCGGCGAGGGGCTGATCCTCGGGCAGTTCGAGAACGGAGGCTCGTTCGAGCGCGCCTTCGTCGCGAGCGCCGCGATGGCACTGGCGATGGCGGCGCACGTCACCAGCGCCGGCGTGTTCGGCGTGACGGTGCCCATCGTTGCGAAGGCGCTCGGACGAGATCCAGCGACCGTCTCGACCCCGGCGGTGACGGCGATCGCCGACCTGACGGGAGCCGTGATCTTCTGCGGCGTCGTGCTCGGCGTTCTCAGCGCGGTCTAGGAAGCCCGAGACCGCCAGAGCGAGCCGCGATCGCGTCAGCTGGCCCGACGGGCGAACCGGTCGGCGATCGCACGCAGGTCCGGCGCATCGCCGCCGGACTCCGCGAAGTAGTGCTGTTCGACCGCCTGGATGGCCGCAGCGAGTTCGGCCTCCGCCCCGGCACCCAGGCGAGGCCGCAGCTGGTCGAGGAAGGCGAGCAGCGTGAACGGGGTCAGGTGCTCGGGAACACGGATCTGGGCGACCGCCGCGTCCGGGTCCGGCGCAGAGCCGGCGCGCCTTTGCCACGCGAGGAACCCGAAGGCGGCCGCAGCGGCTGCCAGCAGGAACGGCCACCAGGGCGTACCGTCCCGAGGCAGCACGCCGATCCGGATCTCCGGCGTCGCGAGGATCAGGTCTGCATCGTCGTAGCGCTGGAGCACGACCTCCTTCGGTTCGCCCGCGGAGGCTGCCACCGACGGGAAGCGGAACAGCGGCTCGTTCCCCGCGTCGGCGCGCGGCTTCAGGTCGAGCACGAACAGGCGCTCGGACAGGATCGACTCCATGTCGTCGCCGAAGCGCGTGACCGACACGCCCTGATCAGCGGTCTTGACCACGTCGAAGGCACCGAGGTCGAAGTCCAGGAGCTGGTCGAGGCCCGGGACGAGTCCCGACGCCTGCGCCTTGATCTCCAGGCTGAGTTCGCCCTCCGCAGCCTTCCGCTCGTCGAGGATCTGCGTGACCGCGAGGTCCGCGAACGGCCGCCCGACCGCCTCGACCGAGGCGTCCATCGGAATGACCTCGGACCGGATCGGCAGCACGACGTAGCCCGACGTGTCGAGGAAGTCGAGGTCCATCGAGATCGACGGAACCCGGTCGACCTCGGGCCGGCGTGCCTTGACGAGGACGTACGCGTACGGCGTGCGCCGCCAGCCGTACTCCTCGGCCGCCTTCGAGTTGACCTTCTCGTCGTTGAAGGTCACCGACAGCACCTCGAACGTCTCGCCGAGCGCGCCGCGGACGGACTCGTCGAACTTGTCGCGGTAGTTCTCGGGCGGACGGCCGTAGTTGTACGCGTAGGGCTGGTTGTTCTGGTTCTGCAGGTACTTCGCGAAGCCCCCGCTCTCGGTCTCGATCTCCCGCGTGTGCAGCAGGTCGACGGCGAGACCGAACGGGGCCTCGTGGCCCACCGCGTCCGGCCCGTCGATCCGCACGTCGAGGCGGATCTCGGTGACGAGGTCCTCGTAGTACTGGAAGACCTTCTGCGCCTCCTTCGCCTGCGGGTGATCCCCACAGATCGAGAACCCGTGCTCGAGGTAGCGGAACTTGACCGACGGGTTGACCGCCCCCATCCGGGTGAACAGCGCGTTGGCGAACCGTGAGCGGTGCCGCTCCGCCGCCTCGCCGGGCAGCGCGTCGATCGCCGCGCGAATCTTCGGGATCTCGGCGGCGACCGTCGACTGGCGCTCGTTGAGCGCGCCGACGTCCGAAGCGCCGAGCGCCGCGTAGAACCAGTGCTCGTAGACCGACGCGGACTCGTCGTCCTCGCTCTCCGGATCGAGGGAGTACGCGTAGAGCTCCGCCGCGTCCGCGAACGCAGCCAGCGCGTCCAGTCGATTGGTCGCGAACTCGGTCGACGACTCGAGCTCGCGGCGGTACTCGTTCTCGTCGTGCGCGAAGCAGGCCTCGGCGAGGCGGAGACCCGGGTGGTCGGCGAACGTCGCCCGCGCCTTCTCGAGGACCTGCTGCGCGTCGGCGTAGCCGCGGAGGACTTCGCGCTCGATGTCCTTCTGCTTGCGGTTGGTCTTCGCGGCCTCCTGGACCCGCGGCTGCCTCCAGACGCTGGCGAGGTTCTGCCGCATCGCCTGCGCGAGCTCGGCGAGCATGTCCGGCTCCTGCGACTCGAAGTCCCCGAACACCGCCTCGATCGCCTCGCGCTTGTAGACCTCGGCGACGCTGTGGCTCGACACGAACGCGCGGACGATCTTGGACTCGTCCAGGCCGTCGATCGGCAGTGCGCGGAGCCGAGCGACCCAGGCCGCCAGGCTCTTCAGGTTCCGCTCCTGCTTGCTCCGAGTCAGCGGAATGCCGTTCGCGCGCAGGTTGTAGCCGTACGAGAACATGTACGAGCTCGTCCGGTTGCGCTCGGAGTTCGGGTCGTTGTTGCGGATCCAGACGTCGACGAACTCGTCGGCGAGCTGGCGCGCCTCCTTCGGGTGCGATTCGGCCAACGCCTCGATGTAGGGGAAGGCCTCTTCTTCCTCTCCCACCTTGAGGAGCAGCTTGGCCGTGACCGCCGCCAGCTCCGGACGCACGCTCTCTTCGAGCATGTCCAGCCACACTCCCTCGGGGCGCACCTCGAGGAGCGCTCCCGGCTCGAGCGCGGCGACCGGCGCGCGGCCGTAGCGGTTGCCGCCGACGTAGAAGATGTTGCCGTACTGGTCCTGCTGCATCACCGGACCGCGCGAGCTCGCTTCGCTGAACAGCTCGCTGTGCCTGGCCTCGACCAGCCAGTTCGCCGCGAGGAGCTGCAGAGAGTCCGACCACTCCGCCGCACGCTCCGGAGCCTTGTCGAGCAGTGCGTCGACGGCAGTGCGCTGCAGCCGGAGCCCTTCGAGCCGGAACTCCTGGTCCTGCGCGTGTTCCTGCTGTCCGCGCGAGGCCTGGGTGCCGATCGTCGCCAGGATCTCCCTGCCCCGCTCGGGCCGGGACGTGAAGCTCTCCTCGAGCCACGCAGCCCCGAACTCCGCGCGGATGCGCGGCGCCAGGGACACCGCCCGCCGCAGCGCGTCGGCCTTGTCCTCGTCGGAGATCTCGCCGGCGGCGAGCGCGAGCTGGGTCACTTCCCAGGCTCGCTCCAGGTTGGCGCGCCCCCCGTCACGGGCGTGCACCGCGACGTGGTAGCGGGCCAGCAGGTTCAGAGCCTCGCGGTCCGAGGCCTCGACCGCGTCGGCGGCCGTCGGCAGGAACGGACCGAGCTCGGCCTCCTGCCCCATCGCGACGAGGAGGCGGGCCGCGTCCCGCTTCGACAGGCTGCGCTCACCCTCCGGCCGC
>JAQCBR010000227.1 GCA_027621295.1 Planctomycetota bacterium
GTTCCTCACGGGCGCCGACACCGGGGGTGTCGGTGATTACCGCAACTCGATCTCGCTCGACCAGCTGTTCGCAGCACACGTCGGCGAGGCGACCCGCTACTCGTCGCTGGTGATGTCGACCGACGGCGGCACCGGCACACCGCGGGGGGCCCACACGGTGTCGTTCGACCAGAAGGGCCGGGCGATCCCCGCCGAGCACCGGCCGCGACGGATCTTCGAGTCGCTGTTCGTGAACGGGAGCAGGGACGCCGCGCGCCGCTCGGCGGTCGGCGGCAGCGCGCTGGACGACCTGCTCGCCGACGCGCAGTCCCTGCGCCGCTCGCTGTCGCAGCACGACCAGCAGGCCTTCGAGGAGTACCTGGACGCGGTCCGCGAGACCGAGCAGAAGATGGAACGCGCGAAGCGCTGGCAGGACATCCCGCTGCCCGACGTCGAAGGCCACGGCATCGACCTCGACGTCGGCATGGACGCGCCGCGCGCCTACTTCCAGTCGATGCTGGATCTGGTGCACCTCGCGTTCCGGACCGACTCGACCCGCGTCGCGACCTACCAGGTCGGACGGGAGAACGGCGTCGGCCACAGCGACCACCTCGCGAAGGCCGTCGGCTTCCCCCTCGCCCACCAGCTCTCGCACGACACCAAGAACCCCGGCGGCTGGAAGAACTTCGGCATCTACTGCCGCTTCCTCGCCGAGGAGGTCGGTCGCTTCGCGCAGAGGCTCAAGGACACGCCCGAGCCCGACGGCGACGGCAACATGCTCGACCACACGCTGATCCTGTTCGGTTCAGCCTCGAGCGCGTTCCACCTGTCGCGCAACTACCCCCTCGTCCTGCTCGGCGGCAAGGCGATGGGCTTCCGCCACGGCCAGTACCTGGACTTCATCGGCGACAACGCGTTCGGTGGCTCCTGGAACGGCGGCACCGAGCCCTGGCAGCGCGAGTTCGACAAGGACGACGTGCCGCTCGCCAAGCTCTACGTGACGCTGCTGCAGAAGCTCGGCGTCGAGACCGACGAGTTCGCGGGCAGCAGCGGCGGAATCGACGGGGTCTGAGAGGCCGTGACCAAATCAGTCTACGGGCCTCTCAGTTGCTTGCTCGGCGGCAGCGAAGCGGCCGCGGCAGAGCATGTGACTCGATCGAGTCACACGCTCTGAGAGGCGATGGCAGGCAGCGTCTAGCCGTCGTTGTCGCCGTCGTCGTCCTCGGTCTCCGACTCCTCTTCTGCGTCGCCCATCAGCGGCGGCACCGTGGGATCGAAGAACAGCGTCCCGAGCCCGAGGTCGATCGGGCCGAGGCCGACGCAGAGCCCGACGAGACCGACCTCGACACGGAGCAACTTCCAGACGGTCAGCTCGAACAAGGCTCCGTCGCTCGTCCCGTCCAGGAGCTCCGCGCGCAGCAGCGTGTCCTCGGCGCGCCAGCCGAACACCGCGTGACCGTCGACGAGGCCTTCCGCGCGGGCGCCCGGAGGGCCGTCCTGGGAGTCGACGGTGATCAGCGAGCAGGACGAGGCGGCCATGCACAGGGTGGCCGCGGCGAGGAGCTTCGGGAGGAAGTGGAACATGTGGTCGGGGTCCCTTTCTGGGGTGGGGGACGTTCGGAGGCGCGCGCAGGATATTCGCAGCGAGCCGCCGATCCGGGCACACATTCAGTGGAAGTCCCGACTCCCCGCCGTCACCGGCACGTCCTCGACCTGCGGCACCCAGATCCGCTTTGCGACCAGGTGCACGACGCCGTCCTGGCGCTGGATGCGTCCCTCGACCGCGAGGAACGGCTCGGCCTTCACCAGCACGTGGTGCTTCTCGTACACGTCCGGCCAGACGACGACGTTGCAGAACCCCGACTCATCCTCGAGCGTCAGGAACACCGTGCCCTTGGCGGTGCCCGGGCGCTGGCGGCAGATCACGAGCCCGGCGTGCCGGCCGTCCGCCCGGTGCGGACCGGCCGCGAGCTCCTCCGCGGTCCGGAACCCCTGACGCCTGAGCCCCGGCCTCATCCCCTCCAGCGGGTGCGCGCGCGGGCTGTGGCCCGACGCCCGGTAGTCCCAGGTCACGGTCTCGAACGCGTCGAGCGCCGCAAAGCCGACCTCGGGCTCCCGGTCCCGGAGCGGCAGACCGCCGGGGCGCTCGCGGGCACGCCGCCACACTTCCCACAGCGCGTCGCGCCGCGATGCAGTCAGGCTCGAGAACGCGCCCGCCTCACCCAGCGCCTGGAGACGCCGCGCGTCGAGCCGGGCGCGCCGCGTGAAGTCCGCGAGATCCTCGAAGGGCCGCTCCCCCCGCGCGCGGACGATCCGCTCGCCGTCGGACTCGCTCATGCCCTTCACCCAGCGCAGGCCGATACGCAGCGCGAAGCGTCCGTCCTCGTCGCGCGCTCCCTCGAGCGAACAGCCCCAGGCGCTCGCCGTCACGTCGATCGGCAGCACCCGGAGGCCGTGGCGCTTCGCGTCCTCGACGATCGTCGCGACCGAGTAGAAGCCCATCGGCTGCGCATCGAGCAGGGCACAGGTGAACACGTCCAGGTGGTGGCAGCGCAGCCAGGCCGTCGCGTAGGCGATCAGCGCGAAGCTCGCCGCGTGGCTCTCCGGGAAGCCGTACTCACCGAACCCCCGGATCTGCTCGAACACCCGCTCCGCGAACTCCCGTTCGATGCCCTTGTCGAGCATCCGCGCGATCAGCCGCTCGCGGTGCCGTTCCATCCGCCCGTGCTGGCGCCAGGCCGCCATGTCGCGGCGCAGCTGATCGGCCTCACCCGGCGTGTAGTCGGCGGCGACCACCGCGAGCTTCATCACCTGCTCCTGGAACAGCGGCACGCCGAGCGTCTTCTCGAGCACCGGCACGAGGCTCTTGTGCGGGTAGCTGACCGGCTCCTGCCCGTGCCGCCGCCGCAGGTAGGGATGGACCATGTCGCCGGCGATCGGGCCCGGCCGCACGATGCTGATCTCGACGACGAGGTCGTAGAAGGTCCGCGGGCGCAGACGCGGCAGCATCGCCATCTGCGCGCGGCTCTCGATCTGGAAGACCCCGACCGTGTCGCCAGCACAGATCATGTCGTAGGTCTTCGGGTCCTCGGGCGGGATGCGCGCGAGGTCGAGCTCGAGCTGCTTGTGCCGACGCAGCAGGCGCAGCGCCGCGTCGCACAGCGTCAGAGCGCCCAGCCCGAGCAGGTCGACCTTGAACAGCCCGAGCGCCTCGACGTCGTCCTTGTCCCACTGGACCACCGTCCGATCGGCCATCGCACCGTTCTCGATCGGCACCAGGTCGTGCACCGGCTCGTGGCCGAGCAGGAAGCCGCCCGGATGGATCGACAGGTGCCGCGGGAAGTCACGGATCTCGTCGACCAGCCCGAGGAAGTGCCGGTGCACCGCAGCGTCCGGATCGAGCCCGGCGTCCCGGAGCAGAGCGCCCGGGTCGTCGCCGCCGTAGGACGAGCCGAGCTTCGCGATCCGATCGAGCGCGGTCTCCGGCATGCCGAGCGCCTTGCCGACCTCGCGCACCGCGGACTTGGTGCGGTAGCGGACGACGATCGCGACCATCGCCGCGTGGTCGCGGCCGTACTTCCGGTAGACGTGCTGGATCACCTCCTCGCGCCGCCCGTGCTGGATGTCGAGGTCGATGTCCGGCGGCTCGTGCCGCTCGACCGACAGGAACCGCTCGAACAGGAGGTCCATCCGCACCGGGTCGATCGCGGTGATGCCGAGCGCGTAGCAGACCGCCGAGTTCGCCGCCGAGCCGCGTCCCTGGCACTGGATCCCCTGCTCCCCGCAGTACCGCACGATCTCGTGCATCGTCAGGAAGTAGCCCGGGTAGTCGAGCTGTTCGATGATGCCGAGCTCCTTGTCGAGCTGGCGAGTGACCTTCTGCGGCAGGTCCTCGCCGTAGCGCTGCCGCGCACCTGCGTAGGTCAGCTGCCGCAGCCACTCGGCCGACGACGTCCCGTCCGGCAGCTGCTCGGACGGGTAGACGTAGCGAAGCTCGCCGAGCCCGAAGCGGCAGCGCTCGGCGACTTCACGCGTCCGCGCCACGGCGCCCGGGTCGTCGTCGAACAGCTTGTCGAACGCCGACGGCGCGTGGAGCACGTGCTCGGAGTTCGGCTTCGTCGCCTGGCCGGCGTCCGCAAGCTTCACGCCGTGCCGGATGCAGGTCAGCACGTCCTGCAGGTGCCGCCGAGCGCGCGTGTGGTAGAGCACCTCGTTCCCGGCCACGGTCGGCACACCGTGCCGCTTGGCGACCGCGCGTACCCGCGCCTCCAGCGCCGCATCCTCGTCACGCCGGTGCCGCGTAACCAGCGCGTAGAGCCGCGAGCCGAACGCATCCTTGAGCACGCCGACCTCGACCGGATCACCCTTCCACAGCGCGACCAGCCCGTCCGCATGGTCGAGCACCTCGCGCGGCTCCACCACGCAGGCGCCCTTCGCCGACCT
>JAQCBR010000060.1 GCA_027621295.1 Planctomycetota bacterium
GCTTCCGCCGCTGCCGCTGCAGCCGCGACCGCCGTCACGTCCTGACCGGTCGCGTAGGCCATCAGGCGGGCCAGCTCGGCGCGCATCGCGTCGCGCGGGACGATCCGGTCGATCTGCCCCTTCTCGAGCAGGAACTCGGCGCGCTGGAAGCCCTTCGGCAGCTCCTTCTTGATCGTCGTGGCGATCACGCGCGGACCGGCGAATCCGATCAGCGATCCCGGCTCGGTCAGCAGCAGGTCGCAGACCGACGCGAAGCTCGCGGTCACGCCGCCCGTCGTCGGGTGTGTCATCACCGAGATCGAGAACCCGCCCGCCTCCTGCAGACGTGCGAGCGCTCCGCAGGTCTTGGCCATCTGCATCAGGGAGATCGCACCCTCGTGCATGCGGGCCCCGCCCGAGCAGGAGAACAGCACGACGGGGACCTTGTCCTCGAGCGCGACCTCGATCGCCCGTGCGACCTTCTCGCCGACGACCATTCCCATCGAACCGCCGAGGAACGCGAAGTTCATCACGCCGATCACACAGCGGATGCCGTGGATCGTCGCCCGGCCGACGATCATCGCGTCCTGCTCCCCGGTCTTCTCGCGGGTGGCCGTGAGCTTCTGGCCGTAGGGAACCCGGTCGACGAATCCGAGCCGGTCCTCGGCTGCGAGGTCGACGAAGAGCTCCTCGAACGAGCCCTCGTCGGCAGTCAGCATCACGCGTTCACGCCCGGGCAGCGTGAAGTGGTAGCCGCAGCTGGTGCAGACCCGGTGCTTGGCCTCGAACTCCTTGCGGAACAGCATGGTTCCGCAGCTCTCACACTTGATCCACAGCCCATCGGGCATGTCCTTCTTCTTGGTGAAGCGCGTCCAGGCCATGCAGTTCTCGATTCCTACGCAGAAGGTCAGGAAGACGGCGCAGGATAAGGGTCGCGGCCTGCCGAAAGCGAGATGCGGGAGCCGATTCGTCGCGGAGGCACGCCCTGGACCAGGTCTATCGGCGCCCGCCGCGTCGACACCTTGCGCCGGAGCGTGCTACGTTTCTTCCCGGCTTCGCACCAGAGCATGACGAACGAGCCACAAGCCCCTCGCGGCCGCCCGACCGGGCTGCAGCGCCTGCTGCTGCTACTCTCGCCGCTGCTGGTCCTGGTGGCCGCCGAGCTCGCGGCGCGCGTGGTCTCGCCTCGCGAGATGGAGCGCGACCCGTTCCTCGAACTCTCGAAGGCCAGCTCGAAGTTCGGCGAGGTCGAGGTCGACGGCGTCCGCTGGTACCAGGTCCGGCACGCGGACCTCTACGCCGATCGCAACGTCGCGTTCCCGGTCGAGAAGCCGGCGGGCACCCTCCGCATCTTCTGCCTCGGCGGGTCGGCGAACGCCGGCTGGCCGCACGGCCCCGAGCAGATCTGGAGCCGCTACCTCGAGCACGCGCTCCGGCAGGGCTACCCCGACCGCCGCATCGAAGTGGTGAACGTCGGCGCGCACGCGTATGCGAGCTACCGGGTCCGCCCGATCCTCGATGACGTGGTCCGCTTCGACCCGGACCTGATCGTGCTCTGGTCCGGCAACAACGAGTTCGTCGAGCGGCGGTCCTACGCGGCGACGGCCGGGGCACAGCGCATCGTCCGGGCGATCACCGACGCGAGCCGGCTCTTCGAGCTGCTCCTCGGCGCCGTGATCGAGCGGAAGGAGAAGGAGGTCCTGTCCGGCGAGCAGCGCGATGCCCAGGACTTCCTGTTCGCACAGCTCGAGCAGATGGCGCTGGAGCTCCGCGCCGACCCCGCCCAGTTCCGGGCCGTCGTCGAGCACTACCGCTTCACGGTCGGTGCGATGCTCGACGAGTCCCACCGTCACGGCGTGCCGACGGTGCTCCTCACCGTACCCTCGAACCTGCGCGACTGGCACCCGAACGTGTCCCGGCACGGGGTCGAGGGCGAGATCCTGTCCGAGTGGCGGAGGGCTTACCGCGCGGGACTCGCGGCGCTGCTCGCCGGCAACGTCGAGCGCGCGACCACGGAGCTGCGACACGCACTCGAGCTCGATCCCGACCACGCGGAAACGGCGTTCCAACTCGCCCGGGCACTGGACGCCGCGGGTGATCCGATCGGGGCCCTGGCGATGTTCCGACGCGCGCGGGACTTGGACATGACGCCGTTCCGCGCGGTGTCGGCGCTCAACGACGCGCTGCGGGGCGTCGCGGCGGACCGCGCCGGGAGCGTGACGCTGGTCGACGCGGAGGCGAACCTCCCGGAGGTCGCCGAGCGCGGGACGCCTGGCTTCGACCTGTTCCTCGACTACGTCCACCCAACGCGCGTCGGCAACCTCGCGATCGCCGCGATGGTCTACGGTGCGATCGTCCAGGGCGACCTGTTGGCCGCCGGGCGCCCCGCGACCGAAGGCTTCGTCCAGCCCGACGACGGCTACGTCGAGGCGCGCGACCTGAACCTACGGCTGCACGTGCTCTACCTGCTGTACCACATGCACCAGGAGGAGGCCTACCGCGACGAGGCGGACGACCTGATCGGCGTGCTCACCGAGCTCGGGTTCCCACCCGACACGGACCCGCTGATCGGACTCCTGCGCGAAGGACGGGACGGGATCGATGGATTCCTCGAGCTGCGCGCGCGGGATCTCCGCGGCGAGGACGTGCCTGCTGGCTACGAGGCCGAGCACCAGGCCTGGTACCGGACGCACTTCCAGCGCATCCAGGACGTGGCGCGGAAGGCGCGGGGCGGCTGAGGCTAGCCGCCTTCGACGGCGGACTTCAGCTGCTCGAAGCGCGCTCGCCGCCCGGCGTCCGCGCTCTCGCCCACGAATCGATCGGCCCGACGCTCCAGCTCGTCACGGAGGCCGGCCCGCTCCGCTTCTGGATCAGCGGCCCAGCGGGCCTCGGCCCAGAGCAGGAACCGCTCTGGCCACGAGGGGTCGGTCTCGACGGTAGCGGCCAGGACCTTGTCACAGAGCGGCACGGCGAGGGCGGCCTGTCCGGCAGCCAAACGCTTCTGCGCGAGCCGGAACGTGAGGTCGAGGACCGCGGCCGGACTCATCGACAGGCCTTCGAACTCGAACAGCCGCTTCTCGGCTGCGTCGAACGTCGCGAGCTCGAGCTGAGCGAGGATCGTGCCACGCAGCACCGCGACCCGCTCGTCGATCGACAGCGCGTCCCCCTCGGCGGAAAGGACGCGGTTCGCGAAATCGACGACCTCGGCCGGGCGGGCGAGGGCGGACAGCACCTGGACGCGCAGCGCGGAGTCGCCGGGACCCTGGGCAGGGACGCCGAGCGCTTCGAGGCGCTCGAACGCGGCACGCACCAGCTCCGCCTCCTCGGGGCTCTCGATCCACTTCTGGCTCGCTGGACGCAGCCGCGCCGAGGCGATGCGGAGCTTCAGGGCGGCGACCACGGCGTCGGCGCGCTCGGTCTCCGGCAGGTCCTCGACGTCGGACTCCTGCACGACGGCGCGGCGGTCGAGGACCGCGCGCACCGCGTCCCTGCTGCCGAGAACGACGAGGGCCCGGGCGGCACCGAGCCAGGCGTTGGTGTCGCGCGCCCTCGACACACCGAGGATCCGGAGGCCCTCGACGACCAGGTCGCGCCGACCGGCATCTTCACTGCTGTTCCGCTCGGCCAGTGAGCCGGCGGTGGCGACGAGCTGCGCGAGCACCTGCGCGCCGACCTCGGGCTGATCCGCGATCGCCAGCATCCCGTCGAGGAGCTCGCGCTGGACCGCGGCGTCGGCCTCTTCGACGAAGCGCGCGGCCGCGCGGTCGACGATCTGTCGCAGCCACTCGGCACGCCGGGCCTGCGTGGCCTCGGGCACCGAAGCGAGCTGATGGGCGGCGACGCGACGGATCGACACGTCGGCATCCTCCAGCAGCGCGAGGACGGTGTGCACGTAGGTCTCGGCACGCCCAGGATCCCGCGTGAAGGCCATCAAGCGCAGCAGCGCCTGCTTCCGCAGGGAGACATCGCCGGACGGGTCACCGGCGTAGCCGACGAGGATCGCGTACGCCGCGTCGGACAGCGCGTCGCCTCCGTCGCGGAGCACGGCGAGATCGAGGGCGCGCTCGCGGAGCCTCGGCTCGAGATCGGCTCGTCGCAGCACGTCGCGGATCAGCAGCAGCCAATCCTCACGACCGGCATCCTCGTCGGCAGGCGCCGTCCAGCCGGGCGCCGCGAGACAGAGCAGCGCGGCGGCCAGGGTCTCCGCGTCCACGTCGGCGAGGCTCTGCGCGGCCGCTGCGACCACGGACGCGCGCGCCGATGGGCTCGGGAAGCTCCTCAGCCCGCGCAGGCCCGCGCGGCGCACGCGGGGCTCCGTGGAGGTGAGAGCGTCCCGCAGCGCGGCTTCGACGGCGGCGCGCTGGGCGGCATCGTCCCGGACCGCGAGATAGGCCAGCGTCTCGAGGTGGAGCGCGTAGGAGTTCGGCTGGCCGGTGAGACCTTCGAGCCGCAGACGGAGCTCGCGCGCGAGCTCCTGGCGATCCTGGAGCGTCCCGCCCAGCTTGCCGCCCGCATCGATGCGTGCAGCGAGGGTGTCCCTCAGCACGCCCAGGTAGACGGCGGTCCCCTCCTCCGACGGAGAGGCCGCGAGCTCGGCGCCGATCCGACTCCAGTCCGGCGACTCGGCCAGCGTCATCGCGCGGATCAGCTTCGACGTCTGCTCGACGAAGCGGCGTTCACCCTCGCGCCGCTGCTCGGCGAGCCGCTGGCCGCCGCGCCTGGCGGCGAGTTCGACCAGCTCGAGGTAGTCCGCGTCGCGGTGCTCTGCCATCCACGCGTCGAAGGACGCGCGATCGGGGAACTCCTCTTCGGCGAAGGTCAGCTCGGCCAGCGCCGCGCGAGCGGCGGGCGCCAACGCCGGATCGCCGAGGTGTTCGGCCAGGAATCCCGCAAGCGCGACGTCCCGCGAAGCTCCCGCGGCACGGAGCGCTGCCCGCGCCAGCGCCTCGTCCCCGCCCTCCGCGACGATCTCCTCGAAGCGGTCACGTCGATCGAGGAAGCTGAGACGCGCGAGCAGCCGACGGGCCAGCGGCACCAACGGCGCCGACGCCTCTTCCGCGAGCATCGGCGGGTCGACCGCGAACAGGCGCACGATCTCCGCGATGTGGATGCGGAGCACGATCTCGCGGAGCTTGGGATCGGCGAACACCGTCCCTGCAGGCTGTGCGACAGCCCGATCCAGCGCGCGCAGCACGTAGGCCGCGGTGCCGTCCGCGTCATCACCGCGGCGCACGACCGCGGCGAGGAGTGCGTGGGCTTCCGGCTCACGACGGCGGGCCAGCGCGTCGATCGCGGCCTCACGCTCACGCCGGGCTTCGCCTCCCCCGGGCTGCGATAGCGCGCGCCGCAGCGCCTCGAGCTCGTCGGCTGGGGCGCCGCTCTCTGCCTGCTGGACGCCGGCTCCCGGCATCGGGAGAGCGCAGCCGCCGGCAGCGGGCGCGGGCGCGGGCGCGATCGCCGGGGACAGCGGAGCGGTCGGTCTCTCGAGCGCGGTGGAGGCAGCTGCTCGCGGGACGGCCAGGCCGAGCCACGCTCCAACCACCAGGACCACCAACCGCTCACTCATAGAGACTCGCAAATGCCTCGAGCGCCTGCGACGGGACGACGCCACAGACTCACCGGCAGCCACCGCACAGCTGCAAGACACGCAGGACGGAGCGCTGGACCTTCGTCGACCACGCTCCAGAAGGCTCCTCGCGAGCGGCCGACCCACCGTTCGCGAGGCCCGGCATCCTAGCCGGTCGGAACCGCCACGTCTCCGCGATTCCGCCGCGCCCGACGCGCGGCGACGGCCAGGACTCCCGGAACCGCGAAGAAGGTCGACTCCGTGGGCCGCGACCTGCCGGGCCACCTCCCGAGCCCGCCGGACCCTCTCAAGGCGTTGCGCCGGCGAGGAAGCGCCCGAGGTCCTCCTCGTCGATCCGCCGGCCGTAGAACAGACGGGTCTGCTCGGCGGCCTGCGCGAGGAACATCGAGAGCCCGGGGACCGCGATCCCACCCTCGACCCCGGCCAAGCGCTCCAGGAAGGCCGTGACGCGCGGGCGGTAGACGAGGTCGAGCACCGCACAGCCCTCCGGCGGCGTCCAGCCGGGCAGGAGCTCCGGATCATCGCGGCCCGCAGAGCCACAGGGCGTCGCCTGCACGACGACCGACGGCGCGAGGCTGTCGAGCACGTCGCGCCGGAGCGCGCCGAGCCGGTAGCCGTGCGCCTTCGAGAACTCACGGACCTTGTCGAGGCTCCGCGCGAGGATCGTCACGCCGAAGCCCATCTGCGCGAGCGCGACCGCGGCGGCACGCGCCGCACCGCCACCGCCGAGCACCACGCCGCGGCGCCCTTCGCCGCTGCCGACCCCGGCCCGCTCCAGCGCGAGCGCGACTCCCGCGACGTCGGTGTTGTGTCCGAGGACCGCACCGTGCGTGTCCCAGGTCAGCGTGTTGATCGCTCCGACCGCGTCCGCCTCCGGCGTCACGCGCTGGCAGGCGCCGTACAGCTGGACCTTGTGCGGCGCGGTCACGGAGACCCCGCGAACCCGCCGGCGCGGCAGCATGTCGAGCACCTCGAGCGGCCGCTTCGTCTCGAGCGGCAGGTAGACGCCGTCGACTCCGGCCGCCCTGAGCGCGCGGTTGTGGATCCAGGGTCCGAGGCTGCCGAGCGCCGGGTCGCCCAGGACCCCGAACACGGACGAGGCCGTGCCCAGGTCACGCACCCCGTAGACCCCCAAGAGATCAGCGACCGGCAGCTGGCCGGCGGCAGTCTCCGCGCCTTCGGTCAGGCTCGCGTAGACGAACGGCGACCCGAACAGCACGGAGAGCACGCGCGTCGGCGACGCGGTGCGCCCGGTCGCGAAAGCCACCGTCGGCTCGGCCTTCGGATCGGACGCGGCGAGCATGTCCATCAGCGGCGCCGCGTCCGCGAGCTCGTCCGCGCGCCCCACGACCTTGGCGACGTCCGATCCCTGGTCGAGCAAACGGTCCCGGATGCGCTCCGGGTCGGCAGGCACGCCGCGCTGGTCGTGGTGTGAGCGGATCAGCAGCCGGACCGAATCCCCGCGCGGCGACCACGTCTCCCAGTCCTCGAGATCGATGCCCTGCGCGCCGGCGTCGAGCGCACGCTCGAGCAGCGCACGACGCTCATCCAGGGTGCCGCGGAATCCGCCAGCATCGCGCGGCATGCGACAGGTGACCAGCACCGGCACCAGGAGTGCGTCGAGCACGGGCCCGAGCCGTTGGTCGAGCGGCCAGGCGTCGAGACGGAGCTCGATCCAGTCGGCGCCGGCCATCGCGGCTCGGCGTCCGTCGCGCACGACCTGCTCGGGGTCCCGGGCGAAGAGACTGACGATGACCTCAACCATGGACACCTCCGAGCGGCGCGGACAGGAGCCGCTCGACTTCCTCGGCGGCGTCCGCCGCGAGGCCCCGCTGGCGCGCCAGGGACAACACGAGCCTCATCACCGCCCGGTATGCGTCTTCGCCGACCGCTCCGCCTGTCCGCGCGATGGCATCGAGATGGACGCGGACGGCTTCGGTGTCCCCGCGGAGGACCGGCCCGGACAGAGCGTTGGCAGCACCCTCGAGCCCGACGCGCTGGCAGGCCGCCCGCGCGAGCCCGGCGACCAGGCTCGACGCGCGGTCCGCATCGACGCCGAGTGCGCGCTCCATCGTCCGCGCGGCCAACCCGAGGAGACCGGTGGTGCCGTTCGCGGCCAGCGCACACGCGGCGTGGTATGCGGCGCGATCGATCGGACCCGTCACCTCGACCGGGTGCAGCCCGGCGCGCCGACACAGCGTCCGCAGCAGGTGACGCGCCGCGGCAGGCCCCTCGACCAGCGCCGCCTCGCCGGACAGCGCCTTGCATCCCTGCTCACGGTCCGGAATCGGGACGAGCGGATGCAGGGCGGCCACCCGGGCGCCCGCTGCGGCGACCGGCGCGAGCACGTCGGCCCCGAACAGCCCGCTCGTGTGGAGCCAGAGCGAACAGGGCCGCACCGCGCGTGCGGCGACGAGATCCTCGACGACGCCGGGCAGCGCCGAGTCGCCGACGGTCAGGAGCACCACCGCCGCCGACTCGCCGAGTTCGAAAGGGGACAGCGGCCGCCCTGCACCGACGAAGGCCAGGGCGTCCTCGGTGCGCGCAGCGTCACGACCGACGGCGCCCAGGCACTCCATGCCAGCGAGCGCCCAGCGGCGGGCGAGGCTCGCCCCGACGCGACCGGGGCCGACGAACGCGAATGTGATGGGCACGATGGCGCGGGATTCCGTTCCCAGCCGCAGCGAGCGGCCGCTGTGCCATCCGATCCGAATCGACGCGGGAACGCAATGCCTCGTCCAGTCGCGCCCGCCCGCGCAGCGATCCCTCGGCTCGGCGGGTCACCGGGAGCAGGGGCGCGTCAGGCGCCCTCGACCGCGAAGCCCTGATCCGGCTCCGCGCCGCGCTGCCGCTGCCGCTCCACCTGACGGCGCTGCAAATCGACCACGTACTGCTCGTCGTAGAGGTCATCGCCGCCGTCGAGGTCGTCGAAGCTCGGCGGCACGTAGCCCTCCTGCTTCGACCGTTCGATCTCCTCGTCGTACGCCTGCAGCACCGCGCGATGCAGTTCGATGCGACAGGCGCTGTTGATCGGATGCGCGAGGTCCGCGTGCAGACGGACACGGCCAGCCGCATCGCGACCGGCGCGGTCGGGGTCGAGGCGCGCTCCGCACTGGTTGCAGTAGAGGGCGCGCAGGTGGTTCTTGTGGTGGCACCGATCGCACTTGTCGGTGAGCTTGCGGCTCGGCATCGCGATGAAGGCTCCGCGACCGCCATCGATGATCTTCACGTCACGGATCACGAAGCGATCGGCGAGCGTCACGCTGCAGAACGCCCGCACCTTCGACTGCGAGTCGCCGGTCAGCTTGACGCGGACCTCGGTGATCGGGAATTCGCCTGCTGCCAACTTGGTGCTCCGCTGATGCTCTGCTGCCGATGCCCGCGGCGAAGGGTCGGTCAGGAACCGCCTCCGGGCATCGCCTGGATCTCGGGACGCGGGCCCGAGCTGGATGCGATCAGGACCCGCGCGCCGAACACATCGCCGATCGCCCGCTCCGCGCTCTCGGCGGTCTGCTCGGCCTCGGCCCGCGTTCCGTAGGCGGCAAACAGCGTGGAGCCACTGCCCGACATGCGGACACCCGAGACTCCTGCCTCGACGAGCGCATCCCGGAGCGGCCGCAGGCCTGGAGTGCAGACCATCGCCGCCGCCTCCAGGTCGTTGTCGTGCGGGTTTTCCGCCGCCCAGACCGCTGTGCGCGCGCTTTCGATGGAGCGGAAACTATCCACGGCAGAAGGGTCGATCAACGCGGCGGAGAGCGTTTTGAAGACCGCCGCCGTCGAGGTTCCGAACGGCGGCAGCACCAGCACGAACGACAGCCGAGGAGCGGGCTCGACCGGCTCCAGCTCCTCGCCGATGCCTGCGCCCGCGCAGGTGTCGCCGAGCAGGAAGAACGGCACGTCGGCGCCGAGCCGGACCGCGAGCCGGAGCAGGACCCGATCGTCGAGCGGATCACCCAGCAGACGATTGCCGAGCCGGAGCGCAGCGGCCGCGTCGGAGCTCCCCCCGCCGAGTCCTGCTCCCGCCGGGATCCGCTTGCGGAGCGTGAAGCGGGCGCGGAGCGGCAATCCGACTTCGTCCTCGATCGCCCGCGCCGCGCGCACCACCAGGTTCTCTTCGCCAGCGGCGACCGGAAGCCCGGTGGCCCCCGTCTCCTGGATCGACAGGCTCGGGCCGGCCGCCTCGTCCTGCCAGGTGACGTCGAGGTCGTCGCAGAGGTCGATCGCGTGGAACACGGTCCGCAGCTCGTGGTAGCCGTCGGGGCGACGGCCGAGCACGCGGAGCCCGAGGTTGACCTTCGCCGGGGCGATCAGACGGAGCGACGCCGTCATCCGACCACCGGCGGCTCGTCACGGAACGACGCGTTGTCCAGGAGGCGCGTCGCGGGGTCACCGAATCGCGCGGCGACGAGGATGCGCGCGCTGGAATCGACGGGGCGGTCCCCGGGCCACGGCGCGAGCTCCAGGTCCGTCCGGATCTCGAGGTAGTCGACGCCCGTGCAGCTCGCCTCGGCGTCGAGCTCCGCGCGAGCGAGGCCGAGGAGTTCGTCACGCCCGTGCACGCCGTTCCGATGGGCGCGGACCGCTGCCGACAGCGCCCGCGGCACCGCGCGGGCTGCCGTGCGGTCCTCGGGGCTGAGGTAGACGTTCCGCGACGAGCGGGCCAGCCCGTCGGCCTCACGGTCGATCGGGCACTCGACCAGCTCACCCGACAGGCACAGGTCCTGCTGGAGTCGGCGCAGCACCGCGACCTGCTGCGCGTCCTTGCGTCCGTAGTACGAGCGGTCCGGGAGCACGATGCTCCAGAGCCGCGCGACCACGGTCGCGACGCCAATGAAGTGACCGGGACGCGCCGCTCCCTCCATCGCCTCCGCCTCCGCTCCGACCGCGATGCGGCTCGCGAAGCCGGCCGGATACATCGCCTCGACCGGCGGCACGAACGCGAGGTCGACGCCGTTCCGCTCGCACAGCTCGAGGTCGGCGGAGAGCGGGCGCGGGTACTTGTCGAGATCCTCGTGCGCTGCGAACTGCAGCGGGTTCACGAAGATCGACACGACGACGCGGTCGCACTCGGCACGCGCCCGCCGGATCAGCGACGCGTGCCCCTCGTGGAGAGCACCCATCGTCGGCACGAAGCCGATCGAGCAGCCACCGCGTCGCCATGCGAGCGATGCTTCCTGCACCGCCGCAGGCGTGTCCACCACCCGGGGCCGCGCGATGCGTGGGATCGCATCGACGTCGACGCCGAGCGCGCGGAGCGGCTCGACGACGAACGACCGCTCGTGGAGCCGGGGATGCGGCACGACCAGGTCGCGGGTGTCCAACGTCCGGCCGCCGAACGTCAGGATGTCGAGGTCGAGCGGACGCGGGCCGTTGCGCGGGCCGGGAACGCGTCCTGCGGCACGCTCGGTCGCCTTCAGGACCGCGAGCAGCGCGTGCGGCACGAGAGTCGTCCGGAGCCGGGCGGCACCGTTCCGGTACTTCGACTGGGGCGGGCCACCGACCGGCTCCGATTCGAGGAGCGGCGACACCTCGACGACCTCCACGCCGGGCACCCGACCGAGCGCGTCGAGCGCAGCGGCGATCGCCGCGTCGCGATCACCGAGGTTGGAACCCAGACCGAGCAGGACTTCGACCGGTTCGGGAGCCGGCGGATCGTGGTCCGCGCGCGCGTTCGTCGGCATGGCGTGGGGCGAAGGGCGGTCAGTTCCGACTCGGGCTCACCGGCTCCACGAACCGCTCGACCGCGTCGATCGGCTCCGGCTCGCCCTGGTCCGGCGGGCCGAGCCGACCGTTGGACAGGATCCGGTAGACGCCGAGGCCGAGCCCGTAGGCGACGTAGGCGAGCGTCGCACCGACGAAGGCAAGCTGCCACTCGATGAGCACGAGGCCGATCAGCACGACGAGCGTGGCCAGGAACGGGAACGAGTGCCGCCGTTCGACCAGCGTGTAGAACATGTGCGGGAACGGGACCTTGCTGACCATCAGGAGCCCGAGCAGCACCAGGACGCCGGGCATCGCGACCACGGTCCATCGGTGCACGTCGTCGGGGAGGAAGGCCTGGGTCAGCACCGCAGACTCGTCGCCCTTGCTCGCGAAGAACGCGATCAACGAGCAGACGACGGCCGCCGCCGCAGGTGACGGCAGGCCCTTGAACTCGCGGTGGTCCTCTTCCGAGGGTCCGGCCGATTCGACGTTGAACCGGGCCAGCCGCATCGCCGCGCACAGCACGTAGACCGCGGCGCAGAAGTAGTAGATCTTCGGGTGCGAGGGCAGCAGCTCGGTCGGCGCCCCCTCGTGGAGGTTGATCAGCACCTTGGCGACGAACGCCGGCGCGCAGCCGAACGTGACGACGTCCGCCAGGCTGTCGAGCTGGGCACCGAAGGCCGACGTCTGCCCGGTCATCCGCGCGACGCGACCGTCGAGCGCGTCGAACACCATCGCGAGGAAGACGAACTGCGCGGCGATCTCGAACGCCGCGACGACCACCGGGTCGGTGACGTCGCCGACCGCCAGCACGTCCGCGACCTTCGACATCGCGAGGAAGCCCAGGAACACGTTCCCGAGCGTGATCAGCGACGGGAGGACCGGGACCGAGCGCAGGTCGCGCAGTCGACGATTCCGGCGGGGTGCGTCCATGGGAGGCGCATCGTATCGACGGGGCCGCGCAGGAACACGGGCGACGTTCCGCTGTTAGCATCCCACGCCATGGTCCCTGCCGCGTCCCCCGCCGACCTGGCATTCGTCCGTCGGGCCTACCACGACACGCTGCAGCGTGGCCCGCGGCCGCGCGAGGTGCGGTCCCTGGCCGGCATGCCGGCCGACCGCGTGGTCCGGCACCTGCTCTCGCGCCCCGAGGCCTTCGAGCAGTGGGTCGAGGAAGAGCTGTTCTTCCACCTGCTGATCGATCGGTTCCGTCCGCGCACGCGGGCGATCGAAGAACTCCCGGACCGGCTCCGCCGCGGCGACGCGGACGTCCGCGGAGCCACCGCGGAGATCCTGCTGTCGACGAGCTTCTCGCTCCGGAATCCCGGCAACGACACGTTCGTCACGGTCGTGCTGGAGCAGTGCCTCGGGATGCCGGTCCAGGACCGGCGCAACGTCCGCACGCTGGAGGCCGGCAAGGAGCTCTACGACGGCAAGCCGACCCGATTCCTCGGGCGGGACGGTCAGACCCAGGCGGACGTGGTCCGATTCGCGATCGAGGACGAGCGGTTCGCGCGGCGGCTCCTGGACCGGCACCGGAAGCGCCTCCTCGGGGCGGGGCTGGATTCGATGGAGCGCGGCGAAGCGAACGCGCTCGTCGCCGAGGTGCACGCGGAGCCGTCCCGCTTCTTCGACGTGCTCGCGCAGTGGATGACGAGCGACCTCTACCGCGACGCCGTCGCCGTGCGTCGCCCGCGCAGCGACCGCCAGTTCGTCCGCGCGCTCTACATGGACGTCTTCGACCGCGAGCCGACCTACGACGAGCTGCGCAACGTCCGCAACGCGCTCCAGTCGATGGCCGACCCGGCCCCGCTCCGTGCGGTGCTGGTGAAGCTCGCGCTCGGTTCCCCCGAAGCGAAGCTCCCCGACCCGGGCACCGCGGCACCCGGCGGCTTCGTCCGGACTTGCTTCGAGCGCTACCTCGGGCGAAGCCCGTCGCAGGAGGAAGAGTCGGCGTGTACGGCGATCCTCGCCGAGCCGGAGACCGCGCCGCGAACCCTGGTCCGCGCGCTGCTCTCCGCTCCCGAATACGGGTTCTACTGACCCCGAACGGACGGCGTCGAACCGTGCAGGGCAGCCCCCGCCCGAGCGACCGCTGCTCTACTAGCCAGCCCGACTCCGGTGTCACCAGACCCTCGAGGCCCCGTCTCGGGGCCCGAGCGACAAGGGAATTTTTGCGGCAGCAGGCGGTGGGGCAGCCCGGCGGTGGGCGACGCTAAACCAAGAAATAGAGAGGCCTTGCGCTGGACTTCGAGACCGGGCACACCGGAGCTGGCCGAAAGGAGAGAGGTGGACGCGGGTTGAACGGCCTGACCGTATCAACCCGGGTTGATATGCTGATCCGTATCGAAGCGTCCTGACATGCTCTACGGCAGACTCCCACAGCTCGACGGAACCGCCGCACCGCCAGCCAAGCCGGCGCGCCCCTCCCGACGTCGATTCATGGCACTCGGACTGTGGTTCACCGCAGGCAGTGCCGCTGGCATGACCATCCACGGCTCCCTGCGAGGCGGCGCGAGCGCGGCCGAGGCGAGCTCGAACCGAGGCTCGGTTCCAGCGCACGGCTCGCTCGACTGGGCGTGGACGATGCTCGACGCGCCCGACGAAGAACTGCTCCAGGCAGCGGGTGACCTCGAGCGCGTCTCGGCACGTCACCGCGACGAGGACGGCCTGATCCCCATCTTCGAACGCCTGCTCGACGTCGCGCTGCGCACGCCGGGCGCGGCCTCGGATCTCGCGGGAGCCTGCGCCGCACGGTCGCTGCTCCGGCACGGACAGGCGCTCCTCGTCGATGAGCGCAGCTTCGACATCGAGGCGCGCCCGGAGCTCACCGAGACCGGTCGCACGCTCGATCGCGTTCGCCGGCGACTCGGTGCGTCGCCCCGACAGCAGACCAGCCGACCCGACTCGGCAGCAGAAGGAGATCGGAAGTGAGCCGCTCCACGACACCCGAAGCGCAGCCCTCCATGGCGGGACCCGGCGGCCCTTCGCGCTTCAAGATGCTGCCCGATCCGCCGGTCGCCGGGCAGGCGGTCGAGGTCACCTACTCGGGCCCCGCGAAGTACATCGAGTACCAGATCGACGGTCAGGCCGCCGTGCGCATCCAGCCCGGCCCCGACGGCAAGTTCCGCATCGACCCGGTTCCGTCCGGTGACGAGCTGATGCTCTCCGACAACCTGGGCCTGCCGGGCTATCTCTACCGCGAGATCGTCCAGACCCACTGATCCCACACCCGCGCGGCATCCCTCCCCGAGGCTTGCCGACTGAACGAAGACACCACGACCCAACCCCGAAGGCGCCCCCCATGAGCCTCGCCAAGGTCCTGCCCATCACCGTAGCCCTCGCGGCTGTCGTCCCCCTGACCGGCCAATCCCGGGCCGAAGTGATCCCGAACGGGTTCGCGAACCACGACGGAGCGACGCTCAGCGACTTCCCGTTCGGCGCGTACGACACGCGGCGCCAGCTGATCGTGGCGGGCTCCGAACTCGGCCCTTCCCGCAACCGGGACCTCGTCGGCATGCAGTTCCGGCGGAATGCGGGCGGGGACACGTCTCCCCTCGACGGAGGTCGCGTGCGGCTACGGGTGACGCTGTCGTCCTCACCTCTCACGGCGTCCCAGGCCTGCGAGTCGTTCGCAGCCAACCGTGGTAGTGATGCGACGGTTGTCTTCGACGGCGTGATCGACCTGCCCGCGACTCCGGCCCCCACGTCGGACCCGGCGCCCTGGGTCGAGCCGTTCGCCGTGACGATCCCGTTCCAGACCGCTTTCCGACTCGCGTCGTCCGCGCTCTGCATCGAGACCGAGACCTCCCCCTACACCGACCCACTCACGGGGACCACGGACGAACCCTGGTGGCCCGTCGATGCGACGATCGAGCGCACGCCGGACGACGTCACCAATCTGGGAGCGAGCTGCTGGACCGAGAATCCGTCGCCGATGCCGGCTTGCGTGGTTCCCGACACGTTCACGCTCGGTGGGCGCGGGGTCTTCACGCTCACCGGCCCGACGCAGCCTCGCCCCGCGGTGTGCATGGTCGGGTTGAGCGGCAGCGAGTTCCTCGGTCTGACCCTGCCGTTCGATCTGGGGTTCTTCGGCGCGCCCGGCTGTTCACTGCAGATCGCCCCCTTCCTGCAGATCCCTGCTCCGCTCGCGCGCACGCCGGCAGGTCCTCGCACCGAGGCCCACGCGGAGCTGCCGATCCCGAACGATGCGAACCTCACCAGCCTCCCGCTGTTCGCGCAGTGGATGGTCTTCGTGCCCGGCAACAACCTGCTGGGAACGCAGTGGTCCAACGGGGTCTCGATCCGCATCGACCCGACCAACCGCGACATCCGCTACACGTGGATCGAGGCGCCGGACCTCGTGAGCGGCATCGGCCACGTGTTCCGCGGTCGGTCGCCGGTGATCCGAATCCTCGACAACTGAGGCCCGAGCCTGCTGCCGGATCGCAGGAGAACGTCTCTCCGACCTCACCGCCCTCGGGGGATCGCCCCGCGGGCAACCCAAGAGCCGCAATCCCTGCCTTCTCGACTGCGGCTGCAACCACTCTCGAACCCGCCCGCACTCCAGGAACCCTCCGTGGCACGCATCGGCGCCAAGCTCTACTTCCTCCGCACCCGTGAACGTCGCCTCAGCCAACAGCAGGCTGCCGACGGGCTCGGGATCCGCCAGGCCACGCTCTCGCACCTCGAGCAGGGACTGTCGCAGCCGAACTTCGACCTGCTCCGCAAACTCTGCGAGTTCTTCGACGTCACGCCGACGTTCCTCGCCGACGAGGAGCGAGGCGTGCGACCGCAGACGACCGAGCGCTGGCACCTGCGCAACGCGCTCGTGACCGTCGGCATGTGGATCGAGCTGCCGGCCGACCAGATCGAGGATCTGGGAACCGGGCAGTCGCTGTGCCCGCTCCGCCCAGGCATGGCGTTCTACGACGCCGAAGCGTCGATGGTGCGCAAGCGCTTCCGGCGCATCAGCCAGGCCGAGTCGGCGCTCGCCGACCTCGCGACCGAACGCCAGACCGAGGACACCGCCCTCGAAGTCGAGGTCGAGAACGAACTCAAGGAACATCCGCGCCGCCGACTCCGCCGACTGTCGATGCTCGACTGACCGACAGGAGTCCGTCGGACCCGTGTCCGGATCGGCACGATCGGAGTTATCCTGCTCCGCGGTCTGGTTCCCTCCGCGAAGCGCTCGCCGCGGGAGCCGCCGACGAGGCGCCCTATGAACGGACGATCCGACCCGAGCCGCCGCGCGTTCCTGCGCGGCTCCGCGGCCTCCGCCGGGGCCCTCGCCCTCGGGCCCCGTGCGCTCGGCGGCTTCGGAGGCCTGCCGACCCTGGGACCCAAGACCGAGCACGTCGTGCTGGTCGCCTTCGCAGGCGGCGTTCGGACCAGGGAAGTCCTCGGGACGCCCGCCAACGTGCCCAACCTGATGCGGATCGCGCAGGCCGGCGTCGCAGCACCCAAGGTGCGCTGCGCCAACGTCGGGCACTACGGGGCAGCGCTGTCGATCTTCACAGGCAACGTCGAGGTGATGGGCATCCGCGAGAACGAGCGGGGCCTCCGCCCGACGCTGTTCGAACGGCTCCGCCGTGACGCGGGCTTCGGCGCCTCCGACGTCTGGCTGTCGACGAGCAGCGGCGCCCAGGGTCGCCTCTTCGCGCACTCCGACCACCCCGACTACGGCGCGCCCTACGCCGCGAACGTGCTGGACGGTGACGGGCTGTTCAACGTCGAGTTCCGCAAGGTGCTCGACGCGTTCGGCAAGCCCCAGCCGGACTCCGAGCACGAGCGGGCGACGCTCGCGCGCCTCGCGCAGAGCCTCGACCCTGGAGCGATCACGCTGCCGAAGGGACAGACGCTCGCCGACCCCGAGCAGATCCAGCGCGTCGCGGGCTTCGTGCTCGACGGACTCACCGGCGGCACGTCGCGCATCACGGGTCCGGGCGGCGGCGACGCGAAGGCGATCCGCGTCGGGCTCGAGATCCTCCGCGTGTTCCGCCCTCGCGTGCTCGGCATCACCCTGCAGAACCACGACGTCGCCCACGGGTCGTTCAACGGCTACGTGGAGGTCATCCGACGCAACGACCAGGAGATCGGCCGACTCTGGGACGCGATCCAGCAGGACGAGCAGCTCCGCGACAAGACGGCCGTCATCGTCCTTCCGGAGTTCGGGCGGGACCGCGACCTCAACGAGCGCAACGGGCTCGACCACGGCGACCAGTCTGAGGAGCTCCTCGACGTGTTCATGATCGCCGCCGGTCCGGACTTCCGCCGCGGCAAGGTCCTGCGGGACGAGGTGCGGACGATCGACGTCTGCCCGACCCTGCTGCGGCTGTTCGGCGTGCCGACGCCGCGGGACGTCGAGGGCCGCCCCATCCTCGGTCTCTTCGGCTGACCGCCGTGCCCCGGACGCACGTCGCGGTATCCCGCCCATCGCCGAAGACCCGCAGGGTCTGGCGAGCCTGGATCGCGTTCGCGGCGCCGATCGCAGCTGTCCTCACGTCCCTGCTCCAGACCCCGTCCCTGGACGCGAGGACCGCGGAAGCAGGGCCTCGCGCCGAGGGATGCGTCACGTGCCACGCCGGCATCGAGGACATCCACCCCGGCTTCCCGCTGTCCTGCGTCGACTGCCACGGCGGCGATCCGAAGGCGACCGACGTCGAGGGCGCCCACGTCCGCCCCTCACGCCCGATCCCGGCCGACGAACGCGTGCTGCCGGAACGCCACGACCTGGCCTACCTGCGCTTCGTGAACCCGAGCAACCTGCGCGTCGTGCGGGAGGCGTGCGGGGACTGCCACGGCACGATCGTCGACCGCGTCCTCAAGTCCCTGCACGCGACGACGTCCGGCCATCTCGGCGACGGCTTCTACGAACACGGGCTCACCGACTCCAAGCGTCCCTACTACGGGGTCTTCGCGGTCCGCGATGAGGATGGCGACGTTCCCGAGGGTGCGCTGACCGCGGTCGAACAGGTCCCGGGCTTCGACAAGCGCGGCCACCGCGACCGGATCGAGACGCACTACGCGGACCTGCCGCGGAAGGCCTGCATGCACTGCCACCTGTGGTCGGAGGGGCGTGCTGTGGACGGACGGCTCGGGCTCGACGGTGACTACCGCGGCGAGGGCTGCGCCGCCTGCCACGTCACCTACGCGGACGACGGCAGGTCACGTTCGGCCGACCAGTCGATCGACCACACCGAGCCCGGGCACCCGCTCGCCCACCGCTTCACGTCCGCGATCCCGACCGACACATGCACGCGCTGCCACTACGGCGACGCGAGCATCGGGCTCCACTTCCGCGGGCTCGCGCAACTGGTCCCGGGAATGCCCGCAGGCCCCGACGTCGAGGGCACGACCGACAGGCTGCAGAACGGCGTGTTCTACATCCGCGACCGGGACATGACCCCACCCGACGTCCATCACCAGGCGGGGATGCACTGCATCGACTGCCACACCGGCGCGGACGCGATGGGCGACGGCAATCTCTGGCCGCAGATGGACCACGCGGTCGAGATCGAGTGCGAGAGCTGCCACGGCACGGTCGACGACGTGTCCGACCTGACGACGTCCCACGGCCGGCGCGTGCCGAACCTGCACCGCGACGGCGACGAGTTCTTCCTCGTGTCGAAGGTCACCGGCCGCCGACACCGCGTGAAGCAGAGCCGTCACGTGGTGACGCCCGGCCACCCGGACTACCGGCCCGCCGCCGCCGCGGCGATGAACCAGTCACACGGGCGGCTCGAGTGCTACACGTGCCACAGCGGCTGGAACGTCGACTTCTTCGGGTTCCACTTCGACCGCAACGAGCAGTTCACTCAGCTCGACCTGATCTCCGGTGACAGGACTCCAGGGCGCGTCACGACCCAGGAGAAGGTCTTCGCGACGTTCAACCAGCTCCGGCTCGGGTTCAACCACGAGGGCCGCATCGCGCCCTACATGGTCGGCTTCTCGACGCTCGGCAGCGCGCGGGACGCGGACGGAGAGATCCTGCTCCACCAGGCGACCCCCGAGACCAAGGCCGGCCTGTCGGGGATCACGCTCGTCCCCCACCAGGTGCACACGACCCGCCCCGAGGCGAGGACATGCGTCGAGTGCCACCGCAGCCCGACCACGTACGGGCTCGGCTCGGTGAACTTCCGACTGACCCGCGAACTCGGCTACGCGCTCACGCCCCAGAGCCTGCTGACGCTCGCGGTCGACACCCGGAACCTCGCGCGCACCCAGCCGGTCGCCGAGTTCGACCTCGGTGCGCCCGCCGAGGCGTTCACGGTCCGCACCGATCCGGTCCACGCGCGCAGCACGCACGCGTACGTCGCCGTCGAAGGAGGCGACCTGCTGGTCCTCGACCTCGCCGTCGCTTCGTCGCCACGGATCGTCCGGCGGATCCCGACCGGCCTCCTCGATCCGCGGAAGCTCCTCGCGCAGGGCGACCACCTCTACGTCGCTGACGGCACCGGCGGCGTGACGATCCTCGACATCGCGCGTCCCGAGAACCCGACGCGGGTGAGCATCCTCCCCTGCGCCGACGCCCGCGACGTCGCGCTCCAGTGGCCGTGGCTGGCCGTCGCCGACGGCTCGGCGGGACTCTCCGTCTTCGACGTCTCGAACCCCGCACAGCCGGCGCCGGTCTCGCTCGTCGATCTCAACGGCGGCGATGCGCGCGCGAACGAGGCGCTCGACGTGGAGCTGTTCTTCCAATACTCGCGGACGTTCGCCGCCGACCCCGACGGCGCGCGCATCGGACGCACGGACGCCCGGCTCCTCGCCTGCGTCGCATGCGGACTCGACGGCGTCCGGATCGTCGACCTGACCCGCCCCGATGCACCGGTCGTGCTCCACGGCGCGACCGCGCGGAACACGTTCCGCTTCGCGCGCGGCGACGTCCGGGGTCTCGCGGTGCACACGGTCTTCGACATCGGCACCGAGGGCGGCGGCCTCCGCAGCGCGGAGCACGACTACCTGTACGTGCTGGTCGAGGAGGGCGAGGACGGGAACCGCCAGCGCCGGGTTCGCACCTACGACATCTCCGACCCCGTGCGCCCTCGCGCGATGCCCGACTCCAGCCCGCGCGTCTACGGCGGCACGGGAGAGCTCCACGTGCTCTGCGCCTACAACGAACCGTTCCTCCAGCACTTCGTCGTCGCAGCTGGCGCCGGCGGGCTCGGCACCGCGATCGACGTGTCGAAGGCTCCGTCGACCGGCACTGCGATCGCCGCGACCTGGGACGGGGTCCAGGGCCTGCGGGGCCTGTTCCTCGAGGAGCTCGCGCTCGACCGCCTCCAGGACGAGCGCGGCCGATGGTCGAAGGACATCAGCCACGAGGACTGTCGCTACCTGACCCCGGACGAGATGCTGCGCGCGCTCCGCACCGGGGTGCCGGACACGACGGTCCGCACCGACCCCTACGGGTTCCTGCTCGAGGAGCGCGACGTGCCCCGAGGAAGAACGCGGTGATGCTGCGCTCGGCCCTCGTGATCCTCGCCTCGCTCGGCCTCGCCGCGACGAGCTTCGCCCAGTCGGCGGACGTGGTGACCGCAGAGGCCTTCGCCCGGCTGGACCGGAACGGTGACGGCCGCGTGGTCCGCAGCGAGTTCCCCGGATCCGACGCCCAGTTCCGTGACCTGGGCGCCGGTGCAGACGGGGTGGTGACGCTGGACGGGTTCCGCAAGTCACCGTTCGCGCGGCGCATCGCTGCCGCGCGGTCGCGGAACGAAGCTGAGCCCCGCCCGCGAGACGACGCAGACCGACAGCTCGGCGAGCGCATCGACGCAGCGCTCAGGCTGGACGCCAATCGGGACGGCCGCGTCTCGCGCGGTGAGTGGATGGGCCACGAGTCGCATTTCCTCGAGCTCGACCTGGACGGCGACGGCGACATCGACCGCAAGGACCGCAGCGAGGCGGCGAGACGCGCGCCCGCGGCGCCGGACCTCGACGACCTCCCCGCGTTCCGCCGCGAGCTCGAGCCCGTCGACAAGCTGCTCGACAGGTTCGACCGCGACCGGGACGGGAGCCTGAGCGAGGCGGAGCTCCGGGAGCACCGCGCGGCCCCGGCCTTCGCCTGGGCGGACCGCGACCGGGACGGCCTGCTGTCGGCCGCCGAGCTGGAACGTCTCGCGAACGAGGTCCGTGCCCGCGTCCGCGCCCGGAACCTCGGCAAGGCGCGACCCGCTGCCTACGTGGTGCCCTTCTCCACCTGGGACCGCGACAACGACGGTCGGATCTCGACCGCCGAGTGGAAGGGTCCTGCCTACCTCGTCGCGCGGATCGACCGGGACCGCGACGCCCACCTGACGAAGGACGAGGTCGACCGCTACGTCCGCTCGGTCGAGGGGACGACGTTCCACGAACGCTTCGATCTCGACGGGGACGGACGCGTGACGCTCGAAGAGTTCGCGGGCCCGCCGTCCGCGTTCCGCCGCCTGGACCGGAACGGCGACGGAGTCGTGTCGCGCGCCGAAGGCTGACGCTGGCCGCCGAGCGGCGTCACCGACGGCTCGAGCGCACCGTCTCGGCCAACTCTCGCATCTGCGCGCGCGCTGGATCGGGCGGCATCAGCTCGGCGGGGATCGGCGCGCGACGCCACTCCCCCTCGGGCGCGTAGTGTGTCGCGAGGTAGTCGACGATCCGCTCCTCGACTCCTTCCGGGAACTCCCAGAGCCCCTGCGACGCCTGCATCCAATCGAGGATGCCCTGCCAGGTGGCGCGAGTGCCGCGCTGCCGGAGGAACTGCTGCGCGGAGTGGCACGCGACGCAGTTCGCCGCCACCAGCTCGTAGCCGTCGGCGAGGACCAGGCCGGTCGCCGGATCGAGGCGCCGGCCATCTTCGTCCAGGACCGGCGTGTCCGCGGTCGGCCCCGGGCCAGCAACCGCCGGATCTTCGTCGCGTGCGCAGCCCGCGGCGACTGCGGCGGCGACGAGCCAGAATCCCATCGCCCGCCTCATGCGTCGACCTGGACCGCGATGCGGTGGCACGCGTTGTTCATGTAGCCCTTCGGGTTCCATCCCGGCAGGACCATCGGCTGTCCACGACCCGCGTCGTCGACCGCACGCGCCCAGACCTCGTAGTAGCCCGGCTCCGGGAGAGCGATCTCCGCACGGAAACGCTGCCACGCGTTGCGGTTCGGCGCGGGCCCCAGCGCCGCCGGCTGCCACGTGGCGCCGAAGTCGATCGACGTGAAGACCTCCGCCACGGCACGGTCACCGACCCACGCGTGGCCGCGCACCTCGAGCGTCTCCGCAGCGCGGTGGACGACTCCCGACCTGGGAGCAGTGATCAGCGACTTGATCGGCATCGCGCCGAGGATCTCCATGTCCGCATCCTGGACCTCGGCACCGGGCCTCACCGGACGCCGCGGACGCCGGTAGGAGGATCCGCCCATCTTCGCGCCGTCGTGAACGCGGTCGCGGACGAGGATCCGTCGCACCCACTTGCCGCTCGTCGAGCCGGGCCATCCGCCGAAGACGAGGCGAGCAGGATGCCCGTGCAGCGCCGGGATCTCGGCGCCGTTCATGCCGAAGGCGAGCAGCGACTCGGGCTCGAGCGCCTTCGCGATCGGGACCCCACGCGAGATCGGCTTACGAGCCGGATCTCCCGAGAGGTGGCGGTCCGCGCTCTCGTAGGCGACGTAGACCGCGCCTTCGCCGACGCCGCAGGCGGTGAGAAGGTCGCGCAGCCGGATGCCGTCCCAACGCGGGCAGCCGACGGCTCCGGTCGTCCACGGCGTGCCTGCCGCTGGCGGCTGGAACTCCGCACGTCCGTTGCCCGCGCACTCGAGCACGAGCGGCAGCGAGACCGACTCGAACCGATCGCGGAGCTCTCCGACCGTGAACGTGCGCGGCTCGGCCATCGCCTCCCCCGCGACTTCGATCTCCCAGGCGTCCGCGTCGACATCGTCGAGCGCGGGCGGGAGACCGTTGTTGCGGACGAAGAGGCGGCTCGCCGGGGTCACGTCGTCGTCGAGCAGGTGCGCGGGCGTCTCGGCCAGGACCGGACGGTCGTTGAACACGCGGAGCCCGTCCTTGCCAGGGATCGGCGCCGGGTCCTGGGCGCCGGGGAGCCCGAGGAGCGGAACGCCCGCAGGAAGGTGGTCCGCGAAGACGACCGGGAGCCCCGCCGTCGAGGCGAGGGTCCACCCGGAAGCCCGGCGGAGGAACGTCCGCCGCGTCGGCCGGCCGATCGGAGAGTCGGGTGGGTTGGTCACTTCAGCATCTCCCAATCTCAGCGATGGGCGCGGATCGCCCACGTAGCGCGGTAGGGCTGGCTCGACGGCAGACAATACTCGGGATGCGGCTGCGCTCCCCAGCTGTCGTCGCCGCCGACGCCCATCTGCCCGAAGTCGAGACGGAGGAACACCTCGCCGAGGTCCGGCACCTCGTGCGCGTGCAGGGATCGCTCCAGATCCGCAGGGCCCTGGTGCAGCGCGCTCGCCTCGAACGCCCCGCCCACCGCATCGAACTGGAAGCCCTGCCCGTCCCCGTCCGTGAGGCGCAGCCATCGGACGCCGGTGCGGTTCCCGGTTTCCTGGGGGCGCACGTACGCGTGCGCCATCGCCGTGACCGGCAGGCGGTGCACGGCGATCGCAGCGCCAGTGAAACGGTCCCGGTAGCTCTCGTGCGGACCTCGACCGAACCAGGTCGCGTCGGCGAAACGACCGTCCATGCGCGCGTCGAGTCCGACGCGCGGATAGTCGGGCAGCCCCACCTGCGGCAGCGTCGCGAGGTCCAGCAGCACCGCGCCGTCACCGGAGACGGTGACGGTGAAGGTGCCCAGGTCACGCTCGTCCAGGTGCATCCGCGAAACGACGCGGACCCGACCGCCCTCGGTCTCGATCGCCCCCGGACCGTAGGTGATCACCGGCTCCCGCCATGCACCCTGCCGGCCCGGCATCCGATTGCCGCGATCGTTGTCGGTCGGCGCACGCCAGAACGATGGTCGAGGCGGTGCCGTGAACACCGAGCGGCCGGCCACCTCGAGCTTCTGCAACAGGCCGGTGGCCGCGGCGAATCGAGCTTCGACGCCATCGGCGCGCACCACGACTTCGGCCCCTTCTTCGGCGACGCGCGGATCGACGCCGACCGCGCCCGGAGCCTCGGGCGCAGCGGCCGGGCCGCGGACCGCGTGCTGCTCCCAGACCACGACGTGCCCTGCGGGCGCCCATGCCGTCGGCTCTCGCTGCTCGAGCAGGATGCGAACGTGCACCTCGCCGCTCTCGGGGATCGTCAGGGGCACCGTCAGCGGCGCGACGCCTCCCGGCGGGACGTCGGGAAGGGCGATGACCCCCGTGCCGACGACGATGCCGTCCTTCGTCAGCTCGAAGCGCCCGTCGAGGTCGGAGATCCCGGTATGGACGCGCTTGTTGCGGATCTCGAACCGA
>JAQCBR010000228.1 GCA_027621295.1 Planctomycetota bacterium
AAGCGCACTCGAAAAGTTCGTCAGCGCCCCGCCCTGCGCCTCGAACAGCCCCCGCTCGATCTGGATCGCGAGCACGTTGCGACTCCACCCGTGTTCGGCGGTCTTTCGGGCGTACCAGACGCGCTGCTCGGGGTTCTTGACCTTCTCGAGGAGGGCCAAGTTGTGCCACCACGTCAATTGTGCAAGTGGCCCTTGCACAATTGCGAGCTCGGGCCACGCCCTCGCGAAGCTCTGCATGTACAGGAGGTTACGACTCGAGAACCCCTTGGATTCCGGGAACTCCCGCCGCAGGTCGGCTGCCAGCCGATCGATGACCTGAGCGCCCCACCCCAACCTCTTCTGACGATCCAGGATGTCCCGGCCGATCGACCAGTAGAGCAGCACGAGCTCGCTGTTCACCGCCAGCGCTGCCCGCACGCGGGCCTTCCGGACCCGCTCCTTCAGCTCCCGCAAGAAGGGCTCGTAGCCCTCCGGACTCCGACTCGTTGGTTCCGCCATCTCCGCCTCGCACAGGGCAGACCTTGCCCCCTACTCCTGTGGCGATCTGGGAGTGGAACGTTGCGCGGAGGAACTCGGTCGGCGATCGCTCGATCGTCGAGGAACCTGTGCTTCTCCTGACCTTCCATGCCCTTGCGTCATCTAGCGGCATGCCCCGCTGCGATCCACGCCAGCAGGACTCTCGGCGAGCTCCCGCGCGCGACTCGGATTCGAGACCCTTGGGCGCTGTTGCGGAACGAGAACCCAGCACCCCGTTGCCTCCCCAACGAGGGCCAAGTGCGACACGCACCGCTCGTCCGCGCTACAACGGGGAGCGACCGGAGCTACTGGGCCGGCCCGCCGGGGAACCTCCCATCACGTGATCGAACACGAGGTGTCCGAAGTGCTGGAGAACCACGACAAGGAGTCCGCGCTGCGATCCACGATCGCCGAACTCGCCAGGCTGGACGAGATCCAGGACGGGTGGCTGGATGGCGACGGTGTAGGGCTCGCGCTCCGAGACACTGCTTGGGTGCGGGGAGCGGTCCTGGGGATCGTCGGACGTTCGACCCTGGGTGCGCCCGGGCTCTCTCCGACCCCTGAGGGCAACATCCAGGCCGAGTGGATCGACAAAGCGCAGGATCTCGACGTCACCGTCGTGTTCGACCTGGAGCGACGTCGCGTCCGACTCGAACTCCTGCATCTCGACTCGGGATCGGCTTACGACGACGCCGAATTCCAACCACAGCAGCTCGACGCAATCCTCTCGGCGATCGAAGCGGCGCGTCGAGGCGGAGCGGCGTGAAGGGGCCCCGGGGAGAGCGCGTAGAGAGCGACCAGGAGCTGTTCCGGAGATACGTCCGATCTGGTTCAAGAACGGTCGTCCGTCGAGCCTGAACTTCCAGCCACTCTCCAAGGACGGCGGAATGCTCTCTGTCTCCGCCGCCTCACGAACGACCGCCAGGGCGAGCTTCGACCACTTCGTCGCCCACGGCGGTGAGTCGAGCGGAGTGATGGCCGTCTCCATGTCCGAATGCGCCGAGCTTGGCCTGGGCGCGTATCACGACCGGATCCCAGACGGCGCACCGTTCGGTCCAGATCCAGCTCACGCTCTGGTCGACTTCCGAGACTGGAGAGACCGGGAGATCAGACAGGCAGCGAAGGCTCTCCGGCATCGGGCGGGCGAACGCGGCTGGCTCGTCGGGCCCTTCCATTCCAACGCGCGCGAACCCTAGCCAGGTCCCGCCCCAACGGGAGCAACTCGCGCCCGATGAAACTCGATCAGCGCGCGGCAGGGACGAGATCCGTCGGGGCCGGCGGGCGAGCCTCCGCCCCCTCGAATCCATAGGCCCCCAGCACGCCGTCGACGAAGCGGTCGACCGACCGCGACGCGAGGACCGTGCGGCCGCCCTCGACGAGGCGGCGGGCGAGGGAGGGGTCGGCGAGGATGGCGTGGACCGCGCGGGCGACCTCGGCGCCTTCGGTGAGGGTCTGCAGGCCGGACACGCCGTCCTGGACGATCTCGCCGACGCCGCCGTCGAGGCCGGCGACGACGGGGACGCCGGCGGCGAAGGCTTCGAGGTGGACGAGGCCGAGGCCTTCGGAGTGCGCGGGCACGACGAGGGCGTCCGCGGCGGCGAAGATCGACGCGCAGTCATCGGGGTCGACGCGGCCGTGCCAAACGACGGCGTCGGCGATGCGGAGATCGCGGGCCTTCCGCTCGAACGCGGGCTGCTCGGCGTCGCGGCCGACGACGTGGAGCGCGAGGTTCGGGAATGCCCGGCGCAGGCGGGGCAGCGCTTCGAGAACGGCCTGCAGCCCCTTCCGGCGGAAGCTGCCGCCGACGAAGAGAAGACGCGGCGAGCCGTCCAGCTGGGCGGGCGCTGCTTCGCGATGGGCAACGGTAACGGGCGCGACCGTGCAACGCTGGGAGTCGAGTTCGTAGCCGTCGACGACTGCGCTGCGGGTCGCCTGGGAGTTGGCGACGAGCGCGTCGAAACGTCGGAGCGTCCGTGCCTCGAGGCGACGCAGCCCGATGTGGTGCCAGAAGCCGCGGCGCGGATCCGCGATCGCGCTCCGCGCCTGGAACGGAGACTTCGGTCCGTGGAGCGCGTAGTCGCCGTGCACGGATCCGACGCACACGGCCGCCACCCTCGTCAACGCCGCCCGACCGACGACCGCGTGACCCTCCCGCCCGTCGACGAAGTGCATGGACGCGAAGGTCTCCGTGGCGCCCGCGAGACGTCTGGCGACGCGGCGTCCGAACGTGTGGAACGAACAGGGCGAGCGATCCCGCTTCGGCCGATGGCCGAGCGACCAGAAAGCGAGGTCACGGTGGCCGGCGACCGGGAACTCGGACTCCCAGCTCGCCAGCGCGACGGGAATCCCGCGGTCCAACAGGCCGTCGACGAGGACGCGCGTGTAGGTCCCGATCCCGGTCCGCGGCTCGGCGAACTGCTGGCTGACCAACAGGACCCCGCCCTCGGCTCCCTTCTGTGCTCGGCGTTCGGACATGACTCTCCGCCCCGTCGGAGAGCATCGGCATGCGTCCGACCGCGCCTTGAGGCGGACCGGACCCGGCCATCCACCGCCGGGACGCGGGAAATCACTCGAAGAGTTCGTGCACGACCCGCGCCGGCTCGACGCCGGTCAGCCGCATGTCCAGGCCCTGGTGCCGCACGCTCAGCCGCTCGTGGTCGAGCCCGAGCATGTGCAGCATCGTCGCGTGGAGATCGCGGACGTGGACCGGCCGATCCACCGCGTGGTAGCCGAGCTCGTCGGTCTCGCCGTAGGTCCTGCCGCCCTGGATCCCCCCACCAGCGAGCCACATCGAGAAGCCGCGGATGTGGTGGTCACGTCCTGCGGTCGCACCCTTGCCCTGGAACATCGGGGTCCGCCCGAACTCACCGCCCCAGACGACGAGCGTCTCGTCGAGCATCCCGCGCTGCGCGAGATCGGTGACCAGCGCCGCCGACGCGCGGTCGCAGAGCCCGGTGCAGATGTCCATCCACTTGCGGAGGTCACCGTGGTGGTCCCAGCCGCGGTGGTAGAGCTGGACGAAACGGACGCCGCGCTCGACGAGGCGGCGCGCGAGCAGGCAGTTCGCGGCGAAGGACCCGTCGTTGCCTTCGGTCCCGTAGAGATCGAGCACCGAGCGCGGCTCGTCGGACAGATCCATCAGCTCCGGCACCGCGGTCTGCATCCGGAACGCCAGCTCGTACTGGGCGGTCCGCGTCGCCGCCTCCGGGTCCCCGTGGCCCGCCATGCCGTTGAGACGGCGCACCGCGTCGACCACGTCGCGCTGCCGCGCACGCGACACGCCGCGCGGGTCGCGGACGTAGTGCACCGGATCACCCGACGCCTGGAACTCGACGCCCTGGTAGCGACCCGGCAGGAAGCCCGCCCCCCACTGCCGCGAGACGATCGGCTGCGGGTTCCGGCCGCCGACGCTGGTCAGCACGACGAAGCCCGGCAGGTCCTGACTCTCCGAGCCGATCCCGTACTGGACCCAGGACCCCATGCTCGGTCGACCCGAGATCGACGTGCCGGTGTTCATCACCGTGTGCGCCGGGTCGTGGTTGATCTGGTCGGTCTGCATCGAGCGGACCACGCAGATCCTGTCCGCGATGCGCGCGATGTTCGGCAGGCACTCGGCGATCGGGATGCCGCTCTCGCCGGCCTGCCGGAACTTGTAGAGAGGGCCCAGGCACCTGAGCTTCTGACCCTGCAGCTGCGCGATCGGCTGGCCGCGCGTGAACGACTCGGGCATCGGCTGCCCGTCGAGCCGCGCGAGCTCCGGCTTGGGATCGAAGGTCTCCAGGTGCGACGGCCCGCCGGCCATGCACAGCCAGATCACGCGCTTGATGCGCGGGCGGTGGTGCGGC
>JAQCBR010000229.1 GCA_027621295.1 Planctomycetota bacterium
GCGCTTCAGCGTCGCGCGCTTGATCGCGCGGCCCAGCACGTCGAGCGGGACGTCCTCGATCTTCTTCACGCGGACACAGGACTTGCCCATGTCGAGGCGCTTGCCGGTCGCGAGCCACTCCTCGCGGAAGCGCTCGGCCTCGCCCTCCTCCGTGTAGATGCAGAACAGGTAGATGCCGATGTGGCTCTTCTGTGATGCGATCGACGCGAACGGCAGCGGCTGCCGCGGATCACAGTGGTAGCCGTTCGGGTAGACCGAGTGGGGGACGAAGTAGCCGATCATCCCGTACTGGATCCCCTCCTCGAATCCCTTGCCGAGGTTCTTCAGGATCGTCGCACGGAGCACTTCCAGCGCGTGGCGGCGGTCCTCGGGAAGAGCGGCGAGGTACTCCTCGGGGGTGGCGGGTGCTTTCGCCATGATCACGTCCTGTGGGGTCTACTCGTCGAGGTAGCGGTTGAAGTCCACGGACTCCTCGGCGTGCAGGAGATCGTAGACGTGCGCGGGCGACCGAGCGCGGAACAGCTGCTTCCTCACCTGCGGGTTCGCGCCGACGGCCCGGGCGAGCGCCGCGAGCACTTCGAGGTGCCGGTCGCGCTGCGACTGCGGCGTGGCGAGCAGGACCATGCAGTGGATCAGCTCGCCGTCGGGGGAATCGTCGAACGCGAGCCCGTCGCGGCTGATGGCCAGCACGCCGACCATCCGGTCGCCGCTCGGCAGCACGCCGTGGGGGATCGCGAGGCCTTCGCCGATGCAGGTCGAGAGGTCGTTCTCCCGCTCCAGCACCGACTGGAGGAACGCCTCACGGTCGATCTGCAGCGCGTTCGACGCGACCAGCACATCGGTCAATTTATCGATCGCCTCCTCCTTCGAGTCGGCGCGGAAGTTCGTGACGATGTGCTCCTCGTGCAGGAAGTCGATCAGGCGCGCGCGGTCCTTGCCGGCGTCGCCCGACTTCCGGAGCGCGACGCGGGTCAGGATCGGTCCGACGATCTCGTTCGCGGTCACTACGGCGAGGCCGACCGCGAGCAGGAGTTCGTAGATCGGTGCGAACACCGGCTCGTCGCCGATCAGCAGCACGAGACCGACGGCCACGCCCGCCTGCGGGGTCAGCGCCGGACCGAGCCAACGGCGGACCGGCCGGGTGGCGCCCGCGAGGTGCATCGCGGCGAGCGCCGCTCCCGACTTGCCGGCGATGCGCGCGACGAACAGTGCGATCGCGATCCCCCCGCCGACCAGCAGCGCGTCGAGGTGCAGCTGCATGCCGGCGATCGTGAAGAAGATCGCGAAGATCGCGCTCTCGAAGTCCGCGAACACCCGGTGCCCGATCTCGTCCTTGTCCGGCGTGATATTCGTCAGCGCGATGCCCAAGAACATGCAGGCCAGGAGCGCGGACATCCCGGTGTGGTCGGCGATCCCGGCGGTCAGCAGGATCGTGATCAGCGACGCGGTCGCGAGGCGGTCCGGGCTGACGACGTCGCGCGTCACCCTGGTCAGCACGTAGCCCGCGGTGCCGCCGAGCAGGGCCGAGAGCAGCAGCTGCCGGACGGGCGCCAGGAGCACGTCGGTCGTCGTGTGCCCACCCTCGGGGTCGAGGACGAGGCGCGCCGCGACGCGGGCGACCTCGAACAGCAGGATGCACGCGATGTTGTTCAGCGCGACCGCGGCGACCAGCGTCTTCACGAAGACACCGCGCGCTCGGCACTCCTTGACGAGCGCGACCACCGTCGCCGGGGCGGTGGCGATGGCGACCGCAGCGAGCAGCCATGAGACCGGAGCCTCGGCGCCCGCCCAGGTGACGGCGGCGAGGACCAGCGCCGGCGTGAGCGTCGCCTCGAGCAGGACGAGGATCAGCAGGCGTCGGGCCGCGTTGCGGAGCTGGTGGAGCGCGAGGTGGCTGCCGACCATCACCGCGACCAGCCCCAGCGCGAAGTGCATCATCGGCTGGAGCGAGTCGCCGGTGCTCGGACCGAACAGATCGACGAACGACGGGCCGATCAGCACGCCGGCGAGGATCTGCCCGGTCACGCCAGGCAGTCCGGCGCGGCGTGCCAGCGAGCCGGAGGCCACGCCGGTGAGGATCACCAGGGCAACCGTCAGGAGGGGGTTCGCGCCTTCCAGCATCAGCGCGTATCGACGGGCCCCCGCGGCGCCGTGTCAACGACCGAGGCCGTTTGCCTGCGCGAGGTTGCGCGGACCGCGGTGCCGGTCTCCGATGCGCCGATGAGCGACACGATCCGTTGGGGCATCCTCGGCACCGGCACCATTGCCCACGCGTTCGCCCGCGGGCTCCGCGACGCGCCCGGCGCGGAGCTGGTCGCGGTCGGGAGTCGCTCCCAGGCTTCCGCCGACCGGTTCGGGGACGAGTTCGGGATCCCGCGACGGCACCCGACCTACGCGGACCTCGCCAACGACGGGGACGTGGACGTCGTCTACGTGTCGACGCCTCACAGCCGGCACCGGGACGACACCGTCCTCTGCCTCGAGGCAGGCCGGCACGTGCTCTGCGAGAAGCCGTTCGCGCTCAACCTCGCGGAGGCCGAACAGATGGTCGCCTGCGCGCGCCGGAACGACCGCTTCCTGATGGAGGCGATGTGGACCCGCTTCAACCCGGTCATGGTCAAGGTGCGCGAGCTGCTCGCGGGCGGCGCGATCGGCGAGGTGCGGATGCTCTACGCGGACTTCGGATTCCGCGCGGACTTCGATCCGGCCCACCGGCTGTTCGATCCGGCGCTCGGCGGCGGGGCGTTGCTGGACGTCGGGGTCTATCCGCTCGCGCTCGCGCACATGGTCTTCGGCGGGCCGGCGCCCGAGGCGGACGGCTTCGCGAGCGTGGGCAAGACCCGCGTCGACGAGCAGTGTGCGTGGCTGATGCGCTACCCGAACGGCGCGCTCGCCGTCCTGAGCGCGGCGACCCGGACCGAGACCCCGCAGCAGGCGACGATCTGCGGCACCGACGGCATGCTCCGCATCCCGCGGTTCTGGGACGCCCGGGAGCTGTTCCTGAACGGCGAGCCGGTCCCGGTCGAGGTGATCGGGAACGCCTACCAGTATCAGGCGATCGAGGTCATGGACCGGGTCCGGTCCGGTGCCAGGGAGAGCGACGTGATGTCCCTGGACATGACCCTGGCGATCCAGCGGGACCTGGACGCGCTGCGCTCGCCCTGGGGCGTGCGCTACCCGGCGGACGACTGACGGTCCCGCACGGGGCTCGCCGGACCCGGTCCACGGCCTCCGGGTCCTGGCTCGATGAGCCGGCGCCCGGGCGGGGTGACGGCGGGGCCCCAGCGGGTGGTTCGGGTCCGTGCGGCCGGGGTCAGCCGTCCGCTGGGCGTACGGTGAGGAGGGATCTGTGGCCCAGATGGAGACCGTCCCGCGGCACAATACATCCAGAGCCACAGAGCTGGAGGGCCACCGAGGTCGTGCCGGAGGTCGCACAAGTCGTTGCTGTAGTTCGACTTGAGGTCTTCTCTCCAGCGATCGGGGATTCTCGCCCGAAACCACCTGCGGACTGGGGGTCGACGCTCAACGGATCCTTCAATACGTTGAAGTCGTAGACCCTCTCCCATCTACGGCTCGGGCCGGCAGCACGCTGGCTGTCTTTCTTGCGAGGTTCGCTCCATGCAACTGTTCCGCTCGGCGGCTGCTCTGGCCGCTCTGATGGCCACCTCTCTGGTGGCTCAGCAGGTCACGATTCCGCCCCACACGTCCACCTACAACGGCTTCTCGCGCGGCTTCAACTTCACGGCCGCGACGAACTTCATCATCACGAACCTCGACCTGCCGCCCGAAGCGCAGCAGGCGGGTGACACGGCGGGCTACCTGATCCGCATCAACGGCGTCGAGGTCCTTCGCTCGGTCGGCAACGCCGGCGCGATCGCGACCAACATCCTGGTCAACACGGGCGACGTCGTCGACGTGATCGGCAACTGGTCGCCGGCGGTGACCAGCAACTTCAGCGCGCACAACTCGTACGGAACGGGCGGCGGCACCTACACGACGTCGATCCTGGGCGTGCAGCACACGCTGTTCCGCACCGGCTGGCAGTACGACATCGGTGACCCCGGCTACGCGACAGCGGCCTACCTGAACCCCACAAGCGGCTCGATGGGTCGCGTGCTCGTGACGGTCTCGCCGCAGCAGGGCCTGTTCCCGAACATCAGCTCGGACGTGACCACCGGCGCCTCGCCGCTGACGGTGAACTTCACGGACCAGACGTTCTCCAGCGACCCGAACGGCGTCTTGGCTTGGTCTTGGGACTTCGACAAGAACGTCAACCCGGGCGTGGACTCGACGTCGCAGAACCCGACGTGGGTCTACAACCAGTGCGGAACGTA
>JAQCBR010000061.1 GCA_027621295.1 Planctomycetota bacterium
TACGCGACGCTTCTCCATCCTTGAATCAGCGATCGTGTCCGGGGATCTTCCTGCTCGCTGCGGCGCAATGTCTGCACCGCCCCCAATCATCGAATCATGTCCAAGCGTCTCGCTGCCGTGGTCCTCGGCCTCGCCGCCTCCCTCACCTCCTGCATCGGCCCGAACAAGCTCGCGAACTCCGTTCTGAGCTGGAACTCGACCGTCACCGAGAGCAAGTTCGCCAACGAGCTGATCTTCCTCGGCCTGCACTTCGTGCCCGTCTACCAGATCGCCTACGCGGCGGACGGCCTGATCCTGAACTCGATCGAGTTCTGGGGCGGCGAGAACCCGGTCGCCAAGCCGGCCGAGTTCACCCCCCAGGCCGACAAGTGATGTGACGGCGAACCCCGGCTCGCTGTGACTCCTGTCCAGAATCGGGCAGGAAGTGTGGGCGAGATCGGGAGGCCGATCACGGTCCGCCGCGCATTGCGCGGCAGGACCTGGAGAGCCTGACGCGGCGCGCGCCGTGTCAGGCTCTCTGCGTTGTGGGGCCACCGTGCACTTGGAGACAGCGCGCTCGGAGACAGCGCGCACCAGGCCTCAGTTCGGCTCGCGGGCGGCCGTGGAGCGGATCGACAGTTCGGCGAGCTGCTCGTCCGCCACCGGGCTCGGCGCCTCGCACATCAGGTCGGTCGCGCTGGTCGTCTTCGGGAACGCGATCACGTCGCGGATCGACGCCGCGCCGACCGCCAGCGTGATGAGCCGGTCCAGGCCCAGGGCGATCCCACCGTGCGGCGGCGCGCCGAAGCGGAACGCATCGAGCAGGAAGCCGAACTTCGCCTCCTGCTCCTCCTCACCGATCCCCAGGAAGCGGAACACGCGCTGCTGCACGTCCGGGCGGTGGATCCGGATGCTGCCTGATCCGAGCTCCCAGCCGTTCATCACCAGGTCGTAGGCGCGCGAGCGGACGCTGCCCGGGTCGCCCTCGAGATCGGCGTTCCAGTCGTGGGGCGCGGTGAACGGGTGGTGGGAGCTGTCCCAGCGCTGCTTGTCCTCGTTCCACTCGAAGAGCGGGAAGCTCGTGACCCAAGCGAACTGGAACGTCCCCTTCGGCCTGAGCCCGAGGCGGTCACCGAGGTTCAGCCGGAGGTCGGCCAGCGCCTTGTGCACGACGGACTTCCGATCTGCGACGAAGAGCAGGAGGTCGCCGGACTTGGCGCCCATCGCCTCGCAGAGCGCGGACCCCGCCTCACCCTCGAAGAACTTCGCGATGGAACCGGCCAAGCCCTCCGGGCCGACCTTCGCCCACGCGAGTCCCTTGGCACCCTGAGCGGCGACGACTGCCCCGAGGTCCTTCTCGATGTCCTTGCGCGAGAAGCCCTCGGCACCGCCCTCGACGCAGATGCCCTTGACGATGCCGCCCGCCTCGACCGCGCCGCGGAAGACCGCGAAGGCCGACTCCCGGGCGATGTCACTGACGTCCTTCAGCTCGAGCCCGAAGCGGATGTCCGGCTTGTCGTTGCCGTAGCGCCCGACGGCTTCCGCGTAGTCCATCCGCGGGAACGGGGTGACGACCTCGACGTCGAACGCTTCGCGGAACGCCCGGGCCATCATGCCCTCGACCACCGCGTACACGTCCTCCTCCTCGACGAACGACATCTCCATGTCGATCTGGGTGAACTCCGGCTGGCGGTCGGCGCGGAGGTCTTCGTCGCGGAAGCAGCGCGCGATCTGGTAGTAGCGGTCGAGGCCCGCGACCATCATCAGCTGCTTGAAGATCTGCGGGCTCTGCGGGAGCGCGTAGAACTTGCCCGGGTTGACGCGGCTCGGCACGAGGTAGTCCCGCGCGCCTTCGGGGGTCGACTTGGTCAGGATCGGCGTCTCGACGTCGACGAAGCGCTGCTCGGCCAGGTAGTTGCGAACCGCGGTCGTGAACCGACCCCGCTTGACCAGGGCCTCCTGCATCGGGCGCCGACGCAGGTCCAGGTAGCGGTAGCGCATCCGCAGCTCCTCGTTGGCCTCGACGGTGTCGAGGACTTCGAAGGGCGGCGGTGCCGACTCGTTGAGCACCTCGGCGCCGCGGACCAGCACCTCGATCTCACCCGTGGCACGATCCGGGTTGGCCTTCTCCCGCAGGCCGACCTGGCCCCGGATCGCGATCACGTCCTCCTGGCCCAGCCGGCGCGCGCGCTCGAAGAGCTCCGCGTCGTGATCCTCCTGGAAGACCACCTGGGTGATGCCGTAGCGATCCCGCAGGTCCACGAACAGCAGCGCGCCGTGGTGCCGGTGGTTCTCGATCCAGCCGTTGAGGGTGACGGTCGTGCCGACCGCGTCGGAGCGGAGTTCGCCGCAGGTATGGGTGCGTCGCCAGTGTGTCATGAGCGTGTCTCGGTCGAACCGGGAGGTTCTAGCGCGCGCTCCGGAGGCGTGCCAAGCATTCCGCACCCGGGCGCCGTGCTTGGAAGTGATCGCACGTCCGGGTGTGATGGCCGCGTGCAGACGGCAGAGACCGCACGCCTGACCATCGACCCGCCGACGGACGGCGTCCTGCGGCTCCACGTCGGGGGGCGGCTGAGCGCCGACACGCTGACCGCGATCTGGGCGCGGGCGCTCCGGGCGGTCGAGGGCGCGCGCGTCCCCGAGGTCGAGGTCCACGCCGATCAGGTGACGTTCTGCGACGCGGTCGGCGCCGCCCTCCTCGTCGCGCTCCGGGACGCCCAGGAGTCCTCCGGGGGCAGGATCAGGCTCGTCGGCTTCCCGGACGCCTACCAGCCGGTGGTCGATCTGCTGCTGCGACCCCGGCCGGAGCGGCAGCCCCCGCCCGCCAGGATCGGCTGGGTGGAGCGCGTCGGCCGCGGCGCGGCCGCGTTCTTCCGCGACACCGCCGACCTGATCGGCTGGATCGGCGAACTCCTCGTCGCACTCGTCTGGGGCGTGCTGAACGTACGCCGACTGCGGATCAAGGACACGCTCCGCACGATGCAGACCGCGGGCGTCGAGTCGCTGCCCGTCGTCCTCCTCGTGTCGGGCCTGATCGGTCTCGTCCTCGGCTTCCAGTCGGCGCTCCAGCTGCGTCGCTTCGGCGGCGACATCTACCTCGCGAACCTGATCGGACTGTCGATGGTCCGCGAGCTCGGCCCGCTGATGACCGCTGTCGTGCTGACGGCGCGCTCCGGCTCGGCCTTCGCCGCCGAGATCGGCACGATGCGGATCAACGAGGAGGTCGATGCCCTTCGCACGATGGGCATCGACCCAGTGCGGTTCCTGGTCACTCCACGGATGCTGGCCGCGTTCTTCATGACGCCGCTCCTGACCATGTTCGCCAACGTCGCGGGCATCGCCGGTGGCTGCGTGGTGTGGACCGCGACCCTCGGCATGTCGCCCGCCGGCTACGCGGCACAGCTCGAGCAGGCCATCGGGCTGTCCGACCTCTTCAGCGGGCTGTTCAAGGCGCTGGTGTTCGGACTGCTCGTCGCCGGCGTCGGATGTGTCCGTGGCATGCAGACCCGCGGCGGCGCGAGCGCCGTCGGCGAATCGACGACGAGCGCGGTCGTCTCCGGCGTCGTCCTCATCGCGGTGACCGACAGCCTCTTCTCGGTCGCCTTCTACCACCTTGGCATCTGAACCGGACACTCGAGGCGCCGGAGCGCCCCTCGTCACCGTCCGCGGCCTCGTCGCCGGCTACGGGGACCGGACCGTGCTCGACGGCGTCGACTTCGACGTGCGTCGTGGTGAGGTCTTCGCGATCCTCGGCGGGTCCGGCTGCGGCAAGAGCACGCTCCTCAAGCACATGCTCGGCGTGCACGAGCCGTTGGCCGGCTCGGTCCGGTTCGCTGGGCGGGAGTTCACCGACGCGAGCCCGACGGAACGCCGGCGGATCCTCCGGGAGATCGGCGTCACCTACCAGGACGGCGCGCTGTTCGGCTCGATGACGCTGCTCGAGAACTGCATGATCCCCCTCGAGGAGCACACCTCGCTGCCACTCCAGGCGCGCCAGGTGATCGCGAAGACCAAGCTCGAGCTCGTCGGGCTCGGCGGCTTCGAGGATTTCCTGCCGTCCGAGATCTCGGGCGGCATGCGGAAGCGCGCCGCGATCGCCCGCGCGATGGCGCTCGACCCGCCGATCCTGTGTCTCGACGAGCCCTCCGCAGGGCTCGATCCGGTCACCTCCGCAGGGCTGGACCGACTGATCGCTCGGCTGGCGGAGGTCCTCTCGATCACGTTCCTGATCGTCACGCACGAACTTCCGAGCGTGCTCAGCGTCGTCGATCGCTGCATCCTCCTGGATGCTTCGGTGCAGGGGATCCTCGCCGAGGGTGACCCCCGGGAGCTGGCCGCACACTCCGTCGATCCCGCGGTCCGGCGATTCTTCGACCGGCGCGCCGAGGACGAAACCAGGGAACCTGCCCCATGAAGTCCAGGACCAACTACTTCCTGATCGGCCTCTTCGTCTTGGCCGGCATCGCCGCCACGTTCGGCGGCGTGCTGTTCTTCGGAGCGACGACGTTCGCGTCCCGCGGAATCGTCGTCGAGTCGTACTTCGCAGAGTCGGTGCAAGGACTCGAGAAGGGTGCGATCGTTCGATTCCGCGGCGTGCGGATCGGAGTCGTGACCGACATTCTCCTCGCGTCGCAGGCATACCCGACCGACCAGCCCTACGCGTTGGTGCGCGCCCTGCTCGATCCGACGGACGTCGGCCTGGACGAGAACGCCCAGCGACAGAAGCTCCGGGAGCGCGTCGGGCAGGGCTACCGGGTGCGACTCGCGAGTCAGGGGCTGACCGGCGCGCTCTACCTCGAGACCGATCTCGTCGCGCCGCAGGAGGCCGACGTCGAACCGCTGCCGATCGATTGGGAGCCCGCCTACGAGCGCGTGCCCTCGGTTCCCAGCGTCATCAGCCGGATCGGCCAGTCCTTCGAAGAGGTGCTCGGCTCACTGCAGCGGACCGACTTCCCGGGCCTCGTCGACGATGCGCGTCAGGCGCTCCAGGCGGTGACCGGCGCGGTGCGGGCGCTCGATCCCGGCGGGCTCAGGCAGTCGTTCGAGAGCCTCACCGCGTCCGCGACCGAAGCCATCGACGACGTCCGCGAACGCTTCGACACGATCGGCGGCGCTGTCGCCGGCCTGCTCGACGAAGCCCGCGGTCGGGTCGAAGCGATCGATCCGGAATCGCTGGCAAGTCTCTGCGACGCACTCGGCGCGGTCGCACAGGACCTGCCGGCCACGCGCGCACGGATCGACTCCCTCCTCGAGTCCGCAACGCTCGCCGCGGGCGATCTCCGCGGTGAGGTGCGCGCGAAGGGGCAGGACCTCGACCTGATCCTCGCCGAGCTGCGTAGGGCCTCGGCACACCTCGCAGGTCTCTCCGAGACGCTCGAACGCTACCCGTCCCTCCTTATCCTCGGCGCACCGCCCCAGCGAACGGAGCCCGGCCGATGACCAAGCTTCACGCCCTCCCGAGCCGCTTCACCGCGGCCTCCGCGCTCCTCGCACTGGGCCTCGGCTCCTGTGCTCTCGACCTCGAGCGCGCAGCCCCCGAGGTCGCGCGCTTCGCGCTCGTCGCCGAGCGGCCCACGGCAGCTCCCGCGGACTCGAAGCCGGATGCGGCACGCCTCGACGTGCGCCCGTTCCATCCGGTCCAGCCCGCGGCTTCCGGCCAGTTCGTCTACCGCGTCGGCGAGGCCCAGTTCGTCACCGACTTCTACCGGGGCTACGTCGCGCGACCGGAGCTCCTGATCACCCACGCTGCGCGGGCGTGGCTCGCTGCATCCGGCGCGGTCGGGACCGTGCTCCCCGTCGCGAGCCACTCGATCCCGACCCACGTCCTCGAGGCGGACCTCGTGGATCTGCACGTCGACTTCCGGGCTCCGACCCGACCACAGGCGGTGATCACGCTCCGCTACGCCGTGCTCTCCGAACGCGGCGAGGTGGTTCGGACCGGCACGCTGCAAGGCGTCGCCGCGATCGACCTGACGGCCGATGCCAACCAGGACAGGGGAGTCGCCGAGGCGCAGAGCGAAGCGCTGGCCCGCGTCCTCGAGCAGCTCGAACGCGAGGTCGGAGCCGCCGTGGCAGCGTCGACGAAGGCCGACTGACTCGAGTGTTCGCTACTCGAAGCGGACCGCCTCGGCCGCTTCGACGCGTGCCGCCCGGATGCCGGGCACGAGTGCTGCCCCCAACCCGATTCCCAGCCCCATCACGGGGATCAACGCGACCGCGTGCCACGGGACGAGGAAAGGTGCATCGAGGCCGGCAACGCGGTTCATGCCGCGCACGACGATCTGCCCGAGCGGGATACCGAGCAGCCAGGCGGTGGCCGACGCGAGGGTGCCGACCACGGCCCCCTCGACCACGAACATCCCGCGCAGCTGCCGACGTGAAGCTCCGAGCGCCCGCAGCACGCCGATCTCTCGGGCGCGGCCCAGCGCCGCGATCGTCATCGCGTTGAGCACGCCGACGCCTCCCAGGAGCAGCACGAGCCCGAGCAGGATCTGGAACAGCCGGAAGTCCCGCGTCACGTCCCGCAGCAGGTAGTCGAGGATGCCAGCTCCCGACTTCGCGAACCGCAGACCGGGCTCGGCCCGTCGAACAGCCCCCAGCACGTCCGCAGGACGCGTCCCGGGAACCAGATGCAGGGTGAGTCGCTCGAAGCGATCCGCTGCGACGCAGAAGTCCTGCTCGACGAACCGGGGATGCGCGAGTGCGAACGCGGGATCATCGGGGAAGAAACCGACGCGATCCGAGACCGCGAGGACCGTGTAGGCGACCGGCCCTCCGTCGGTCATCAACGTCAGCGCCGAGCCCGCATCCAGATCCGAGATGCGTGCGAGCCTCGGCGAGACGACCAGGCTGCGGACCTCGCCGAAGCGACGCGCGAGTTCAGGGCGTCCCGCGAATGCTCCGTCCGGGCCCGAGAGCCACGCGGGGTCCACGGCGGACACCTGGACCGGCGCGAACACCGGGCCGATCGTGGTCTCGACGCTCTCGACGCCCGGAATCGACCGGAACCGCTCGAGACCGCGCACGTCGGTCGGCGGCACGCGGATGAAGAGGCGGTTCTCCAATGCCCGACCTGCGAAGGCACGCGCCTCGCCGTGGAGCGATGTCGTCAGGCTCTCCAGCGCGATCCAAGCGGTGAGGCAAAGCGAGAGGCCGCAGACGGACGCTGCGAACCGACCGGAATGTCGCTGCAGCGACTTGCCGACGAGATGCACGGCGAGCGGGGCCACGCCCCGCAACGGCCAGAGGACCGCATGTCCCGCCGTGCGGATCACACCCGGAACGACGAGGAGCACGACGCCGAAGCCGAGGAGCAGCCCCGCCAGCTGGAGCAGGACTTCCCGGGTCTCCCTCTCGGACTCGGCGAGGAGCGTGGTCATGCCGAGGTAGCCGACCGGCAGCACGACGACGAGGAGGAGGAACAGGAACACGTTCACCCCGCGGAGCACGTCCGCGCCCGCATCGAGTCCGCGCGCGTGCAGCACGCGCAGCGGCGCGATCTTCCGTGCGCGCCACAGCGGGAACACCGCCCCGGCCATCGTGAACCCGACGCCGAGCACCCCCGTGTAGATCGCCGGTCGCCAGGGAAACTCCACGAGCTCCCACGCCTTGAACATGCCCAGCGTGGAGATCTGCGCGCGCTGCAGAACAGCTGCGATCAGAAGGCCGACGCCGAGACCCGCGACGACGCCAGCGATCGAGAGGAGCAGCGCGTCCACCAAGAAGATCCGCGCCACGCCCCCGGGAGTCACGCCGAGGCATCGCAGGATCCCGATCTGCCGAAGGCGCTCGACCAGTGCCTGGGACAGCGTCTGGAAGACGACGAACATCCCGAGCATCAGCGCCAGACCGCCGACGAGCTTCACGCCGTTGCGGAACGCACGTTCGTCCGCGGACTCACCCAGCAGCGCGCTGCGCTCGTCGCGCACGACGAATTCGGAGAGGAGCGCCTGACGCAGGCGGTCCAGGTCCGCTCCAGGCTGACGCTTGAGCTGGAGCAGCGTCAGGTCACGCGGCAGCAGAGCGCGGGCCACATCGTGCGCGGCGAACACGACCTGCCCGGCCGCCTGCTCTCCGAGGCCCTCGTTGCCCGCGAGGCCGACGACCGTCACGGGAATCGGCCCCGGCCGGGCGTCGCCCGCATCCGCGGCGACACGTTTCCCGTCGACGCACCTGGCTCGGAGCGGTGAGGTCGGAACCGTCAGCTCGACCCGATCCCCCACGGCGATCCCTGCCGACGCCGCCCACTCCGCGCCGAGCACGACCTGCTCCAAACCGACGGGCGCCATGCCCTCGACCAGGCTCCAGAATCCGAATCCGTCCGCAGGGAAGGGGCCCAGACCGACGAGCATCCCGCGCACCGGCTCACCGGCTGGCCCCGAGACCTCGATCTCGCCGCGGCGGAGGAGCGCGATGCCGGCTACATCCGGGCGCGCGAGCAGACCCTCACGGGCAGCCTCCGGATCGACGCTCCGGTCCCGGGGCAGGACTTCGAAGTCCGCGACGCCTCCACCCGCCGCACGTAGCCGTGTCTGGATCGTGTTGTGGTCGGTGATGTGGATCGCCAGCACCACCCCGACCCCGAGCGCGATGCCGAGCACCGCCAGCGCGGTGCGGAGTCGATGCGTGCGCCAGCTCCGGCGCACCAGGAACGACACGAGGCTCGATCCTGCCACAGCGCCTCAGATGCCGAGCTCTTCGAGCCGGGAGTGGACGTCGTGGATGCGGAGTCCCGGCCCGTCGAGGCGCCACCGGGGGTCCAGGTTCCCGTCGTGCAGGAACAGGACCGTGTCTCCGGCAGCCGCGTCGCGGGGGTTGTGGGTCACCAGCAGCACCGTCGCCCCTGCGTCGACGGCGGCCGTGCGCAGCAGCTCCACCGTTTCCTCACCGGCCTTCGACGAGAGGTTCCCGGTGGGCTCGTCGCAGAGCAGCAGCACCGGGTCGGTGACCAGCGCTCTCGCAATGCTGACCCGCTGCATCTCCCCGCCGCTGAGGCGACTCGGGACGCGATCCCGGAGCCGCAGCAGACCCAGCCGGCCGAGGAGATCCTCGATCCGCTCCCGGTGCGCATCCGGGTCCTGACCGGCGATCCGGAGCGGGAGCGACACGTTCTCGGCGACGGTCAGCTCCGGGAGCAGGTTGAAGAACTGGAAGATGAACCCGATGTGTCGACGGCGGAGCTCGGTCCGCGCGTCCTCGTCGCCCTCGCCCAGAGAGTGGCCCGCGAGGAGGATCTCTCCGGCGGAAGGGACGTCGAGCCCGGCCAGCAGGTGGAGCAGCGTCGACTTGCCCGATCCGGACGGTCCCATGATCGTCGTGAAGGACCCCGGCGCCAGGCGGAACGAGATGTCCTTGAGAACCGGGACCTGCTGGCCGTCGACCTCGTGGAACCGGTAGACGGAGCGGGCTTCGAGGACTTCTCCTGGTTTCATCGCGAGATGCTCACAGGGCGCGAGTCCACCGGGCCTGCGGCGATGCTCACTTCCCGGTGACCGGGCCGATCATCTGCACGTGGAAGATCAGCGTCGCGCCTCCCGGGATCGTCGGCGGGCTGCCGCTCTCGCCGTAGCCGAGTTCCGACGGGATCTTCAGACGCCAGACCGAACCCGGCTTCATCCGCTTGAGCGCCTCGGTCCAACCCGGGATGACCTGCACGCCACGGATCTCGAGGGGCTCACCGCGGGGGAACGACGCGTCGAACAGCGTGCCGTCCTCCAGCCAGCCCGCGTAGTGACATGCGACCAGGTCTGCGGGCGACGCCGTCTCACCTTCACCCTCTGCGAGCACCTCGTAGACGAGGCCGCTGTCGAGGGTCACCGCCTTGTCGGGGTCCGGAGCCGCGAACGCCGGGACCGGCAGGGGCTCGATGACCTTGTCGAGCTCGAGCTTCCAGATGGTCACGCCGTCTCGGACCTTGTCGAAGCCCGGAGGGGCGCCGTCCGGGAAACACTGCTCCTTCGTCGCTCGGACGAGCGCGCTGCCGCCGACCTTCATCCGCAGCGGCACTTCCTTCAGGAACGGCAGCCGCATGTCCTCGACGCGCCCATCGATGGTGCCGCCATGCTGGAACGTGCTGTCCATCAGCTTCCCGTCCAGGTCCCAGACCGAATAGCGCAGCTTGAAGACCTTGTCCGCCGCCGCGGCGGTGCCGCTCCCCTCGGACAGCTGCAGGAACTCGAACCCACCTTCGGTCTTCGACGCCTTCTCCGCGTCGAAGGGCTGGAACTTCGGCGCCGCCGTGAAACCCACGAGCGTCAGCTCGAAGGTCAGAGTCGCGGCGGCCGGAATCCGCGGCGGCCTGCCCTGGGGTCCGTAGGCGAGATCCGGCGGGCATTCGATCCGCCAGCTCGAGCCACGGCTCATCGCCTGGAGGGCCTCGTTCCAGCCCTTGATCAGGCCTCCGCACGTGAACTCGGCGGGCGCGCTACCGCTCGGCCGCTCGTCGAAGACCGTGCCGTCGGCGAGCCAGCCCTTGTAGTAGACGCTCACGCGGTCGCCCATCACGGGCGAGCCCTTGCCGTCGCCGGGGACCAGCTCGACGAAGCGGAGTCCGCTAGGCAGATCCTGGAAGCTCTTGCCCTCGGGCAGGGGCGGGATGCCGTCCTGGGCAACGGCGAACGAAGTCAGGCCGACGAGGGCGGCCGCAGCGGCGATACGCATGGCGCGGATGCTACCGGCACGCGCCGTCGAGCCCCATGACTGAACCCGGATGCCCGAGGATCGGGGATGCCGCGCGCAACACCGTGGGCCGTGGCGCGTGCCAGCACGCTGCCGTGCGACGCACGGGCGTCGACGCTGATTCAGCCGCGATCGGCCGACCCGCCGGTGCGCTGGCCGACGAGCTGGCGAACCATCGCTCGCCGGAGTGCGTCCTCGGCCTTCAGCGCGTCCTCCGCCGCGAGGCTCGCGCGATTCGCGAGCAGATCGCGGGCCTTCTGCTCGGCGGCGCGTGCGCGCGCGACGTCGATCTCGTCAGCCCGCTCTCCGGCTTCCGCCGCGATCGTCAGCACGTTGCCCGACATCTCTGCGAAGCCGTCGGTGACGACCATCGTCGTCTCGCCGTCGGCCGTGCGGACGCGAAGCGGCCCGGGCCGCGTCGCGGTCATCAGCGGAGCGTGGTTCGCGAGGATGCCGTAGCTCCCGTCCATCCCCATGAACTGCACGAACTCCACGTCGCCGTCGTAGACGACCTGGTCCGGGGAGACGATGCGGAGGCGGAAGGTCTTCATCGCGTCACGAAGATGGGATCGGGTTGGCGGTCGGTTCCGGAGTCCGGCATCACATCGACTTGGCCTTCTCGACCGCTTCTTCGATCGAGCCGACCATGTAGAACGCCTGCTCCGGCATGTCGTCGTGCTTGCCTTCGAGGATCTCCTTGAAGGACCGGATCGTGTCTTCGATCTTGACGAACTTGCCGGGCGCGCCGGTGAACTGCTCGGCGACGAAGAACGGCTGCGACAGGAAGCGCTGGATCTTGCGCGCCCGGGTCACCACCATCTTGTCGTCGTCGGACAGCTCCTCCATGCCGAGGATCGCGATGATGTCGCGGAGGTCCTGGTAGCGCTGCAGCGTCTGCTGGACGCCTCGGGCCACCTGGTAGTGCTCCTCGCCGACCGTTCCCGGCGTCAGCATCTTCGACGTCGACTTCAGCGGGTCGACGGCCGGGTAGATGCCGAGCTCGGCGATCTGACGCTCGAGGATGATCGTCGAGTCGAGGTGCGCGAAGGTCGCGACCGGCGCCGGGTCGGTGATGTCGTCCGCCGGCACGTAGACCGCCTGCATCGACGTGACCGAGCCGTTCTTGGTCGACGTGATGCGCTCCTGGAGGGCGCCCATCTCGGACGCCATCGTCGGCTGGTAGCCCACCGCGGACGGCAGGCGACCGAGGAGCGCCGACACTTCCGAGCCCGCCTGGACGAAGCGGAACACGTTGTCCACGAAGAGGAGGACGTCCTTGCCCTCCGAGTCGCGGAAGTACTCCGCCATCGTCAGGCCGGTCAGCGCGACGCGCAGACGAGCGCCCGGGGGCTCGTTCATCTGGCCGAACACGAGGACCGCGTTGTCGAGCACCGAGGCCTTGCTGCCGTCGGGCTGCGTGTACTCCGCCTCGGCCATCTCGAGCCAGAGGTCGTTGCCCTCACGGGTGCGCTCGCCAACTCCGCAGAAGACCGAGAAGCCGCCCTTCTCGACCGCCGTGACGCGGATCAGCTCCTGGATGAGGACCGTCTTGCCGACGCCCGCGCCGCCGAACAGGCCGACCTTGCCGCCCTTCGCGAACGGGCAGAGCAGGTCGACGACCTTGATGCCGGTCTCGAAGAGGTCCTTGACCTCCTCCTGCTCCTCGAAGGACGGGGCTTCGCGGTGGATCGGGTCGTAGCGGTCGGCGGCGACCGCCGGCATCGTCTCGCCGGTGCGCGGGTGGGCGATGCCCTCCTCGAGCGGCTGGCCGAGCACGTCGAACAGGCGCCCCATGGTCGCCTTGCCGACCGGCACGGAGATCGGCGCGCCGGTGTCCTCGACGCGCATCCCGCGGATCAGGCCGTCCGTCGAGGACAGCGCGACGGTGCGGACCGTGGAGTTGCCCAGCTGCTGGGCGATCTCCAGGGTCAGCTTGATCTTCCGCTCCGCGTCTTCGATGCGCAGTGCGTTGTAGATCGCGGGCAGGTGTCCCTCGGGGAACTCGACGTCGACCACCGGGCCGAACACCTGCAGAACCTTGCCTTCCACTACCGTCGTGGTCACGAGCGTGAATCCTTGATGGGTCGAGTCCTTCCGGACTGAACTATGGAGTCGATTGTGAATGGATGTCCCGCGGCCCCTCGGGCCGTGGGTGAGCCCGCCTCAGGAGACCGCGCTGGCGCCGCCGACGATGTCGAGCAGCTCCTTCGTGATGCTCTCCTGACGCGCGCGGTTGTACTTCTTGCGCAGTTCCTTCCCCATGCGGGAGGCTGCGTCCGTCGCACCCTTCATCGCCATGCGGCGTGAAGCCATCTCGGAGGCCAGCGACTCGAGCATCGAGTCGAAGACCACCGTCTGCAGATACTTCGGGACGATCGCGTCGAACATCGACTCGACATCCGGTTCGAGCAGGTAGTTCAGCGCGGCCTTGCTGTCCGCGTCACCGTGCCCCGACGCCGCGAACGACGTGTCGTGCTCCGGCGTCAGCGAGGACAGCGGCAGGAACGGCACCGTCGTCGGCTCGAAGCGCGACGCGGTGCGGAACGCGGTCGACATCACGACGACACGGTCCACTTCGCCCGCGAGGAACGCCGACACGAGGTCGTCGCTGGCGATCCGCGCCATCTTGAAGTCGAGCTGATCGAGGGTCGGCTCCGCGTAGAAGCGCACGACCTCGTAGCCGCGCCGGCCGAGCCACGTGTAGCCCTTGCGACCGATCACGTAGAACTTCAGCTTGATGCCCTTGCCTTCCGCCTCGAGCTGGCGCGCGAGGCGGGTCACCTGGGCGGTGACGTTCGCGTTGTAGGCGCCACAGAGGCCGCGGTCCGACGTCACCAGCAGCACGCCGATGGTCTTGACCTCGCGCGTCTGGAACAGCGGCCGCCCAGCGTCCTGCCCGACGTGGCGAGCGAGGTGCTCCATGATCCCGTACAGCGTGCGCGTGTAGGGACCGTGGCTGAGCGCGCGGTTCTGGACCTTGCGCAGCTTCATGGAGGCCACCATCTCCATCGCCTTGGTGATCTTGGCGATGTTGGAGACCGATTTGATGCGGCCGCGCAGCTCCTTGATGTTCGCCATCGCGTGAGGCTCGGTGGGCTTCGGGTCGTGCTACAGGTCGGGGGTTCACCACCGGGCGCGGGGCCCGGGGCGGGTCACAGGTCGGTCGGCCGGATCAGGCCAGGAACTCCGCGCAGAACTTCGAGCAGATCTGCTCGAAGGACTTCGCGATCTCGTCGTTCCACTTCTTGTCGACGCGGATCTTCTCGAGGAGGTCCGCGTGGTTGCTGCGCAGGTGCTCGCAGTAGGCCGTCTCGAACTCACCCACGCGATCCGCGGGGACGTCGTCGAGGCCGCCGGACGTGCCCGCGTAGATCACCGCGACCTGCTCCTCGACGGAGACCGGCTCGTACTGGGGCTGCTTGAGCAGCTCCTCGAGGCGGCGACCACGGTTGATCGCCTGCTGCGTCGCCTTGTCCAGGTCGGAGCCGAACTGCGCGAACGCGGCCAGCTCGCGATACTGGGCGAGGCCGATGCGGAGACCGCCCGCGACCTTCTTCATCGCCGGGATCTGCGCCGAGCCGCCGACGCGGGACACCGAGATGCCCGCGTTCACCGCCGGGCGCTGGCCCGCGTTGAACAGGTTGGACTCGAGGAAGATCTGACCGTCGGTGATCGAGATGACGTTCGTCGGGATGTAGGCCGACACGTCACCTTCCTGGGTCTCGACGATCGGCAGAGCAGTCATCGAGCCGCCGCCCATCGCGTCCGACAGCTTGGCGGCGCGTTCGAGCAGGCGGGAGTGCAGGTTGAACACGTCGCCCGGGAACGCTTCGCGGCCCGGAGGACGACGCAGGAGCAGCATGACCTGGCGGTATGCGAGCGCCTGCTTGTAGAGGTCGTCGTAGAAGATCACGACGTGGCGACCCTCGTCGCGGAAGCGCTCGCCCATCGACGCCCCGGCGTAGGGCGCGAGGAACTGCATCGCGGCCGGCGACGAAGCGGGCGCCGACACGACGATCGTGTAGGCCATCGCTCCGGTCTCCTGGAGCTTCTTGACGACCGCCTTCACGGTCGACTGCTTCTGACCGACGGCGACGTAGATGCAGATGACCTGGTCCTTGTTGGAGGGGTCACCGCCGCCCGTGCTCGCCTGGTTGATGATCGTGTCGATGCAGATCGCGGTCTTGCCGGTCGCACGGTCACCGATGATGAGCTCGCGCTGACCGCGGCCGATCGGGATCATGCCGTCGATCGCCTTGATCCCCGTCTGCAGCGGCTCCTTGACCGGCTGCCGCTCTGGGACCGACGGCGAGCGGCCTTCGATCGGCATCAGGTCGGCTTCGGTGGTCTCGATCGCACCCTTGCCGTCGACCGCGTTGCCGAGCGCGTCGACGACGCGGCCGAGCAGCGCGTTCCCGGTCGGCACCGAGATGACGCGGCCGGTCGTGCGCACGACGTCGCCTTCCTTGACCTTGGTCTCGTCGCCGAGGAGCACGACGCCGACGTTGTCCTCCTCGAGGTTGAGGGCCACGCCGGAGGCGCCACCCTCGAACTCGACGAGCTCGTTCATCATGCAGTCGTCGAGGCCGTGGAGGCGGGCCACGCCGTCACCGACCGACAGGACGGTGCCGACATTGGACTTCTGGAGCGAGCCCTCGAAGCCCTCGATCTCCTGCTTGAGGACGCTCGTTACCTCGGATGGTTTGAGATCCATCGGTGTTTCTGGTTCCACGCCCGGCCTGGGTTGCCGAGCTACGGGGTCACGGGAATGTCAGGGGAATGGGATGGTGAGCGACTCCGCGGCGTCGAGCGCCACGAGTCAGCCGATACGACTGCTCAGGAGTCGCTGGCGCAGAGCGCCGAGGCGGGTCGCGACCGACCCGTCGTAGAGGGTGTTGCCGAGCTGGAGGCGGACGCCGCCGAGCAGTGCCGGGTTGTCGGAGAACTCCAACGAGACCGCACGACCGGCCAGCTTGGACGCCAGCGTCTCGATCGAACCGCGCTGGGCATCATCGATCGGACCCGCGGTCTCGACCCGCCCGTGCACTTCGCCGCGAGCCTGGCGAACCAGCGCGTCGAAGGCCACACGCAGGTCGGCGACCACCGTGTGGCGGCGCCGGCGCTGCAGCACGGCGAACAGATTGCGGACGAGCTCGTGCCGGCCATCGCCGAGGCGCCCGAGCAGAGCCCGGGCCGCACCACCGCTCAGATCCGCACGCGATGCGTGCGACCTGAGCTCCGGGTCGGACAGGATCTCGTCGATCGCGGCGAGGTCCGCAGCCACGGCATCCACCGCGCCACGGCTCTCCGCAACCTCGAAGAGCGCCCGAGCGTATCGGCCGGCGAGCAGCGTCATCGCGCGGCGCCTCCGGCCTGGGTCAGGAACTCGTCGACGATGCGGCGGTTGTCGTCGCTCTCGACGGAACGACCCAGAACGACAGCTGCGGACCCGACCGCGAGGTCGACGACCTCGCGACGGATGTCCTCGAGCGCCTTCTGCTTCTGGGCCTCGATCTCCTGGCGAGCCTGCTGGAGCTGACGTTCGGCCTCACTCCGGGCGCGGGCCAGTTCGGCCTCGGCCTGGCGTTCGGCGCGGGACGTCGCTTCCTCGACCATGGCCCTCGCCTCGGCGCGGGCCTTCTCGAGTTCGGCGCGGGTCGCGGCGGTCTGCTCCTCGGCCTCGCGCCGCGCGCGTTCCGCCGCGGCCAGGGCCTCGTCGACCTTACGGTCCCGCTCGTCGAGCGCTGCCGTGATCGGGCCGAAGACGAACTTCCACATCGGCAAGAGGGCCAACAGGAAGATCACGACGGTCCAGAAGGTCGCGCCCTGCGCGAACTCGAACGGGTTGAAGCCGCCGCCGCCTTCGACAGCGCCGGCCACAGCCGCGAAGCTGAGGAACAGCCCGCTCATGATCACTGGCCGCCGCCCTGGAGCGCGAGCAGGAGGCCGACGACGACGCCGAAGAACGCGACGCCTTCGACGAGGGCCGAGAGGAGCAGCGCGTTGCCGCGGATGACTTCCGCCGCTTCCGGCTGACGGGCGATGCCCTCGCCGGCCGACGCGCCGATCTGACCGATGCCGATGCCCGCGCCGATCACGGAGCCACCAGCGGCGATACCGGCACCGATGCCGGCGGAAGCGAGGATGAGGGAAAGCATCAGGGTCTCCTGTCTCTCTGTTGGAGGTTCTCGAAGAAAAGCAGTTCCAGTTGTCGGCGCGCCCCGGCGGAGCGCGGACGACGAGGTTCGATCAGTGGTGCGGGTGCAGCGACTGCTGCACGAACACGATGCTGAGGAAGGTGAAGATGTAGGCCTGCAGCAGCGCCACGAAGGCCTCGATGATGCTGATGAAGACGCCGATACCGACCGCGACGGCGGCGGTTCCGTAGGCGACCGGGCTCATCTCCAGCAGCTTCGCGAACAGGAAGATCATCCCGATGAACGAGTAGATCACGAGGTGACCCGCGAGCATGTTCGCGAACAGTCGGATGGTCAGCGCGAAGGGCTTGACCAGCAGGCCGATCACCTCGAGGACGGCCATCAGCGGCACCAGCGCCACCGGCAGTCCGTGCGGGAGCAGGTTCTTCCAGAACGTGAAGACGCCCTGCTGCATCATCCCGCCCACGACCATGATCGCGAAAGTCAGACCAGCGAGAGCAATGGTCACGAACACGCAGGCCGTCGAAGTGACGCTGCCGGGAATCAGCCCGAGCAGGTTCAGGAACGCGATGAAGAAGAACAGGTAGATGAAGTAGGGCGCGAATCGCGCCCCGTCTGCCTTGCCCATCACCGAGCACACCATCTCGTCCCGGATCCAACGGCACCAGCCGCGGAACACGCGGATGATCCAGGGGCTCGAGGAAGAGCGGAAGCTGACGAGGACCGAGCCGAAGACCACGAGCATCAGCCCGAGCGCGATCAGCTGGAACAGGTTCACGTCGTAGAACGTGAAGGCGTCGGGCTTTCCGTCGTGGGTGCCGCTGAGCGCGTGCGGCATCAGGTGGACGTACTTCTGTTCGAAGAAGTCCTTGTTCTCCATGTCCATCGTGCTCACCGAGTGGTCGTGAGCAGCGCCGGCCGGTTCCTGCACCTGCACCGCGGACGGATTCTGCACCGCGGACGGATTCTGCGCCGCGGACGGGTTCTGCGCGGACAGCGCTCCCAGGCAGAGAACGAACGTCAGGACCTGGAGCAGGGCCCGAAGCGCCCGGCCCCGAGCGGGGAGGATCTTGCTGGATGCGGAGATCATCGGTGAGCGTGGATCGTTCGACCGCCGGACGTGGATGCGACCCAGGTCGACTCCTGGGCAGCGACGGAAGGGGATGTTTCGGAGGAGGTCTCGTGCCGGTCGTCACCCGCCGGAACCCCTGGTGCGATTCCAACCGACTGCCCGCTCGCCTCCGCGCGCGAGCGAGCCCGCTTCCGGAGAACCGCCGACAGCACGAGTGCCGCCCCGACCTGATGAAACAGCGCGACCGTCGCGAACGAAAGACCGAAGCCCATCATCCGTGAGGTGCCCGCCGTTCCGTCGGCTTCGATCCCACCCGATCGGAGCGCGACGATGCCCGCGCCCAGGACCACGAGTTGGATCAGGAAGTCGCCGAACAGGGCGATCTGGAATCGCTGTCCCTCGACCCGAGCCCGGATCGCCTCGGACACCTCGGAACCCGAGGGCTGCGTCGCGAGCACCGCGCGGGACTTCAGCAACACGCCGAAGAGACCCGTCGCCGCAGCCGCCACAGCACCCCACGCAACGGCTCCGCCGATCGTTGCCGCCGCAGCAGCGCCCGCGTCGAACGTCCCCGCGAGCCCCAGGGCCGCGCCTGTCCCTGCGAGCAGCAGGCCAGGCGCCGCAGCTCGCAGCACCACGCCGGGAAGCGCGGTCGGCTGGGCGTGTGGGATCGGGGAGGACATGCGGTCGGAAGGTCGGACGGACCGACTGCAGCGCAGTCGTGAGAGCGTCGGGGACAGGGGGTGGTTCAGCGTGGCGGCTCGCTCTCGGAACCCGGCTCTTCTCCTGCGTCCGCTGACTGCGCTCGATCTGCGGTTCCGTCTCGCTCGGCGGCCGGAAGTCGCTTGGCGAACGGGAGCAGGTCGGGAGCGAGGACCCGGAGCACGTGGAGGAAACCTCCGACGAGGCCCATGAGCACGCCCACGACCATCAGGATCGGCGACGAGCCGAGAGCGCCGTCGCCCAGGTGACCGAGCCAAGCGAAGAGCGCGACTGCGACCGCGAAGGTCAGCGCGGCACCGATCGCGTCGGAGCCTCGGTCCCAGGACCCGGAAGGACGCGGAACGAGGGACATGGAGAGACGAGTTGGGCGGAACCGCCAAAGAGCCGGACGGGGCTGGCCCCGTTTCGAGGGCTAGGAGCGTAGGGAGTCGATCGAAGGGATCAACAAGAGGAGCGGCCCTGGACGCCCCTTTTTTTTGGCGGGCGACCTCGGAATTCGCCGCCCGATCGCGCGGCTTCCGCCTCCGTCGTTCCCTCCCTGGCGCGGGTCACCCGCACCACGCCCTTCGACGACCAACCAGGGAGGAACATGCAAACCACAGCCCCGTCCGTCTGCCGCCCCCAGATCCCGATCCTGCTCATCGCCTGCGTGGCGATCACCGCCAGCGTTCCGCGCACCCAGTCGATCGTCTCCCCGAACGATCGCGCGGTCTTCGAGGGCAGCTCGAGTTCGAGCTACCCGCTCGGCCGCTCCAACGCGCGCTTCCAGCAGATCCACGCCGACGTCGCAGGCCCGGGTGGCCGCACGCTGACCGAGCATTCCTACCGCCGCGACGCCATCACCGAGCGCGGGGACGTGCCCGGATTCACCGCCGAGATCGAGGTGGTGCTCTCGGTCTCACCCCACGGACCCGACAACGCGCTGCGCGACTTCGCCTCGAACCACGGGACCCAGCCCGTCACCGTCCTCAACCGGACTCGGATCGCGTTCCCCACGACCTCTCGACCGGGCTCCGATCCGAGCCCGTCGTTCGAGCACCGCATTCCCTACGGCATGCCGTTCGCCCTCCCGCCGAACGCACCGCTCTGCGTCGACGTGATCGTCCACGGGAACGTGACGCCCAGCGGTCCCGACCGGAACTTCAGTGCCTATCTCGACGCCCACGCGTATGCGTCCAGCGGGGCCATCACCCAACCTGGCTTCGTCACGGACGTCGGATGCCCGGCCCCGGGGTCCAACACACCGCACGACGCACGCTTCTCGATGGAGCGGGACGCGGCTGGGGTCACCAGCCTGGACATCGTCAGCCGCTTCGGCATTCCGGGCGGTGCCAGTACGCCGACCTGGAACGCGCTGATCCTCGGAAACGCCCCGTTCCCGATCGTCTGGCCCGGGAACCCGGCTTGCCGCATCGGCCCCGCCGTCGACGTCGCAGTCCGACTCCCGGGCGGCAACGACGTCGACGGGGCGTGGTCGGGCTCGCTGCCGATCCCTGCATCGCTGACTCCAGGTCAGAGGTTCCTGTGCCAGCTCGTGAGCGCCGACCCGGTCGGCGGCGCGATGACGTTCTCGGACACGGCGCTCGTCACGGTGCCGCTCCCGACACCCCCGTCGATGCCTGCAGCTCGCATCGTCAGCGGCTCGGACCGGAGCTCCCCCACCGGCTCGGTGTCCAGCACGGTGACCGTCACGTCGTTCCGATGAACGCGACGGGCCTGTGCGAGCGGGTATGCTCCGTCCCCCGCTCGCACGCCCACCACGCGTCCATGACCAACCCCTCCGACCCGATCCCCGCCCAGCTCGACCTCACGCCGAAGGAGATCCTCGCCCGGCTCGACGAGTATGTCGTCGGCCAGGCGCGGGCCAAGCGCGCGGTGGCGGTCGCGCTCCGCAACCGCTGGCGCCGCCGCCAGCTCGGTCGCGACCTCGCTTCCGACGTCTACCCGAAGAACATCCTGCTGATCGGGCCGACGGGCGTCGGCAAGACCGAGATCGCGCGCCGGCTGGCGAGCCTCGCGCGCGCGCCGTTCGTCAAGGTCGAGGCCACGAAGTACAGCGAGGTCGGCTACCACGGCCGCGACGTCGAATCGATGGTCCGCGACCTCGTGGAGAACGCGGTCGCCATGGTCCGGCGTGAGCACGCCGAGCGGGTCGCCGACACGGCCCGCGCGCGCGCCGAGGAGCGCATCCACGACGCGCTGTGCATGCAGCGGGGCATCGCCGAGCGCCGCAGGGGTGGCTTCGTGCTCGCCGACGGCCAGATCTGGAAGCCGCCGAGCATGGCCGAGTTCGTCGACGGTGAAGCCGCGCCGGTCGACCACGCCGCGGACCGCGATGCACTCCGCGCGGAGCTCGCCTCCGGGGCGCTCGAGACCGAGGTGGTCGAACTCGAACTCCTCGACCGGAGGACGCCGACGCTGAACATCACCGGGCCCCAGGGCAACGACGCGATGGGCATCGACGCGCGCGCGCTCCAGGAGATGTGGGGCCGTGCCCCGGCACAGAAGACCAAGGTGCGCCGGATCACGGTCGCCGAAGCCCGCAAGCTGGTCGAGGACGAGGAGGCCGACAAGCTCATCGACGAGGAGAAGATCCACGCCGAGGCGCTCGACCGGACCGAGAACGACGGCATCCTCTTCGTCGACGAGATCGACAAGGTGATCTCCGGCGGCCACGGCGAGGGGCCGGACGTGTCCCGCGAAGGCGTCCAACGCGACCTCCTGTCGATCGTCGAGGGCTGTGACGTCTACACGCGCTACGGGCACGTGCGCACCGATCACATCCTGTTCGTCGCGGCGGGCGCGTTCCACTTCCACAAGCCGAGCGAACTGATCCCGGAACTGCAGGGGCGCTTCCCGGTCCGCGTCGCCCTCAAGCCGCTGACCGAGGCGGACTTCGTGCGTATCCTCACCGAGCCACGGAACAGCCTCGTTCGCCAGTACCAGGCGCTGTTCGCCACCGAGAAGGTGGAGCTCGAGTTCGCCGAGGACGGGCTCGCGCAGATCGCCCACCTCGCGTTCCGGCAGAACCGCACGCTGCAGAACATCGGTGCACGCCGATTGTTCACCGTGCTCGAGCTCCTGCTGGAGGAGCTGTCGTTCGAGGCTTCCGAACGGTCGGGCGAGACCATCCGCGTCGATCGCGCACTGGTCGACGCCAAGCTCGGGGACTCGGCGGATGATCCGGACCTGATCCAGTACCACATGTGACCCCGCGGGCCGATGGCGGTCGGACGGTCCGCTCTCCGACCCAGTGACGGATCAGCCCCCGGAGCCCCCCTCCGCCTTCGGCGGCTCCTTCTCGGCTGGTGGAGCCGCTTCGGCCGGAGCCGCCGCTGCAGGCGGCTGATCGACGGCGAGCGCAGCGTCGAGCTGCTCGATCCGCTGGAGGAGCGCCGCCTTCCGCTCGGCGAGCAGGGCCTCTCTGGCGGCCACCGCCTCGGCACCGGCCGCGAGCTCGGCCTCCAGCGCAACGATCCGTGCCGCCCGCTCGTCGATCGCAGCCTGAAGCTCCTGCAGGCGAGCGTCCTTGTCGGCGACCTCCTGGGCCCCGGCGGAGATCGCCGCCTTCGCCTGCCGGATCTCCTCCGCGCGCCCCTGCGCCGCGGCGATGTCCTGCTCCAGCGCCTCGACCAGCGTCAGCGCGTCCGAGAGCTCCTGGGCGCGGACCTTGCGGACGGCGATGGCGGTCTCCAGGTCACGTGACAGCTCGGCGGCCTGGCGACGGTTGGACTGCAGCGCCGCTTCCCGGGCGGCAATCTCGCGGAGCAGGGACTCCACGCCGACATCGGCTCGGCTGCGCCTCGCCTCGGCCCGCGCCTCCCGGACGCGGTTCGGCGGCGTCGCGGTGCAGCCGGACGCGACGACCCAGAATCCGAGCAGGGCCATGAGCCAGTTCGGCCGTGATCCTCGATCTCGCATCGCTATGCTGCTCCGCCTGCTGATTCGATGGGAGCGGCCCAGAAGGGACGTCTCCTCGGTCCTCGAGAGCCCGTCCACGAGCTCGATCCGCCCCCAGGATGACCCGGGGTCCCAAGGGATGCGAGGCCCCGAACCCAGCAGCTGCCCTTGCCCCGACCTGCTCGAAGGTCGATCACACCCACCCCACTGCAGTCGCAGGACCCTCCACACCCCACAGAACCCCGATGGAACGCACGCTCATCCTGTTCAAGCCCGACGCCCTGCAGCGCGGCCTCGCCGGCAAGATCCTGAACCGCTTCGAAGAGAAGGGTCTGAAGATCGTCGGCATGAAGCTGATGCAGATGAGCCAGGAACTGGCTGCCGAGCACTACGCGGCGCACAAGGAGCGCCCGTTCTATGCCGGTCTCGTCCGGTTCATGACCAGCCGTCCGATCGTCGCGCTCGCCCTCGAGGGAATCGGCGCGGTCGCCATCTGCCGCAAGATGATGGGCAAGACCTTCGGCTGCGACGCCGAGCCGGGCACGATCCGCGGCGACTTCGGCATGAGCCGTTCCTACAACCTGATCCACGGATCGGACAGCCCGGAAGCAGCCGAGCGCGAACTGGGCCTGTTCTTCCCGGAAGGCATCGTCGCATACGACCTCGACGCGTTCTGCTGGACCTACGATCCCGAGGACGAGCTCAAGGGCTGAGCGCGGGTGACCGCGCCCAACGGCCCGGAACCGACCGCGCTGACCGCCGCCGACGTGGCGGCGGCGTGCCGCGCGCTGAGCACCCTCGTCCGGGGCGCTCGCGTCGAGGACGTCGCGGTCCTCGAAGGAACCGATGACCTGCTCCTGTTCCTGCGTCTGCCGGACCGCGGCGACGAGCCCGATGCTCGCACCGCGCTGCAGGTCGCGGTCGGCGGGCGACGTGGTCGCGTGACGACGACCCGGCGACGTTTCCCCCGCCATCGATTCGTCACCGGCCCCCGCGTCGACACGCTGCGGCGCCTCCTGGTCGAAGGCTCGATCGACGCCGTGGCCGAGAGGCCGGGCGACAGAGCTTGCACGATTCGGGTCTTACGCGCGGGAGCGGCGCTGACCATCCATGCAGAGCTCCACGGCGCCCGCGGGCTGTGGGCGATCTGCACCGAAGACGGCGGCATCCGCGCGCTGTCGAGGTTGCCCGGCGGTCTCGGCGCCCGACTCCGCCCCGGCGCGGTCTACGATCCGCCCCCTCCCCCGGCGAAGCTTCCGCAAACCGAGGACCCGGAATCCACTGCGCGGGACCCGAGACAACTCCTCGCCGAGCTCGATGACGATCTCCGCGCGGCCGATCGCGCGTGCGAAGAGGCGCAGGAGCGGGACGAACTGCGACGTGCGGTCGAGCGCGAGGAAACTCGCCGCCAGCGCAAGCTCGACGGACTGCGGCGGCAGGCCGATCTCGCCAAGGACCCGGCCACTCTCCGCCGCGAAGCGGACCTGATCCTGGCCTACGCCCACGGCCCGAACGCCGCGCTCCCGGTCCTGGAGGTCCCTGACCCGGATGATCCCACGCGCACGGTGACCATCGCCCGGGACCCCGCGTTGCCGCCCCACGTGCAGGCCGAACGACTCTACCGAGACGCCCGACGCCTCGAAGACGGGCGGGCA